>NZ_JBEZLM010000009.1:9764-137876 GCF_040652095.1 Streptomyces sp. NPDC048290
CCCGGCTCCCGGCTCCCGGCTCCCGGCTCCCGGCTCCCGGCTCCCGGCTCCCGGCTCCCGGCTCCCGGCTCCCGGCTCCCGGCTCCCGGCTCCCGGCTCCCGGCGGACCATACAGGTCGGCAGCCCGGCAGGTCGGCAGCCCGGCAGCCCGGCAGCCCGGCAGCCCGGCAGCCCGGCAGCCCGGCAGCCCGGCAGCCCGGCAGCCCGGCAGCCCGGCAGCCCGGCAGCAGCATGTTGCCCGCCCGTCCCGCCGCCGTGGCCCGCCGTCCTGCCGATCGTTGCGGCGGCGGCGTGTCTCACAACCGGTTGGACGACCGCCTGTCCGCGTGTGGCCCGCGGCCAGGGATATCGGCGCGTTGCCGCCCGCAGGTTGGGCTTGGAAGGTCGTCGCCCCCCGAACCCGACCAGGCGCACAGTCAAGTCCTTGTGCCGAGCCCCTGCCAGCTGACGCTGGGGCACACCACTCCGCTTCCGGTCATTGTGCCGAGCCCCTGTCAGCTGACGCCGGGGCCACACCACTCCGGTCCCAGTCGCCGTACCGAGCCCCCCCATCCGGCGCCAGGGCACATCGCCGGGCCCTGCCACCCCCAAGGGGCGCGGGGAACTGCGCGACCAGCCACACACCACCCACGCCCGAGACTCCACCGCGATCCACCCGGTCCGTGGCGGGGGGCAGCGCGCAGCGGACTGTGGGAGCCCACGCAGCCGCCTGCCCAGCAACGCGAAGGGGCGCGGGTCGTCCCCAGAGGCGACGAGCCCCGGGCACCCCGGGACCACAGAGGGTCCTACAGGGCACCTCGCGAAAGCGGCGGTGCCGACGGGATGGACGGATCGTCAGCCTCTGGACCCCGGACGCGAAGAGTCCGGGGGCGCCCCGAGGGACGGCGCGGTCTCTGGCCGCCCCGGGACCCGGAACAGCGTCGCCAGACCCGCCGTCAGCCCCTGATGATCGCCAGCGCAGCGTCCCGTACTCGCGTCATCGTCGCCTCGTCTCGGGCCTCCGCGTTCAGGCGGAGGAGGGGTTCCGTGTTGGAGGGGCGGACGTTGAACCACCAGTCGGCCGTGGAGACCGTGAGGCCGTCGAGGTCGTCGAGGGTGACGCCCTCCTGCCCCTCGTACGCGGAGCGGATCGCGGCGAGGCGGCCCTGCTGGTCGTCGACGGTGGAGTTGATCTCGCCGGACCCGGCGTAGCGGTCGTACTGGGCGACCAGCGCGGACAGTGTGCCGTCCTGGCCGCCGAGGGCAGCGAGGACGTGGAGCGCGGCCAGCATCCCGGTGTCGGCGTTCCAGAAGTCCGCGAAGTAGTAGTGCGCGGAGTGCTCGCCGCCGAAGATCGCGCCGGACGTGGCCATCTCGGCCTTGATGAAGGAGTGGCCGACGCGGGTGCGGACGGGTGTGCCGCCGTTCTCCTTGACGACCTCGGGGACGGTCCAGGACGTGATGAGGTTGTGGATGACCGTGCCCTGGCCGCCGTGCTTGGCCAGCTCGCGGGCGGCGACGAGCGCGGTGATCGCGGACGGGGAGACCGGGTCGCCGTTCTCGTCGACGACGAAGCAGCGGTCGGCGTCGCCGTCGAAGGCGATGCCCAGGTCGGCGCCCTCGGCGCGGACCCGCGCCTGGAGGTCCACGATGTTGGCCGGGTCCAGGGGGTTGGCCTCGTGGTTGGGGAAGGTGCCGTCCAGCTCGAAGTACATCGGTACGAGGGTCAGGGGCAGGCCCTCGAAGACGGTGGGGACCGTGTGTCCGCCCATGCCGTTGCCCGCGTCGACGACGACCTTCAGGGGGCGGATGGAGGTGAGGTCGACGAGGGAGCGGAGGTGGGCCGCGTAATCCTTCAACGTGTCACGCCGAGTGATCGTTCCCGGTGTTCCGGCGGCGGGTTCCCGGGCGGCTCCGTCGAGCCAGCTCTCCACCAGGGCGCGGATCTCGGAGAGGCCCGTGTCCTGGCCGACGGGGGCGGCTCCCGCGCGGCACATCTTGATGCCGTTGTACCGCGCCGGATTGTGGGAGGCGGTGAACATGGCGCCGGGCAGGTCGAGGGCGCCCGACGCGTAGTACAGCTGGTCCGTGGAGCACAGGCCGATCTCGGTGACGTCGACGCCACGGGCCGCCGCGCCGCGCGCGAAGGCGCCGGACAGGCCGGGCGAGGAGGGCCGCATGTCGTGCCCGATCACGATCGCGTGGGCCCCGGTCACCTGGGCGAACGCGGCGCCGAACAGTCCGGCGAGTCCCTCGTCCCACTGGTCCGGGACCACCCCGCGTACGTCGTACGCCTTCACGATCTGCGACAGATCAGCAGTCACGGCCAGCCCTCCTGGTGTCCAACTCGGTCACCCAAAGCTACCTGCCCCCCACGGCTCGCGCGCGCACGCCCCGGCCTATCCGGGGTCACCCTCCGTGCACGGCTCAGGGCAGCATCCAACCGAGCACCGGTCCGCTCTGGCCGACCACGATCAGGCACATCACCAGCAGCAGGCCGAGGCTCCAGGGCAGCACCTTGCGCAGCAGGTCGCCCTCGCGGCCCGCGAGGGCGACGGCGGCGCAGGCGATGGTGAGGTTCTGCGGGGAGATCATCTTGCCGAGGACCCCGCCGGAGCTGTTCGCGGCGGCCAGCAGCTCGGGCGAGAGACCGGACTCGCGGGCGGCGGTCACCTGGAGGGCGCCGAAGAGGGCGTTGGCGGAGGTGTCCGAGCCGGAGACGGCGACGCCGAACCAGCCGAGCACCGGTGACAGGAACGCCAGTCCGGCGCCCGCCGCCGCCACGAACTGGCCGATGGTCCCGGCCTGTCCGGACAGGTTCATCACGAAGGCGAGCGCCAGCACGGAGGTGACGGTCAGGATCGCGTACCGCAACTCCCGTACGGTGGCCAGCCATTCACGGACGGCCACCCGCGCGGGGACCGCGATGACGAAGGCGGCGCACATGCCGGCGATCAGCACCAGCGTGCCGCCGGTCGACACGATCGGCCAGGTGAAGACATTGGCGCCGACGGGCTCGCCGTCGGGCCCCAGGACGTCCAGGAAGGGCCAGTCATAGGTGCGGGTCGCACCGGCCAGCCGGTCCTTGACGGCCGGGATCTGCGCGACCGAGAAGACGGCCACGATCAGCGCGTAGGGCGCGTACGCGCGGATCACCTCCGCGCGAGGGTCCCGTTCGTCTAACTCGGCGCTGCGCGCGCCGGTCAGCACGGCCGTACGGACGGTCTCGGTGGCGGGCCGCCGCGCCCGGGGTACGGCGGCCAGGGCGCCCGCGCCCGCCAGGGCGGCGGCGATGTCGGCGAGTTGGGCGGAGACGTAGTTGGCGGCGGCGAACTGGGCCACGGCGAAGGCGGTTCCGCACGCCAGGGCGGGCAGCCAGGTCTCGCGCAGTCCGCGTCGGCCGTCCACGAGGCCGATCAGCACCAGGGGGACGACGAGGGCGAGCAGCGGGGTCTGGCGGCCGACGACCTGTGCCACGTCCTCCAGGGGCAGTTCGGTGACCTGGGCGAGGGTGACGACGGGGGTGCCCATGGCGCCGAACGCGACCGGGGCGGTGTTGGCGACGAGGGCGACGACGGCCGCGCGGACGGGGTCGAAGCCGAGCGCCACCAGCATCACCGAGCAGATCGCGACGGGTGCCCCGAATCCGGCGAGCGCCTCCAGGAGGGCGCCGAAGCAGAAGGCGACCACCAGGGCCTGGATGCGCGGGTCGTCGGAGAGCCGTCCGAAGGAGCGGCGCAGGACGTCGAAGTGCCGGGTGCGGACCGTCATCCGGTACACCCACAGGGCGTTGACGACGATCCACAGGATGGGGAACAGCCCGAAGGCGGCTCCCTGGGCGGCGCTGGAGAGCGTCTGGCCGAGCGGCATGCGGTAGGCGAGCCAGGCGACCAGTACGGCCGCCAGGAGGCCGGTCAGGCCCGCGAGATGGGCCTTCATGCGGACCGCGCCGAGCAGGACGAGGACGAGCAGCAGCGGCAGGGCGGCGATCAGGGCGGACAGGCCGAGTGATCCGGCGACGGGTTCCAGGTCCTGGATGTACACGCGCGCCTCCCGACCCCCCACCCCGGTTCCGGGATGTGGAAAGCGAGTTCTTGTTTCCGGCTACCGGAATGCTCGTGTCCGCGACAACGCCGGGTCAATGGCCGGGGGCCGGAGGGAAGCGTGAAGAACGTGGGGGCCGTGTGTCGGACGGTGGGTCAGACCCGGGTGACGGGCCCTCAAGGGGCGTGTCCCGCAGGTCAGTTGTCCGGGGAGCGCAGGACCCTCAGGTGACCGCGGCGGGCGACCTCCATGGGGTCCGCACCGCGCGACACGCCGCCCGCCTGCGCGGCGCGCTCCTGCGGACGGGCCGCCTCGCGTACCGCGTTCGCCAGCGCCTCCAGGTCGTCGCCGCTCGGGCGGGCCGGGGCGGAGCCGTCCAGCAGCCGGACGACCTCCCAGCCGCGCGGGGCGGTCAGGCGCTCGGAGTGCTCGGCGCACAGGTCGTAGCAGTGGGGTTCGGCGTAGGTGGCGAGCGGGCCGAGGACGGCGGTCGAGTCGGCGTAGACGTACGTCAGCGTCGCTACGGCGGGACGGCCGCAAGCGGTGCGCGAACAGCGACGTACAGGGCTCACGACGTTGGACGGTACCGCACTCTTGAGCGGGCCGCGACGACTCTCCCCCAGGTCACTCCACCGTGTCGTGTGGGGAAACGCCCCACGGACCCCTTCCGTCACACCCCGCTGACCTGCGCGGACATGCGCCGGGGTGGGGGTCGGGCGGAGGCGGCCCGGTCGGCGGTGCGCACAAACCCCGTCATTTGCCTCGTGGCCGACGGTCTCGGAGAGATACGGAATCGAGCCCAACCTTGGCCGGAATGGTCATCCGGCGACATGCCGTACGGGTCGGTCGTGGGCGTTGACCGGGCTGGCCGGGCGCGGCGCGCGGGCCGGGTGGGGGCGTGCGGCGCAGGTGGGACGGGGGGCGGGCGCGCGCGGGGGTGGGAGCGGGGGCGGAATCGGCGGATTCCGGCGGATGAGTGCCGGGCGGGAGCGGGGGTGCGGGGACTACCCTTCACCAGTGATGGACAACCCCGTACCGCCGCCCGCCGCAGGCCCCTGGCCCCGCCGCCGTGACCGTCATGGACGGGGCATGCGCGGGCCGATCGCGCCGCCGCAGGTGCCGCTGGCGGCCAGCCGCGCCGACACCTTCGCCGGTCTCGTGGAGGACTCCGTGGAGCGGCTGGAGCGGCGCTGGCCGCAGCTGGCCGACATCGACTTCCTGGTGCTGGAGGTGCCCCGACTGGACGGGGGCGGGCCCTGGAGCGACGAGGCGGTGCCGCTCGGGCGGAGCGTCCCCGCGCGGGACGGGCGCCCCGCGCGGGTGGTGATCTACCGGCGGCCGGTGGAGATCCGCACCAAGGGGCGCGACGAGCGGGCCGCGCTGGTCCACGAGGTGGTGGTGGAGCAGGTGGCGGAACTGCTGGGGCTGACGCCGGAGACCGTCGATCCCCGGTACGGGGAGGACTGAGTCCCTCCCCAGGACGTCCCAGGACATCCCAGGTACGTCCTCCGTACGTCCCGGGGGGACCGGCTCCGGAGCCCGCCCTGTGACCGGCTCCCGCGCTACCCCTGTTCCTGGAGCACCGACAGGTCCTGTTCCGCGTCGGGGACGGACACCCGGCCCCGGTCGTCGGGCAGGACCTGCGTGGTGAAGGCGGGGACGTCGTCCTGGGGGGCTTCGAGGGTTCTCGCGGCGTAGAGGGGGCCGCCGGACGTGGGCTCGACGGTGAGGGCGTAGGTGCCCTTCAGGCCGTCGGGGACGGGCAGTTCGACGTTCTGGGTGGTGCCGGACTTGACCGTGTAGGTCTTGGACACCGGTTCGCCGCCCTGGGTCCCGGCCGATGCCGTGACCTTGACCTGTGTGGTGGTCGTCGGGGCCGTGAGGGAGAGCGTCGTGCCCTTCTCCGTGTTGGCGACGGCCGTCGCGCGGGCCTGCACCGCGCGGGCGGCCGGGATGAACGCGCTCTCCCGGTCACCGCCCTCGCCCCGGATCACCTGGACCGCCGCCACGACCGGCACCGAACCGCCCGTCGGGGTCAGCACCAGGGAGCCCGGTTCGCCCTTGGTGACGTCCGCGAGGTCCACGGCGGTGGTCATCCCCGCCTTGACGTGCAGCGTCTCATGGCCGACCGGGGTGATCAGACCGGACGGACCGGCCAGCCGCAGCTTCAGGTCGGCGTCGGTGTCGCCCGGCGAGAAGGCGATCAGCCGCACCTGGGCGGCGTCCTCGGGGATGCCCGGCAGGACCAGGCTGCCCGCGGGGTCGGCGGACGCCGTCAGCCAGTCCCCGCCCAGCTTGTCGTCCAGCGCCTGGACGGCCGCGCCGACCCGGCCGCTGCGCACATTGACCCGCACCGTCAGATCGGTCTCCTCGGCCTCGGTCAGCGTGGACAGCAGGATCGGCTCACTGGTGCGGGGCTTGACCGCGATGTCGGAGCCGACCTCGGACTCCAGGACGCCGTTCTTGCCGTACAGCTCGATGTCGACGACGGCGGCGGAGTCGTCCGGGTTGATGAGGTGGACGTAGTCGGTGCGGTCGCCCGCCGTGCTCGCGCCCGGGAACCAGAAGTCGGTGTCGGGGGTGACACAGCTGAGGCCCTGGAGGCCGCGGCCGGTGCCCGCGGTGACCTCGGTGGTCTGCTGGACGGTCCAGCCCGGCGCGAGGCGCCCCTCGGCGGTGCCGGTCAGGGCGGGCGCCTCGGCGCCGGACTCCTCGGCGGTGACAGGTGTGCCCGGTTCCTTCGGGGTGAGGACCGGTTTGCCGGGCTTGGCGTCCGGGGCGGCGGACTTCTCGGCGGCTGGGAGCAGTTCCGCCGTGCCCTCGTCGCCGGTGCCCTCGGTGGCCGGGGTGAAGGCCGTGTACGCCGTCTCGGCCAGGTCGGACGTGCTGGGCGCCGGGCAGACCAGGCTGGTGCGCTCGACGGGCAGCGTGGCCGCCGACCCTGCGGGGTCCGGCCCACTCGGGTCGGGGGCCGAGACGGAGGCGAAACCGGTGAGCGCGGCGAGCGCGGCCACCCCGGCGATCAGGGACACGGTGGTGCGCTTCACTGCTGGCTCCCGTCGGTGCGGCGGCCGTGCGGGTCATGCTGCGCCGCGGGGTCGTACGAGGGGTCGTAGCCCTGGGGGTACTGGGTCGGGTCGTACGGCTGCTGCTGGGGCGGGCCCGCGTAGCCGTCCTGTCCGCCGTAGCCGTAGGGGTCGTACTGGGTGGCCTGGTCGGCCGGGACGGGGTGGCCGCTCTGGTACGGGTCGGCCTGGTAGTCCTGGCCGTAGCCGTACTGCTGGGGGGCGGCCTGCTGGTACGGGTCGGCGCCATAGGAGGCGTATTCGGCGCCGGTGGGGGCCGGGTCCCAGGTGCCGTCGTACGGCTGCTGCTGCGGGACGGCGGCGGTGACGGGGGCCGGGTCCGGGGCGGCGGCCGAGGTGTCCTCGGCGGGGGAAGCGTCCTCCGCGCGGTCGCGCATACGGCGGGCGCGGCGGCCCTCGCCCGTGGTGGCCTGCGCCGGGATCACGGGCTCCTCGGGCAGGTCGTCGTCGATGTCGCGGCGGCGGCCGGGCAGCGCGAGGACCACCAGGACCAGGGCGAGGGCGCCCTGGGCCCACAGCCAGGCGGTGTGGGTGACCGGGGCGTCGTAGGTGACGTCCAGGCGTCCGCCGTCGGCGGGGAGTTCGAAGCCCTGCGCCCAGCCGTCGACCGTGGTGCGGGTCAGCGGGCTGCCGTCCAGGGTGGCGGTCCAGCCCTCGGCCGCGGTGTCGGCGAGGCGCAGGACGCGGCCGTCGGCGCCGGAGGGGACGTCGGTGTGGATCTCGACGGGTCCGGCGGGGACCGGCTGGGGCTCGCCGCCGCCGTCGGGGACGATCGCCGCGCGGGACACCTGCCGGTCGACCTGCCACAGGGCGCTGCCGTCGTCCTGCTGGCTGAGCCGGCTGAGGCCCGGGGTGGCGTCCAGGACGCGGGCGACCTCGCGCGGGGCGCCCTGGTGGACCAGGACGTAGCGGACGGCGAAGCCGCCGAGCTGGTCGCTCTGGTCGGCGCCGGAACCGGCCACCAGGTTGGCGACCACCTTGTCCAGGCGGGCGTTCGCGCCGTCCGCCGCGGCGAGTTCGGCGTCGCCGAGGCGGGCGCCCGAGCCGCGGACCAGCGAGTAGCGGACCCGCGCGGTGCTGTCCCCGGCCAGGACGAGGGTGCGGGCCTGGTCGGTGCTGCCGCTCTCCTCGGCGACGAACGCGGGCACCTGGACGGGGTCGCGGCGCTGCAGGGGGCCGTCGGCGCCGCGGATCATCCATCCGGCGGCGAGCAGCAGGGGGCCCGCGGCGGAGGCGAAGGCGATCAGGACGGCGACGGGCTGGCGCCAGCCGAAGCTCTGCTCGGCGACCCGGGAGCGGGCTCCGTCGGCGCCGAGCACGGCGGCGGCGAGCAGCGCGAGGCCGTAGACGAGGGTGGCGGGTCCGGCCCAGGCGGAGGCGTTGGACAGGACCGCGAAGAGCAGGGCGACCAGGGCGGCGGCCCAGGCGGCGAGGATGCCGGAGCGGCGCTCGGAGCGCAGCAGGGCGGCCAGGGCGGCGAGCACGATGCCGATGAGCATCGGCCCGGCGACCGTCCCGGCGCCGCCGGGCGCGGCGCCCAGCAGGTCGGCGGCGCTCGCGGCGGAGGCTCCGTAGTCGAGTCCGGCCTCGGTGAAGAAGCCGGTCGGGAGCAGGGTCAGCGACCAGGGGGCGAGGACCAGGAGGGGCGTGCCGAGCTGGGCCAGGAAGCGGGGTCCGTATGCGGCGAGTTCGGTGCGGCGCACAGCGAGCAGGGCGATGCCGAGGACCAGCGCGAGGGGCCACACGATGGGCGTGAACGCCATGGTGACGGTCAGCAGCAGGGCGTACGCCCAGGTGGCGCGCCAGGTGCCGCGGGTACCGGCGAGGCCGGAGGCGGCGACGGCGGCGCGGGCGAGCAGCGGGAGCAGCGCGGCGAGGACGGCGGTGCCGATCCGGCCTCCGGCGAGGGCGCCGGTGGCGGCGGGCAGGAAGGCGTAGACGACGGCGGCCCAGGCGCGCAGCAGGCGGGACATCACCAGCGGGCGGGAGGCGAAGTAGGCGGTGACTCCGGCGATCGGGACCGAGCAGACCAGCAGCACGGTGACGGCCGCTCCGGTGGAGCCGAACGCCAGGCTGCCGAGCGCGGCGACGGCGGCGAGGTAGGGCGGGGCGGCGGAGGTGCCGCCCGCGCCGACCGGGTGCCAGGCGTCGAGGTAGCGGGCCCACAGGTCGGCGGCGTCGGCGGGGGCGGGCAGCAGGGCGCCGCCCGCGAGGGCGCCGGTGCCGAGCAGCTGGCGGCAGGCGATCAGGGAGGCCAGCAGCAGGATCAGGAAGAGCATGGGCCCGGGGTTGCGGGCGACGCGCTTGAGGCGGGCGAACTGCTCGATCTCCAGGAAGTCGGCGTCGTCGCCGCCCGGTCCGGACTCGACGGCGCCGCCGTGGCGTCCGGCGCCGCCCGCGGTCTCGGCGTCGGAGCCGCCCAGGAGGCCGCCCGCGACCTGCTCGACGGTGGCCCGGACGGTGGCGCCGGGAGGCGGGAAGAGCGGGCGCAGCTCGGCCTTGTCGATCTGGGACCTGCCGCGCGCGCGGCGGGCGGCGATGATCCGCTCGGGGCGCAGCAGGGTGCCCAGCAGACCGCGGATCTCGTCGACGGCCTGTCCGGGGACCTTGCCGACGAGGTAGGCGACCGTGCGCAGGGCCGTGCCGACGACCAGGCGGAGCAGGATCCAGGGCAGCAGCGCGGTGGGCGCGTTGGCGAGCAGCGTATGGACGGCGCCCGCCTTGTCGACCTTGTGGGGGGAGGCGGCGGTGCGGCCGACGCAGTCGACGCTGCGGCGCTCCCGGGAGGCGGCCTCGGCGTGTCGTACGACCGCCTCGGGGGCGACCAGGACGCGGTGGCCGGCGGCGTGGGCGCGCCAGCACAGGTCGATGTCGTCGCGCATGAGGGGCAGTCGGCGGTCGAAGCCGCCGAGCTGTTCGTAGACGTCGCGGCGGATCAGCATGCCCGCGGTGGAGACGGCGAGGACGGGGCGTACGTGGTCGTGCTGGCCCTGGTCCTGTTCGCGGCGGTCCAGGCCGGTCCAGCGGCGGCCGGAGTGGGCGATGGTGACGCCGACTTCGAGGAGCTGACGGCGGTCGTACCAGCCGCGGAGCTTGGGGCCGACGACGGCCACGTCGTCGCGGCCCAGCTCGCGCTCGTTCTCGACGACGCGGAGGAGTTCGGCGAGGGCGTCGGGGGCGGGGGCGCAGTCGTCGTGCAGCAGCCAGAGCCACTGGACGGGCTCGCCGTGGGGCAGTTCCGGGAGGTCGTAGGCGTCGTCGCGCCAGGTGCGGGTGACCGGGTCCCAGCCGCTGGGCCGCTTGAGGTAGGGCAGGTCCTCGGGGGTGAGGACGGGGGCGGTCCGGTGGGCCTCCTCGACGGCCTGGCCGAAGCCGGTGCGCCGGGCGAGGTGGAGCACCCGGTCGGCGCCGAGGGCCCGGGTGACCAGCTGCGCGGAGTCGTCGGCGCTGCCGGTGTCGGCGGCCATGACGGACTGCACGGGGCGCTCCTGGCCGAGCAGCCCGGCGAGCGCGTCGGGCAGCCAGCGGGCGCCGTCGTGCGAGACGAGTACCGCGGTCACCACATGGCGCGGGTACTCGGGCTGGCGGGCCGGGTCAAACACTGCGGTGGCGGCCGGGTCGTGCTGGGCCGCCGGGTGGCTGTGCGCGGACATCGAGGTACGGGCCCCGGTTCGGTGGACTGCGGTGGACACGGCCCGTGCCCGGTGGGGGCGGTGGGGTGTCTCGGACGAGCGCCCACACTATCGGCTGACCATGACGACGGCCCGCCGCCTGTGGATAACCCACCCGCGACGGGCCGTTCGTACGGTGTTCGATCGTCCGGGGCGTCCCGGCCGCGCTGCTGGGGGTGCTTCCGGGAGTGCCTCCGGGGTGTCCTCGCGGGACGGCGCCCGCGCGGGGCGGCGTCCTCGGCGGGTCCCCTCAGACGGCGGCTTTCTTCAGGCGGCGGCGTTCGCGTTCGGACAGGCCGCCCCAGATGCCGAAGCGTTCGTCGTTGGCGAGGGCGTATTCGAGGCATTCGGAGCGGACCTCGCACGCGAGACAGACCTTCTTGGCCTCGCGGGTGGAGCCGCCCTTCTCGGGGAAGAAGGACTCGGGGTCGGTCTGGGCGCACAGCGCGCGCTCCTGCCAGCCGAGTTCCTCGTCCGCGTCGTCGACCAGCAGTTGCTGCACCAGCTCGGTCATGTGCGCCCCTCGTCTGTGCTTTCGCGTCCCCGTTTTTCGGCCGTCAGCGCCCGATCGCGGCTGAACGACACGAGTGAAATTACAAGTGTGCTGCTCCGGGCGAGTCAAGCCGAGATCTGCTATTGGGCCCCTTATTCACTCTGCGGAACCAAGGCCGTGCGGAAAGTGTTCAAATCGCCATAAACCTCGACACGCAGAGATGACCCCGCGGGGCGACGACCCACACAGGACCTCCACAGACGTCCACACCGACCTCCGCGGTGGTGTCCACGCCGACAACTCACCGGCCTCCGCGCGGACACCCGTACAGGCAGCGGACACCTGTACCGACACCCGTACCGACATCTGCACGGACACCGGTGGCGACATCTGTATGGACATCTGTACGGGGAAGGACGTCCCTCGGTTCGATCTCGTTCCGGCCCGGTCGCGGAAGCGAACCTGATCACATTCGGATCACGGGACCGCGCTCCGGACCGCGCACCCGGATGAGCGCCATGTCTCCCGGTCATCGCATGAACAAACCTTTCGGCAGCGAGATCGACCGGAAGAGGTGAAACCGTCCCGCGCCCCGGGTGCCGGGTTGACACCACAGGTGTGAACCGCTGTCCTTATGGGCATGCTCGCGAACTTGGCGCCCACCTCGACCCGCTCCGCCGGGTCCCCCGGTGCTGCCCTCGCTCGCCGTGGCTGTTGTTGCTGTCCCAGCTGTTGAGCCCAACGCGCTCCGGCTGCTCCCGGGTCGACCTCGCCCCGGCCGCCCCTCCCCCCGCCCGCACCCGGGCACACCTCACGCCCGCGACCCGGGCGCACGGTCCGTGACACCCAGCCCCCCGCACTGACGCCGAGGAACCACCCACCCCATGAACAGCGACAGCGACCTCCAGATCGCCGGCGACATCCTTGAGGTCCCCCACCTGCTCCAGGCCCCGCGCGAGCACCCGGCCACCGTCGCCGAGTTCGCCGGTCTCGCCCGGACGATCGCCGCGGACCGCTCCGCGTGGGAGCACCTGGTGCGCTACGACGCCACCAGCCGCTGGTACCACCGGCTGCGCACCGGGCCCGGCTACGAGGTCTGGCTGCTGTCCTGGGTGCCCGGTCAGGGCAGCGGGCTGCACGACCACGGGCCGTCCTCCGGGGTGCTGACCGTGCTGTCCGGCGGGCTCACCGAGCACGCCCGCGGACGGGCCCGCGCGCTGACCGCCGGGGCGCAGCGGGTGTTCGCGCCGGGCTACGCCCACGAGGTGGTCAACGACACCCTCGCCCCCGCGGTGAGCCTGCACGTCTACCACCCGGGCCTGACCGAGATGCCGATGCATGTGCGCGAGCACGCCCGCTGCTGCACGGGCCTGGCCCGGGTCCCGTAACCGCCCGGCGCGCTGTCAGTGCCGCCTGCAACACTTTCCCCATGCGCATTGTGGTTCTGGCAGGCGGCATCGGCGGTGCCCGGTTCCTGCGCGGTCTGAAGCAGGCCGTGCCGGAGGCGGACATCACCGTCATCGGCAACACCGGCGACGACATCCACCTTTTCGGGCTGAAGGTCTGCCCGGACCTCGACACGGTGATGTACACGCTCGGCGGCGGCATCAACGAGGAGCAGGGCTGGGGGCGCGCCGAGGAGACCTTCCACCTCAAGGAGGAACTGGGCGCGTACGGGGCGGGCCCGGAGTGGTTCGGGCTCGGCGACCGCGACTTCGCCACGCACATCGTGCGGACGCAGATGCTGGGCGCCGGCTATCCGCTCAGCGCGGTCACCGAGGCGCTGTGCGACCGGTGGCAGCCGGGGGTGCGGCTGATCCCGATGTCCGACGACCGGATCGAGACCCATGTGGCCGTCGAGATCGACGGCGAGCGCCGGGCGATCCACTTCCAGGAGTACTGGGTCAGGCTGCGGGCGTCGGTGCCCGCCGAGGCGGTCGTGCCGGTCGGCGCGGAGCAGGCCAAGCCCGCGCCGGGCGTCCTGGAGGCCATCGCCGGGGCCGATGTGGTCCTCTTCCCGCCGTCCAACCCGGTGGTGTCCATCGGCACCATCCTCGCCGTGCCCGGCATCCGCGAGGCCATCGCCGAGGCGGGGGTCCCCGTGATCGGCCTGTCCCCCATCGTCGGGGACGCCCCCGTGCGCGGGATGGCCGACAAGGTCCTCGCCGCGGTGGGCGTGGAGGCCACGGCGGCGGCGGTCGCCGAGCACTACGGCTCGGGCCTGCTGGACGGCTGGCTGGTGGACACGGTGGACGAGGGCACCGTGCGGCGGGTCGAGGCGGCCGGTATCCGCTGCCGGGCCGTGCCGCTGCTGATGACCGATGTCGACGCCGCCGCGCGGATGGCGGGCCAGGCGCTGGAGCTGGCCGAGGAGGTGCGCGCCCGGTGAGCGCCGAGGACACCACCGCGCGGGAGGGCTTCCAGGTCTGGGCGGTGCCGGGACTGCCCGAGGTGCGCGAGGGGGACGACCTGGCCAAGCTGATCGCCGCCGCCGCGCCCGGTCTGGCCGACGGGGACGTGCTGCTGGTCACCTCGAAGATCGTGTCCAAGGCGGAGGGCCGGATCGTACGGGCCACCGACCGGGAGGCCGCGATCGACGCCGAGACGGTACGGGTGGTGGCCCGGCGCGGGACGCTGCGGATCGTGGAGAACCGGCAGGGCCTGGTGATGGCCGCCGCCGGGGTCGACGCCTCCAACACCCCCGCCGGGACGGTCCTGCTGCTGCCCGAGGACCCGGACGCCTCCGCGCGCGCGATCCGCGCCGGGCTGCGCGACGCCCTCGGGGTCACGGTCGGCGTGATCGTCACCGACACCTTCGGCCGCCCCTGGCGCGCCGGGCTCACGGACGTGGCGATCGGCGCCGCCGGGGTCCGGGTGCTGGACGATCTGCGGGGCGGGACGGACGCGTACGGCAATCCGCTCGTCGCGACCATCGTGGCCACCGCCGACGAACTGGCCGCGGCGGGCGATCTGGTCAAGGGCAAGGCGGCCGGGCTGCCGGTGGCGGTGGTGCGGGGGCTGCCCCATGTGGTCGGCGCGGACGACGGCCCGGGGGCCCGCGCCCTGGTGCGCGACTCACGGGACGACATGTTCCGGCTCGGCACCTCCGAGGCCGTCCGGGAGGCGGTGACCCAGCGGCGTACGATCCGCGCGTTCACCGATGAGCCGGTGGACCCCGGTGCGGTACGGCGGGCGGTGGCCGCGGCGGTCACGGCACCGGCGCCGCACCACACCACGCCCTGGCGCTTCGTACTGCTGGAGTCGCCCGCGTCGCGGGTGCGGCTGCTGGACGCGATGCGTGAGGCGTGGATCGCGGACCTCCGCCGGGACGGGAAGAGCGAGGAGTCCATCGCACGGCGGGTGCGGCGCGGGGACGTGCTGCGCGACGCGCCCTATCTGGTGGTGCCGTGTCTGGTCATGGACGGGTCCCATCACTACGGGGACGCGCGGCGGGACGGGGCCGAGCGGGAGATGTTCGTCGTCGCCACCGGCGCCGGTGTGCAGAATCTGCTGGTCGCGCTGGCCGGGGAGCGGCTGGGGTCGGCGTGGGTGTCGTCCACGATGTTCTGCCGGGACGTGGTGCGGCGGGTCCTGGAGCTGCCGCAGGAGTGGGACCCGATGGGGGCGGTCGCGGTGGGGCATCCCGCGCGGGAGCCGGTGGCGCGAGGGGTGCGGGGCGTCGACGGGTTCATCGAGGTGCGGTGAGGTGGGGTGCCTGTGGTGAGGTGTACGTAGGGGAATTTCAGGGTTTTTAGGGGTTTGCCGGTGGCTGGACGTTTTGCTCCTCGGAGCCCGCGTACGCAGGTGCGCGGGGGGTTTCCCATGGGGTCCCTCGGGGTGTCCGGGGCGGTGGCCGGGCGGGTGCGGACGTGGGTGCCCGAGGGGGCGGTGGATCTGGGGCTGGTGCTCGGGCCGCTGCGGCGCGGGCCCGCCGACCCCACGTTCCGGATGCTGCCGGACGGGTCGGCGTGGCGGGCCTGCCGGACGCCGGGCGGGCCGGGCACCCTGCGGGTGTCCCTGCGGGACGGGGCCGTGCGGGGGGAGGCGTGGGGGCCCGGGGGTGACTGGCTGCTGGAGCGGTTGCCCGAGCTGATGGGGGCGGCGGACGATCCCTCGGCGTTCCGGCCCCGGCATCGGCTGCTGGCCCTCACCCGGCATCTGCGGCCAGGGCTTCGGCTGACGCGGACCGGGCTGGTGATGGAGTCGCTGATCCCGTCGGTGCTGGAGCAGAAGGTGACGACGGTCGAGGCGTACCGGGCGTGGCGGATGCTGGTGCGGAGGTTCGGGGAGCGGGCGCCTGGGCCTGCCGGGCGGGGGGAGGTTCCTGGGCTGGCGGGTGGGATGTATGTGATGCCGGACGCTCGGACGTGGGGGTTGATCCCGTCGTGGGAGTGGCATCGGGCCGGGGTGGACGACAAGCGGGCGTCGACGATTCTGCGGGCCGTGCGGGTTGCTGCGCGGCTTGAGGAGGGGGTCGGGATGGGGGCGGGGGAGGCTCGGCGGCGGCTTGAGGTGGTGCCGGGGGTGGGGGTGTGGACGTCCGCGGAAGTTGTGCAGCGGAGTCATGGGGCGGCGGATGAGGTGACGGTGGGGGATCTGCATCTGCCGGGGATCGTGGGGTTCGCGTTGGCGGGGGATCGGTATGCGGATGATGCGGAGATGTTGCGGTTGCTGGAGCCGTATGGGGGGCAGCGGCATCGGGCGGTTCGGTTGATCTTGGTGAGTGGGAGGGTGCCGGGGAGGCGGGCTCCTCGTATGCCGGTGGGGGATATTGCCGGGTTGTGAGGGGGTTGGGGGGCGGGGGTCGGGGGTGCGGCTTTTCTGTTGGGTGCGGGTTGAGTTGGGCTGGTCGCGCAGTTCCTCCCCCAGAGGGGGTACCCCCAGCGCCCCTTGGTGTGTTTCGGGCGCCCCTCGTGATCAGTGCGGGGCGTTGAGGGATTCGCGCAGTTCCCCGCGCCCCTGGGGGTGGGCTGCCCTCGACCCTCGTTGTCAGTGTGCGGCGTTGGGGATTTTGCGCAGTTCCTCCCCCAGAGGGGGTACCCCCAGCGCCCCTGAGGGAGTTCCCCGCGCCCCTCGTGATTAGTGCGCGGGGCTACAGGTGCGAAGAGATGCGGGGCTACAGGTGCGAAGAGATGCGGGGCTACTGGTCCGATGAGAAGCGGAGGGACGCTCTGGGGATTTGGGCGTCGCACCAGACTCTCGCGCCCGACTGGAGTTCATTGTCGGGGCCGACGAACGCGCCGTCGCCGATGACCGTGCCGGTGAGTATGGAGCGTTCGCCGACGCGGGCGCCCGTGCCGATGAGGGAGTCCGTGATGACCGCGCCGGGCTCGATGACCGCGCCCGGCAGGATCGTGCTGCCCACCACCCGCGCGCCCTGGGCGACCAGCGCGCCCTCGCCCACGACCGTGCCGCCGGTGAGCTTGGCGTCGGGGGCGACCCGGGCCGTGGGCAGGATGAGCCGGTCCCCGGTGCGGCCCGGGACCGCCGGGGACGGGGCCCGGCCCAGCACCAGGTCCGCCGAACCGCGCACGAACGCCGCCGGGGTGCCCAGGTCCAGCCAGTACGTGGAGTCGACCATGCCCTGGAGGTGCGCCCCGGCGGCCAGCAGCCCGGGGAACGTCTCACGCTCCACCGACACCGGGCGGCCCGCCGGGATCGTGTCGATGACCGAGCGGCGGAACACGTACGCGCCCGCGTTGATCTGGTCGGTGACGATCTCCTCCGGGGTCTGCGGCTTCTCCAGGAACGCCGTGACCCGGCCCGTCCCGTCCGTCGGGACCAGGCCGTACGCGCGCGGGTCGGTGACCTGGGTGAGGTGCAGGGAGACGTCCGCGCCCGCCCGTTCGTGGGTGTCCACCAGCGCCCGGATGTCCAGGCCGGTCAGGATGTCGCCGTTGAAGACCAGCACCGGTTCGTCCGGCGCGGAGTGCAGCCGGGACGCCACGTTGCGCAGGGCGCCGCCCGTGCCGAGCGGCTCGTCCTCCGTGACGTACTCGATGTGCAGGCCGAGCGCCGAGCCGTCGCCGAAGTACGGTTCGAAGACCTCCGCGAGATAGGACGTGGCGAGCACGATGTGTTCCACGCCCGCCGCGCCGGCCCGCGCCAGTTGATGCGTGAGGAACGGCACGCCCGCCGCCCTGACCATCGGCTTGGGCGTGTGCACCGTGAGCGGGCGCAGCCGGGTGCCCTTGCCGCCGACCAGAAGGATCGCTTCCGTCACCTGTCGTCTCTGCTTCCTGCCGGGACCGGCCGAACTGTCGTTCGGCCGGTCAGTGTGTGCAGTGGGGTGTCCGGCGCCTGCTACGGCCGTGCGGTGTCGGCGTTCGTCAGCGGCCCTGGAACCGGGCCGCGTCGGCGCGGGCCGTGCCGAGCCTGCCGTAGAGCTGTCCGCCGGGGCAGTCCGTGGCGAAGCCGTCCCGGTGACCGGAGATCACGTTCAGTCGCACATTCTTACCCTTTGCGTAGAGATTGCCGCCACCCGACTTCAGAGACGTCGTTCCCTTCGGATTGGCTCCCCAGATGCCGAGTTTCCACGCGCTGAGCCGGGCCACGGCGGTCACCGCCGAGCCGCTCGGCTTGGTGGAGCTGTAGGTGCCGATGACGGCGATCCCCATGCTGTCGGTGTTGAAACCGAGGGTGTGGGCGCCGAGCACCGGCTTGGCCACGCCTCCGGCCCGGCCCTCGTAGATGTTTCCGCACTTGTCGACGAGGAAGTTGTAGCCGATGTCCCGCCAGCCCATGCTCCCCACGTGGTAGCGGTAGATACCGCGAATGACGGAGGACGCCTCGGAGCACTGGTAGTTGTTGCCGGTGGCGGTGTGGTGGACGAAGGCGGCCTTGACCTTCTTCGTGTACACGAACCTCTTCTCCCGCAGGCCCTCGTCCGCGCCCCAGCCCTTACGGGTCACGATCTTCGGGCGCGGGCCGATGTACGGCTTCGTCTGCGGGGCGCCCGCCGCGGTCGTACCCGATTCGCGGGCGAGTTCACGTTCGGTCTCGGCGCGGGTGAGGGCCGGGAACTCCAGCGGCTCGGCCGGCAGCGCGGCGGCGGCGCCGGTCGTGTTCGACGGCTCGGCCGGCGCCTCGGCGTCGGCCACGCCCGGGTCGATCAGTTCGATCCGCAGGCCCGCCGGGAGGATCGCCTCCCCGCCGGACCGGGCGCCGTCGCCGCCGGACGCGGCGGTCTCCTCGGCCTGTGCCTGGACCCGGACCTCCACGCCGTCCGACTCCCCCACCCACAGCGGGGCCGTCGCGCCCCGGACGCGGGGCGAGGAGCGTTCGTCGGTGTCGGGGTCGGCGGCGTGCTCGGCGTTGTGCGTCTCCAGGTCCTGCCAGTCCGTCCAGACGCCGGTGAGGGCGGAGCGGGTACGGACCTGGACCCGGCCGTGGAGTTCGGCGTCGGGGTCGTCCCAGATGACGCCGAGGAGGGAGAAGTGCCGGACGTCCCGGACGGGCAGGCCCTGGAGGGTGGAGCCGAGGGCGCGGCTTTCGGAGAGCGGGCCCAGGGGGAGGGACTCGGTGCTGCCCGGGACGCCGGTCCCGCTTCCGGGGCCGGTGGAGTTCCCGGCCGGGCGGGGCGGTGCCGCCGCGGCCTCGGGCAGGGTCGTCGGGAGGGCGAGGGCGGCCATACAGGCCATACAGGTGACGCCGATGGCGGAGGCAAGGTATCCACGCATGCCCCTCACTCTGGACATAGTCATATAAATCTGTCCATCGCGGAACTGAGGGAGCGTCGGACGGCACTGCGCCGAACCGGTGACGCGGACCTCCGGGGCGGACGGCGCCGCGCGCGTACGCTTGCCCGGGTGAACTCCACCGATCGCACCCCTGCCGACCTGCTGCGTTCCGCGCTGGCCACGGACCCGGCCCGCCCGCTGGTGACCTTCTACGACGACGCCACGGGCGAGCGCGTGGAACTGTCCGTCGCCACCTTCGCCAATTGGGTGGCCAAGACGTCGAATCTGCTCCAGGACGGGATGTCCGCCGAACCGGGCGAACGGGTGGCGCTGCTGCTGCCCGCGCACTGGCAGACGGCGGTGTGGCTGCTGGCCTGCGCGTCCGTGGGGACGGTCGCCGAACTGGGCGGCGACCCCGGCCGCGCGGACCATGTGGTGGCCGGGCCGGGGGCGTTCGAGGCGGGGCTCGCCTGCCGGGGCGAGCGGTACGCGCTGTCGCTGGCGCCGCTGGGACGGCGGTTCGTGCCCGGACCCCCCGAGGGATACGCGGACTACGCGGTGGACGTACCGAGCTTCGGCGACCGGTTCGTGCCGTACGCGGCCGTCGACCCGGAGGAGCCCGCGCTGGTGGTCGCCGGGACGGAGCTGAGCGGCGCGGAGGTGGTCGAGCGGGCCCGCGCGGACGCGGCCGGGCGGGACGGCGGGCCGGGGGCACGGGTGCTGTCCGGGCTGTCGTACGACACCTGGGACGGGGTGAGCGCGGGGCTGTACGCGGCGCTGGCGGGCGGGGGGTCGGTGGTGCTGTGCCGGAATCTGGACCGGCTGGACGAGGGGGCGCTGGCCGCGCGGGTGGAGAGCGAGCGGGTGTCCGCGATCGTGCGGTGAGGGCGAGGAGGGTGCTGAGGCCGGGGAGGGCCGAGGTGGGCCGGGGAGAGCCGGGGAGAGCGGCTGGGAGCACGGTGACGGCGGTCACCGCGACGGCGACAGGGGTCTGACCCCACCTCCCCGCCTCCCCGCCGCCCCTCCGCCCCTCCCCTCTGCCCCGCCTCCCCTCCCCCGCTCACCCGTTCAGCCGCCGCCGAGGCGCCCCCACTCGCCCCCGCTCCCCTCCCCCGGCATCGTCGAAGGCGCAGCGAGTCGCTCGGAGGGGGTGTTCGATGGGCGGTGGGGCGTCGCAGGACGCGGACCCGCGGAGGGGGGCGCCGGAGGGCGCGGACCCACGGAGCGGGGCGTCACAGGGCGCGGGCCCGCCGGGCGGGGCGTCCGCCACCGGGGCCGGCACGAGCAGGCGGCGCCGCCGCACCTGGGCGCGCCGGGGCGCCCTCGGCGGTGCCGGGCTGCTGCTGATCGGGGCGGGCGCCGGATGGGCCGTCTATCTGAAGCTCAACGGGAACATCACCGCCGACGAGGCCGCCGCCCGGGAACTGGCCCGGTACGAGAAGGACCGCCCGACCGCGCTGGTGAAGGGCGCCCAGAACCTGCTGGTGCTCGGCACCGACTCCCGGGCCGGTGCGGACAATCGGCGCTACGGGAAGGACGACGGGACCGAGCGGTCGGACACCGCGATCCTGCTGCATCTGCCCGCCGGACGGGACAGCGCCACGGCCGTGTCGATCCCCCGCGATCTGATGGTCGAGGTGCCCGGCTGCCTGACCCGGGAGGGCGGGCGCAGCGCGCCGGAGTTCACGATGTTCAACCGGGCTTTCGAGACCGGGGGTTCGGCGTGCTCGATCCGGACCGTGGAGAAGCTGACGGACATCAGGATCGACCACCATCTCGTCGTCGACTTCCATGGCTTCCGGGAGATCGTGGACGCCCTGGACGGCGTCGAGATCTGTCTCGCGGAGCCGATCCACGACGAGGACGCCAAACTCCGGCTGCCCGCGGGCCGGGTGACCCTCGACGGGGAACAGGCCCTCGGTTACGTACGGGTCCGCAAGTCGCTCGGCGACGGCAGCGACACCGACCGGGTGGAGCGGCAGCAGCGGTTCCTCGCGGCGCTGGTGCAGAAGGTCCGCGGCAATGGCGTACTGCTGAATCCGGCGAAGCTCTATCCGGTGCTGGACGCGGCCACCTCGTCCCTGACGACCGATCCGGGATTGGCCAGTCTGCGGAGTTTGTACGCTCTCGTTCGCGGGCTGCGTGACATCCCCACCGAACGTGTGCAATTCCTTACGGTTCCGCGGGAGTCGTATGTGGACGACGTCAATCGCGATCAGTTGGCGGAGCCCGCCGCCGATGCCCTCTTCGAACGTCTGCGCAGCGACGCGGGCGTCGCCGTGGCACCGGGGAAATCCGACAAGGCAGACAAGAAGCCGTCGCGCGGGACCTCCGCGGCGCCCACTTTCCGGGGTGACACGGCCGCCCGGGACGGCTGCTCCTGACGGTTCACCGGGCACCGGGGTAAAGCAGATGCCAAGGGAACGTACGCGTGTTCAAAGAAATGGGCCGGATTGCCCAGTTGTAGGGAGAAGGAATTTCCGGCCGCCGTCACTCTTCGCCGAACTGGGCGGATAGTGTGAGCGCTTCGGTGTGACCGACCCGCGACCGACGTGGTGTCGCACACCGTGTGTACGAGACCCGAGCGCCTTTGAGGGGGAAGGCGCCGCGTGGCCCCGACGGAGGATTCGGACAACCGTGGACGCGCAAGGCCGTGGGCGGGCGGACAATGTCGATCCCGCAGACCAGTGGGTGCTCAATCCGAACACCGGTGAATACGAACTGCGACTGAGTCCTTCCGCACCGCAGTCACCGGTTCCCGGGCAGCGTGGCACGGGCAGACCTCCACGCAGCCGGAAAGCGACCGTGCCGGACGACCGGGAGACCCGGGGCAGCCGCTCCGGCGCCGCGCCCGGCCAGTCGACGGGCCGGGCGTCGAACCGGTCCGCGGGCCCGCCCGGACCCGGCACCCGTGAGACATCGAGGACCCCGGCGGCCCCGGGGCGCACCTCACCGGGACGGGACGTCCCCGGTCCGCGCAGACGCCGCAACGCTCCCGAGGAGCCGCCTCCCGGGCGGCGCGGGCGGCGCCCGGCGAAGAAGTCCAAGGCGAAGAAGGCACTGGTGTGGACCGGCGGCACGATGGCGTTCGTGCTGCTCGCGGCCGGGGTCGGCGGCTATCTGTATCTGAAGCACCTGGAAGGCAACGTCGACACCACGGACGTCGGTGACGCGGGCTCCTCCAGCTTCTCCAAGGACGAAGCCTTCAACATCCTGCTCATCGGCACGGACAAACGCACCGGCGCGGGCAACGAGGGCTA
Organism: Streptomyces sp. NPDC048290; assembly: GCF_040652095.1. Taxonomy (NCBI): domain Bacteria; kingdom Bacillati; phylum Actinomycetota; class Actinomycetes; order Kitasatosporales; family Streptomycetaceae; genus Streptomyces; species Streptomyces sp. NPDC048290. Next base: position 31,977 of record NZ_JBEZLM010000009.1, read on the forward strand.
CGGCGACACCGGCAGCAAGGGACACGCCGACACCACGATCCTGCTCCATGTCGCCAAGGACCGGACGAACGCCACCGCGCTCAGCATCCCGCGCGATCTGATCGTGGACATCCCGGACTGTCCGACCAAGCAGGAGGACGGCACCGAGACGGTGATCCCGGGCAGCACCGGCGTCCGCTTCAACACCAGCCTCGGTCAGTCGGGCCGGGACGCGGGCTGCGCCATGCGGACCGTCCAGGCGACCACCGGCATCAAGCCGGACCACTTCATGATGGCCGACTTCAACGCGATCAAGACGCTGACCAGCGCGGTGGACGGCGTCGAGGTGTGTGTGGAGGAGGCGGTCGACGACCCCGACTCCAAGCTGAAGCTGCCCGCGGGCAAGTCCGTCATCGAGGGCGAGCAGGCGCTCGCGTTCGTCCGGACCCGGCACAGCTGGGGCAACAAGGGCGACCTGGACCGGATCAAGGTGCAGCAGCAGTTCCTGGGTTCGCTGATGCGGAAGATGTCCTCCAGCGACACCCTGACCAGTCCGAGCAAGCTGCTCAGCCTCGCCGAGGCGGCCACCGACGCGCTGACCGTGGACACCGGCATCGGCAAGGTGCCCACGCTCAAGGATCTGGCGCTGGAGCTGAAGAAGGTGCCGCCGAAGAACATCACCTTCACCACCGTGCCGGTGATCGACAACCCGGCCGAGGTGGTCAAGGCGACCGTGGTCGTGGACGAGACCAAGGCGCCCGAGGTCTTCGACGCCGTCATCAACGATGTCTCCTTCACCGAGGTGAAGAAGCAGGAGGCGGCGGAGAAGAGCGCGGCGGCGAAGGAGGCCGCGCAGCGGCTCGAAGGCCCCAAGGCCGATCCGTCCGAGGTGCGGGTGCGGATTCTCAACGGCGGGGCGGAGGCGGGGTCGGCGCAGACCACGCTGTCCTGGCTCCAGACCGAGCAGGGGGTCACCAAGTCCGAGCAGAACGGGAACGCGGAGGAGCAGGCGAAGACGACGCTGGAGTACGCGACGGATCAGGCTGACCAGGCTCGGGCGCTTGCGGCGATCATGGGGTTGCCGGGGACTGCGCTTAAGCCGGGGGAAAGTGTCGCGAACTCTCAGGGGTTGCCTGCGATGACGTTGATCCTTGGGAAGGACTTCAAGGGGGCCGGGACTCCGCTTACTGCGCCTACGAAGGCGCCGGAGGTTGAGAAGTCGACGGCCGATCAGGAGCAGTGCGCTAGCTGAGTGGGGCCGTGCGGGCGTGGGGGCTGGTCGCGCAGTTCCTCCCCCAGAGGGGGTACCCCCAGCGCCCCTGAAAAGCAGGGCGTCCCCCCAGCCCCCGTATACAGGGCCCCTCTACAGGGTTTCCCCTAAGTCTGGGGGGATTTTGCTTGGGCGTGGCCAACCACTCGGGGGTCTCGTCGGTCTCACTGGTAGCCAGAACGGCTCAGGGGTGGGGAAGGACGGGGAGAGTTGAGCGGAAGCAGTGTGCGCGCCAAGCGGCGGGCCGTGGACGACACCATGCCGCTGACGCCCCGGAGAGCCCGCTCGCGGCGGCGTCCCGGTGGCGGGCGGCGGCTGGTGCGCTGGTCGGCCAGTACGCTCGCGGTCGTCATCCTCGGTACCGCCGGTGCCGGATACCTCTACTACGAGCACCTCAACGGCAATCTGGAGTCGGGCGAGCGCAGCAGCGGTGACTCCAAGGCCGAGCGCACCGCGCCCAACGCCGCCGGGCAGACACCGCTCAACATCCTGCTGATCGGTTCCGACAGCCGGGCCTCCGACGCCAATGTGGCGCTCGGCGGCAGCCGGGACAACCGGGACAACCCGCCGCTCGGCGATGTGCAGATGCTGGTCCATCTCTCCGCGGACCGGAAGAGCGCGGCCGTGGTCACCATCCCCCGGGACACCCGGGTCGACATACCCGAGTGCAAGGACCCGAAGACCGGCGAGGTCTTCCCGGCGACCAACACCATCATCAACGAGTCCCTCGGCCGCGGCGGCGCCGGTTGCACACTCGCCACCTGGGAGAACCTCACCGGTGTCTATATCGACCACTGGATGACGATCGACTTCGCCGGGGTCGTCGGCATGGCGGACGCCATCGGGGGCGTCGAGGTGTGCGTCAAGCAGAACGTGTGGGACCGTCCGCTGCCCCGGGTCCCCGGCGGCTCCGGGCTGAAGATGACCGCCGGGAAGCAGAAGGTGGAGGGCGAGCAGGCCCTGGAATGGCTGCGCACCCGGCACGCCTGGGGCAGCGATCTGCTCCGTGCCCGCGCCCAGCACATGTACCTCAACTCCATGATCCGCACGCTGAAGGAGCAGAGCCTGTTCACCGACGGCCCCCGGCTCGCCCGGCTGGCCGAGGCCGCCACGGACGCGCTGACGGTCTCCGAGGAGATCGACTCGGTCACCAAGCTCTACGACCTCGGTATGCAGCTGAAGACCGTGCCGACGAACCGCATCACCATGACGACCATGCCCAACGTCCAGGACCCCCAGGACGAGAACCATGTCGTCCCGGCCGCCGAGGACGCCGCCGCCATGTGGGCGATGCTCCGTGACGACGTGCCGTTCGACGACAACGGCGGCAAGGGAGACAAGGGGGACAAGGGCGGGAAGGGCGGCAAGGGCACGGCCGCCGAGAAGCCCGCCAAGGAGCCGTCCGCGCCGGACGCCGAGATCGGTGTGCAGGTGCGCAACGGCACCCGGACCGGCACCGAGGCCGCCGTCCCGGGCCGGGCCGGGCACATCGCGGAGGAACTGGCCGCGCAGGGCTTCGCGCGGGCGGCGGCCGACGCGTCCGGTTCGCTGGCCCAGGAGCGTACGGAGGTGACGTACCCGAGCGCCGAGTTGGAGGGGGACGCGCAGCGGGTCGCCAAGGCGCTGGGGATTCCGCTGAGTTCGGTCAAGCGCTCCACCGATGTCTCCGGGGTCACGCTGGTCGTGGGGGCCGACTGGCGGGAGGGCACGGCGTATCCGAAGCGGACCGCTCCAGAGGCGGGGGACCTCCCCGACACCGCCGACGCCCTCAACGGCTCCGACGACACCCCGTGCATGGACGTGTACGCGCCTTATCGCTGGTGACCGAGGTCACGTAGGCAGGGGTTGCCCGTCCGGAGCCCGCTCGAAAAGATCGCAGCTGTTCTGGTGTAGACCTGTCGGACCGTGGACCTGAGGGTCCGGTCCCGGGTCCTTGATCCCCGTACCGCGCAGGGGTGGGGGAGGACGGACACAATGACGCAGCACCGTGTGCGACGGGAGAGCACGCTCACGCGCCCCCCGCGCCGCACCGACGGGCCAACCGGACCGGACACCGGGAGCGAGGACGCGCCCGCCGAGGCGCCCGCCCCCCGGCCGCGTCGGCGGCGGCGCCTGCTGAAGTGGGCCGCCGCCGTGCTGGGCCTCGCCGTACTGGCCGCGGCGGGCGCCGGTTACCTCTACTACCAGCGGCTCAACGACGACCTCCGCAAGGACCATCTCAACCTGGGCGAGACCAAGGTGGCCGCGCCCACCCCGAACGCCGCCGGACAGACCCCGCTGAACATCCTGCTGATCGGCTCGGACGCCCGGGACACCGAGGAGAACCAGGAGCTGGGCGGCGCGCGGGAGACGTTCGGGGCGGCGCCGCTCGCGGATGTGCAGATGCTGCTGCATCTGTCCGCGGACCGCAGCAACATGTCGGTGATCAGCATGCCCCGGGACACCCTGGTGCAGATCCCGAAGTGCACGGACCCCGACGACGGCACGGTGTACCCGGCGAGCGACGGCCGGGTGATGACCAACCAGAGCCTCGGCCACGGCGGTCCGGGCTGCGCGGTGGCCACCTGGCAGGAGCTGACCGGCATCCGGATCGACCACTTCATGATGGTCGACTTCGCGGGGGTGGTGAACATGGCGGACGCGATAGGCGGGGTGCCGGTCTGTGTGGACGCCAACATCCACTCCCGTACCAGCGACGGCAAGGGCTCCGGACTGAAGCTGCCGAAGGGCACCACGTCGATCCAGGGCGAACAGGCCCTCCAGTGGCTGCGCACCCGCTACGGCTTCGAGGACGGCACCGATCTCGCCCGCGCCAAGGCCCAGCACATGTACATGAACGCGATGGTCCGCGAGCTGCGCGCCAACGCCACGCTCACCAACCCGAACCAGCTGCGCCGGCTGGTCGAGGAGGCCGTCCGGGCGCTCACCGTCGACGAGGGCCTGGACACGGTGAAGAAGCTGTACGACCTGAGCAACGAGCTGCGCAAGGTCGAGCCGGCGCGGATCACCATGACGACCATGCCCAACCGGTATGTGGGCGCCCGGGTCGAGCCCACCGAGGACGCCGAGCGGTTGTTCCGGCTGGTGCGCGAGGACATCGCGCTGGACGGCAAGGACGGGCCGAAGAAGCCCGCGAAGCCGGAGGCGCCGACCGACCCGGCGGCGCAGGACGCCGACATCGCCGTACAGGTGCAGAACGGGACGCGGACCGAGGTGCTCGGACCGGCGTCCGGGCGGGCGAGCGCGGTGGCGGGGCTGCTGGTGGCGGACGGCTTCGAGGGGGCGTTCGCCGATCAGTCGTCGGCGCTGAGCGAGGAGCGGACCGTGGTGCGCTTCCCCAGCACCGATCTGGAGGGCGACGCCCACCGGGTCGCCGCCGCGCTGGGCGTTCCGGCGGACGCGGTGCGCAAGAGCACGGACGTCTCCGGGGTCACCCTGATCGTCGGCGCGGACTGGCGGGAGGGCACGACGTACCAGGCGCCGGAGGTGGACGACTCGACGCCCGCGTCCGCGAACCCGCTGAACGGCGCGGACGACTCGGCGTGCATGAAGGTGAACCCGAACTACACCTGGTGAACCCGGCGCGGGAGGTCAGCCCGCGCCGACCACCGCCGGGCGGCGGGACGCGATGACCTTCCTGGCCAGCGACCTGGGGCTGGTCAGGAAGCCGAACCCCCAGGACATGTGCATGGTGGCCAGCGCCACCGGGATCTGGAGCCGCGCCTTCAGGCCCAGCCCCTTCCCGGCGGGCAGCGACCCGGCGGTGATCGCCGCGAGATATCCGCCCGGGATCACCAGCGCCCACGGCGTCAGCACCGCCCCCGCCACCAGCCCGGCGGCGATGGCGCAGACCGCGACCGGCGCGGCGAGATAGCGCGGATTGATCGACCCGGCGTGGTAGCGGGCGACGACATGGCGCCAACGGCCGTAGTCCTTGTACTGCTTGGCGAGCGCGCGCACGCTGGGCCGGGGCCGGTACGACACCTTCAGCTCGGGCGAGAACCAGATCAGTCCGCCCGCCTCCCGGATACGGAAGTTCAGCTCCCAGTCCTGGGCGCGGATGAACTCCTCGTTGTAGCCGCCCTGTTGCTCCAGCGCCGCGCGCCGGAACACCCCGAGGTAGACGGTGTCGGCGGCGCCCGCCGCACCGCCCGTGTGGAAGGCCGCGTTGCCGACGCCGATCTTCGAGGTCATCGCCGCGGCGACGGCGTGCTCCCAGTCGTTCTCGCCCTCGGCGTGCATGATGCCGCCGACGTTCTGCGCGCCGGTCTCGGCCAGCAGCCGTACGGCGGTGGTGATGTAGTCCGGGGAGAGCATCCCGTGGCCGTCGACCCGGACCACGACCGGGTGCCGGGACGCCTTGATCGCGGCGTTCAGCGCGGCGGGGGTGCGGCCGGTCGGGTTGGGCACGGTGTGCACCCGGGCGTCCTCGGCGACCAGTTCGGCGGCGATCTCGTCCGTGCGGTCCGTGGAGGGACCGAGGGCGATCACGACCTCCATCTCACCGGCGTACTCCTGCGCGAGGATCGCGTGGACGGCTCCGCGCAGATGCCGCTCCTCGTCGAGGACGGGCATGATCACGGAAACGGCGGGGAGCGGCATCTCGGCGTTGGCGTTCATCGGTGCTCACGTTACCGCGAACGGGGGACACGCTTGCGCGCCGCCGGGTGCGCTGCGCCGGGTCGCAGATCGTATCGGCCTACGGTGCTCACGGCCGGGCCCCCATCCGGACGGACCGGCCGCCGCCGCCCCAGGTCCGCCGGAGGTGTCCCCATGCCCAGCACGCCACCCCGGTCGCCCGCCGGTCCGCGGCGCCGTCCGCAGCGGCCCGTGCCGCAGCGCCGCGCGCGCCCCGCGGGCGGGCCCCCCGTCGAGCAGCGGCCCGCGCGCTCCGCCGTACGGCCGAGGCGGCGCCCGCGCTGGGCCATGCGGGCGGTGACCACGCTGTCCGTGGTGGTGCTGGCGTCGGCCGGGATCGGACACGCGGTGATGACGGGCCTGGACTCGGACATCGCGCGGGTCGACCCGTTCAAGGACATGAAGAACCGCCCCCGTGCCGGACACGGGATGAATGTGCTGCTGGTCGGCACGGACGGCCGGGACAAGATCTCCGAGGCGGAGCGGCGGCGGTACCGGCTGGGCGGGGCGCCCTGCCACTGCACCGACACGATCATGATGGTGCACATCTCGGAGGACCGGGAGCGGGCGAGCGTGGTGAGCCTGCCCCGCGACTCGTACGCGGAGCTGCCCGCGCACACCGACGCGACCACCGGGCAGCGGCACGGGGCGCATCCGATCAAGCTGAACGCGGCCTACGCGGAGGGCGGGCCGCAGCTGACGGTCCGCACGGTGGAGCACATGACCAAGGTGAAGATCGACCACTATCTGGAGGTCGACTTCACCAGCTTCATGAAGACGGTGGACGTGCTGGGCGGGGTCGAGATCTGCACGACCGAGCCCCTGAAGGACACGTACACGGGTCTGAACCTGCCCGCCGGGCGGCATGACATGACGGGTGGGCAGGCGCTCCAGTTCGTCCGGGCCCGGCATGTGGACGGGGCGTCGGACCTGGGCCGGATGGGCCGCCAGCAGCGGTTCCTGGCGGCGCTGGTGGCGCGGGCCACGTCCTCCGGGGTGCTGCTGAACCCGATGAAGTTCCGGGACGTGACCCGCGCGGTGCTCGGCTCGGTGCGCGCGGACCGGGGCTTCGGCACGGACGAACTCCTCGACCTCGGCCGGGCCATGCGCACCTTCTCCCCGTCGTCGTCGGAGTTCACGACCGTGCCCATCGGGCAGATGGGGTACGCGGTGAAGGGCATCGGATCGACGCTGAAGTGGGACCCGGTGAAGTCGGAGGAGCTGTTCAAGGCACTCCGTGAGGACAAGCCGCTCGCCAAGGACCCGGGACGCCCGAAGGGCGCCGCCGCGCCGGTGCGGGTGCCGGTCGCGCCGGACCAGATCCGGGTCCAGGTGGAGAACGGCACGCAGACTGCGGGGCTCGGCAGGCGGGTGGACACGGCGCTGGCGGCGGAGGGCTTCCGTACGACCCGGCAGCCGGTGAACGCGGAGGGGGCGCGGGACGCGGCGCGGACGGTCGTGTCGTACGACCCGCGCTGGGACCGTTCGGCGACGTCGTTGTCGGCGGCGCTGCCGGGCAGCGAGCTGCGGGCCGTCAAGGGTCTGGGTCCGGTGCTGAAGGTGACCGTGGGGTCGGACTTCCGGGCGGTCCGCAAGGTGAAGGCGCAGGAACCGGCGCCGGCGCGGGAGCCGGTGGTGCGGGGGAACGAGGTGACGTGCGGGTGAGGGGCGTGGGGTGAGCGTCGCCGGGTGAGGGCCGTCGGGTGAGGGGCGCTCCCTTGAGTCCCCGGCGCCTCACTCCGTCCTCGGCGCCCCCTGCAATCCCCTGCACAGTCCCCCGCGCCCCTGTGTCCCCGGCGCCCGCTACTCCCCGCTACCCCCGCCCGTCATCCCCCGCTCCCGCAGCTCCATGATCGCCCGGCGGCGGGCCAGCCGGTGGGTGCGGCGGATCTGGGCCTCCTGGTACCGCCGCCGGTCCCGGTCGGTCTCCGGCAGCACCGTCGGCACCGCGCGCGGCTTGCCGTCCGCGTCGACCGCCGCGAACACCAGGTACGCCGAGCCCACCTGGGTCGCCGGGGTCGACTCGTTCCAGCGCTCGGCCATGACCCGGACGCCGACCTCCATGGACGTCCGCCCGGTCCAGTTGACCTGCGCCTTCACATGGACGAGGTCACCGACCCTGACCGGCTCCAGGAACGCCATCTCGTCCATGGACGCGGTCACGGCGGGCCCGCCGCTGTGCCGCCCGGCGACCGCGCCCGCCGCGTCGTCCACCAGCTTCATGATCACGCCACCATGTACGGTGCCCAGCAGATTGGTGTCGTTGTGGGTCATGATCGTGCTGAGCGTGGTCCGGGAGGCCGACGTGGGTTTGCCGGGAATCCCCTGGTCGTCCTGAGTCTCCGGCTCTGTCGGTCCGGCCTGGTCTGTCATGGTGTCCACTGTAGGCGGCGGGACGAAGCGCGAACTTTGTGCCGGGTTCGCAACAGCCCTGCCCTGATTTTCCGCCGAACCTTGTGGGGGGCCCAGTGGCGCACGGCACACTAAGCCCATGAATGACTGGCCCCAGGGATGGTCCGACGACAACCGCGGCGGCGCGGGCGGCAACCGCTACGGCGGTGGCAGCGCGAGCGCGCAGCCGGAGAGCGCCCGTGTGATGCGCCAGGTGCGCCGCGGGCCCGCCGGGGCCGGCGGCTACCCGCCCGCTCCCCCGCAGCAGCCCCAGCAGCCCCAGCAGCCGTACGACGGCTTCCCGCAGCAGCAGTCGCACGCGAACGGGCCGGGCGGTGACGGCTACGACAGCGGCTACAACACCGGCCAGGTCTACGGCGGTGGCGGGGGCGGCGGTGGACGCGGCGGCGGGGGCGGCGGACGTCCCCGTCCGGCGCCCAACTGGCGGCGCCGGATCAAGGTGACCGCGATCACCGTCGTCACGGTGCTGGTCGTCACCTCGGTGGCCACCTACTTCTGGGCCGACTCCAAGCTGAACCGCGAGGTCGATCTGTCGAAGGTGATCGACCGCCCGGAGGCCGGCGAGGGCACCAACTATCTGATCGTCGGCTCCGACAGCCGTGAGGGCATGACCGCCGACCAGAAGAAGGACCTGCACACCGGTTCCGCCGACGGCAAGCGCACGGACTCGATGATGATCCTGCACACCGGCAGCAACGGGTCCACGCTCGTCTCCCTCCCCCGTGACTCCAATGTGGAGATCCCGACCTTCGTCGGCTCCGAGTCCGGCAAGACCTACGAGGGCACCGGCCGCCAGGTGAAGCTGAACGCCGCCTACGCCGAGGACGGCCCGGAGCTGCTGGTGCGCACGGTGGAGGCCAACACCGGGCTGCGGATCGACCACTACGTCGAGATCGGCTTCGCCGGGTTCGCGAACATCGTGGACGCGGTGGGCGGGGTCGAGATCGACATCCCGCAGGACATCAAGGACACCAAGTCCGGCGCCGACCTCAAGAAGGGCAAGCAGACCCTGAACGGCGAGGAGGCGCTCGCCTTCGTCCGGACCCGGTACGCGCTGCCCGGTTCCGACCTGGACCGCACCAAGAACCAGCAGAAGTTCCTGTCCGCCCTGGCCGGTCAGGTGGCCACGCCGGGCACGGTCCTGAACCCGTTCAAGCTCTACCCGACCATGGGCGCGGGCCTGGACTCGCTGATCGTGGACCAGGACATGGGCCTGTTCGACCTGGTCGGCATGTTCTGGGCGATGAAGAGCGTCAGCGGCGGCGACGGCACGTCGATGAACATGCCGCTCGCCGGGAACTCCGCCAACGGCAACCTCCAGTGGGACACCGCCAAGGTCAAGCAGCTCGTCGAGCAGCTCAAGAACGACGAGAAGGTCACCGTCACCAGCAACTGACGCCCGTCACCCCGCGCTCTCAGGCCCGGCAGAGGCAGAACGGATGCCCTGCCGGGTCCGCGTACACCCGCCAGCCCCGCCCCTCGGCGCTGTCCAGCGGCTTGGCACCGAGCGCCAGCGCGGCCGTCTGTGCCGCGTCCAGATCGGCGACCGTCAGATCCAGATGGAACTGCTGCGAGTGCCCGCCCGACGGCCACTCGGGCGCCTTGTGGTCGGGCGCGCCCTGGAACGCCAGCGTCCGCCCGTCCGGCGTCCGCAGCTCCACCCAGTCGAGTTCGCCCTCCACCGTGCCGCCGAGGAGCCCGGCGTAGAACCCGGCGAGCGCGCCGGGGTCGGGACAGTCCAGGACGACGGCACCCAGTGTGGCCACAGCCATGCTCTTCTCCCGCGTTACCTTCAGCAGCCGTCTTACGGTAACGGCCGCGGTTACCGCATGATGGCGCACCACCGGTAACCTCGCAAGGGTGACGGAGCGATCTCCCGCGCCCGGCGGTCTGGAGCTGATCGAGGCGCTGGTGAACACGGCGGACCTGGAGTCCGGTGCGGACACCTTGGACACCGTGGACGGACGCGCCCCCTTCGGCATCCCGGAGAGCGGTCTGGAGACCGCCCGTGAGCTGCGGGAATCCCTGCGCGCCAGCTGTCTGGCGCACGCCGGTCACCCGCCGCACCGGGAGGTGACCCCGCTCGGGGTGCTGCTGGCGCGGGCGCCGCTGTGTGTGGACATCGACCCCGGGGACGGTTCGGCGCGGCTGGTCCCGGTGGACGGCGGGGCGCTGCTCTCCCGGGTCGCGGCGGCCGTCGCGGAGGCGGTCACGGCCGGGACCTGGCAGCGGCTCAAGGCGTGCGAGCTGCCGGACTGCCACTGGGCGTACTACGACCGCAGCCCGGCCGGACGGGGCCGCTGGTGCTCGATGCAGGTGTGCGGGGCACGGGCGAAGATGCGCCGGTACCGCGCCAAGGGGACCTGAGGAGACCCGGGTCTCAGGCCGTCGGCCGCCCCATCGCCCGGTACGTCCAGCCCGCCTTGCGCCACACCTGCGGGTCGAGCGCGTTGCGCCCGTCGAGGATCACCCGGCGGGCCGCGGCCTCGCCCAGCACGGCCGGGTCCAGCTCCCGGAACTCCCGCCACTCGGTGAGATGCAGGACGACATCGGCGCCGCGGACCGCCTCCAGCGCGGAGTCGGCGTAGCCGAGGGTCGGGAAGAGCCGCCGGGCGTTGGCCATGCCCTTGGGGTCGTAGACGGTGACCTGGCCGCCCTGGAGGTGGATCTGCCCGGCGACATTGAGCGCCGGGGAGTCGCGTACGTCGTCGGAGTCGGGCTTGAAGGCGGCGCCGAGGACGGCGACGCGCGTGCCGAGGAACGAGCCGGTGCCGAGGGCCTCGCGGGCCATCTCCACCATCTGGCCCCGGCGCCGCATGTTGATGGAGTCGATCTCGCGCAGGAAGGTCAGCGCCTGGTCGGCGCCCAGCTCACCGGCGCGGGCCATGAAGGCGCGGATGTCCTTGGGCAGACAGCCGCCGCCGAAGCCGATCCCGGCGCGCAGGAACTTGGCGCCGATCCGGTCGTCGTGGCCGATAGCCTCGGCGAGCCGGACGACATCGCCGTCGGCGGCCTCGCAGACCTCGGCCATGGCGTTGATGAAGGAGATCTTGGTGGCCAGGAAGGAGTTCGCGGCGGTCTTGACCAGCTCGGCGGTGGGGAAGTCGGTGACCACGAAGGGGGCGCCCTCGGCGATCGGCGTGGCGTACACCTCGCGCAGCAGTCGCTCGGCGCGCTCGCCGCGCACTCCGGCGACGATCCGGTCGGGGTGCAGGGTGTCCTGGACGGCGAAGCCCTCGCGCAGGAACTCCGGGTTCCAGGCCAGCTCGGCGTCGGCGCCCGCGGGGGCGTGCGCGGCGAGGTAGGCGGCGAGGCGGTCGGCGGAGCCGACGGGGACGGTGGACTTGCCGACGACCAGGGCGGGGCCGGTGAGGTGGGGGGCGAGGGAGGCGAACGCGGAGTCGACATAGCTCATGTCGCAGGCGTACTCGCCGTGCCGCTGCGGGGTGTTCACACAGACGAAGTGGATGTCGCCGAAGGCGGCCACCTCGGCGTAGTCGGTGGTGAAGCGGAGCCGTCCGGTGGAGCCCTCGATCCCGGCGACATGCCTGCGCAGCAGGTCTTCGAGGCCGGGTTCGTACATCGGGACCTCGCCGCGCCGGAGCATCTCGATCTTCTCCGGGACCACATCGAGCCCGAGCACCTCGAAGCCCAGCTCCGCCATGGCGGCGGCGTGGGTCGCGCCGAGGTAGCCGGTGCCGATCACGGTGATCTTCAGAGTCATGGGGTACTCCAGGAATGCGGTACGCGTGTGACATGCGGTGCGGGGCGCGGTGCCCGAGCATAGTCGGGGGTACGCGCACCGCTTCAACGGGCAGTTCTACCGCTGTCGTCTAGCTCACGTACCCGTCCCTGGGGCCGCCCTCTAAACTTCGAGTTACTTAACGGTAATTTGCGTGTGCTTCACCCCGTGCTTCACCCGTCTTTGGAGCGTGAGAGACCGTGGCCGGATCGGCTGATTTCGACCTGTACCGCCCGTCCGAGGAGCACGACATGCTCCGGGACGCCGTCCGCGCGCTGGCCGAGGCGAAGATCGCGCCGTTCGCCGCCGCGGTGGATGAGGAGGCGCGCTTCCCGCAGGAGGCGCTGACCGCCCTCGTCGCCAACGATCTGCACGCGGTGCATGTGCCGGAGGAGTACGGCGGCGCGGGCGCGGACGCGCTGGCCACGGTGATCGTGATCGAGGAGGTGGCCCGGGTCTGCGCGTCCTCGTCGCTGATCCCCGCGGTCAACAAGCTGGGCTCGCTGCCGGTGATCCTGTCCGGCTCGGAGGAGCTGAAGAAGCGCTACCTGGGCCCGCTGGCCAAGGGCGACGGCATGTTCTCGTACTGTCTGTCCGAGCCGGAGGCGGGCTCGGACGCGGCCGGGATGAAGACCAAGGCGGTCCGGGACGGCGACCACTACGTGCTCAACGGCGTGAAGCGCTGGATCACCAACGCGGGCGTGTCGGAGTACTACACGGTGATGGCCGTGACCGACCCGGAGAAGCGCTCCAAGGGCATCTCCGCGTTCGTGGTGGAGAAGTCGGACGACGGCGTCAGCTTCGGCGCGCCGGAGCGCAAGCTCGGCATCAAGGGCTCCCCGACCCGCGAGGTCTACCTCGACAACGTCCGGATCCCCGCGGAGCGGATGATCGGCGCCGAGGGCACCGGTTTCGCCACCGCGATGAAGACCCTCGACCACACCCGGATCACCATCGCCGCCCAGGCCCTCGGCATCGCGCAGGGCGCTCTCGACTACGCCAAGGGCTATGTCAAGGAGCGCAAGCAGTTCGGCAAGCCGATCGCCGACTTCCAGGGCATCCAGTTCATGCTGGCCGACATGGCGATGAAGATCGAGGCGGCCCGTCAGCTGACGTACGCGGCGGCGGCCAAGTCGGAGCGCGGTGATGCGGACCTGACCTTCCAGGGCGCGGCGGCCAAGTGCTTCGCCTCGGACGTGGCCATGGAGGTCACCACGGACGCGGTGCAGCTGCTCGGCGGGTACGGCTACACCCGGGACTACCCGGTGGAGCGGATGATGCGGGACGCGAAGATCACGCAGATTTATGAGGGGACGAATCAAGTGCAGCGGATCGTGATGGCCCGCAACCTGCCGTAGGGCGGCGGTCCCCGGAAGCTGGGCTTCCGGGGACCGTTCCGTGGTGCGGCGTCGGTCAGCCGTCCAGTTCCGCGATGCGGGCCGTCGACGGGGAGCGGCGGGTCTGGGCCGCCTTCGCCGTGGTGTCGGCGCCGCGCAGCACCCGCTGGACGTTGCCCCAGGTCAGCAGGGCGAGGTCGGGTTCGGTCCAGGCGCGGCGGAGGAGTTCGGCGACGAGGTGGGGGTAGCCGGCCGCGTCTGGCAGCTCCCTCGGGTGGGTGGTCCCGGCGTCGTAGGTGCCGGAGAGGGCCACCGCGTGCGGTCCGGCGACCGCGCGCACATGGTCGAGGTGGTCGGCGACGTCCCGGACGGTCGGGCCGCTCTGCTCGGCCGTCAGCGGGACCATGACCAGGCCCTGGGCGGCGCCGATCTCGGCCAGCAGGTCGTCGGGGAGGTTCGCGGGGTGCGGGCGCAGGGCGCGGGACGCCGAGCGGGTGCACAGCACGGGCGCCTTGGAGCAGGCGAGGACCCGGCGGACGGTCGGTTCGGAGGCGCCGGAGAGGTCGGCGAGCACACCGAGCCGGTTCATCTCCCGGACGACCTCCTCGCCGAACCGGGTCAGTCCCGCCTCGCTGGCCCAGGAGGTGCCGGTGAGGGTGACGATCCGGACGCCGACGTCGTGCAGGACCCGCAGCAGGGACAGCGAGTCGTCCAGGGCCGCCGCGGTCGCCGGGCCGAGCAGGACGGCCGTACGGCCGCAGTTGCGGGCGTCGATGACCTCCCCGGCGGTCTGGGCGTAGCGCAGTCCTTCGGGGTGGGCGGCGACGACCGTGCGGACCAGGTCGACCTGTTCCAGGGTGGCGGCGACCGCGCGGTCGGCGGCGAGCCCGTCGGGCAGGTGCAGGGCGCAGAACAGCGCGCCCACCTGTCCCTCGCGCAGCCGCGGTACGTCGGTCTCGACGGCGCTCTCGCCCAGTTCCAGGTCGTACCAGGGCAGATGGCGCAGGACCCAGGGCAGTCCGCTGTAGCCGTCGGCGACGGGGTGGGCGGTGAGCAGGGCGCGGGCCCGCTGGAGCCGGTCGGCGTCGGTGTCGGCGCCGGTGTCGGTGCCGGGCGCCTCGGTGCCGGGTGCGCCCGGTGGCGCGGGCGGCTCGTCGTACGGGGCTGTCGGCAGGGACAGCGGGTCCGGCTCGCCCACCTCCGTCGTCGTCGTCAGTTCGTCCTGGACGTCTGCCATCTTCGGCTCCGTACTTCCACAATCCAAAAGCGTGATCGCCTTGCTCGATCACCGTCGCACGGAGCCGCCCGGTCCTTCCTGGTGGATGGGTTGTTCGGGTGGTTTTCGATCGGCTTTCCCCGGTGGCCGGTCAGGCCGTGGGGGCGTCCAGCGTCTCGATGGTGGCGTTCGACGGGCCGCGCCGGGCGCGCAGGTCACGGGCCACGTCCTCGGCGGCGCCGAGCACCCGGACCGCGTTCTGCCAGGTCAGCTTGGCCAGGTCGGGGCGGGACCAGCCGCGGTCGAGGAGTTCCGCGATGAGGTGGGGATAGCCGGAGACGTCGGTGAGGCCGTCGGGCAGGAACGGGGTGCCGTCGTAGTCGCCGCCGATGCCGAGGTGGTCGATGCCGGTGACCTCGCGCATGTGGTCGAGATGGTCGGCGACCGTGGCGACGGTGGCGACCGGGCGGGGGTGGGCGGCCTCGAAGGCGCGCTGCACCTTCATACCGTCCGCCGTGCCGTCCAGCGGGTGGAGGCCATGGGCACGCATGTTGTCGTCGGCGGCGGCCGTCCAGTCCACGGCGGCCTGGAGGACGAACTTGGGGACGAAGGTCACCATCGCCATCCCGCCGTTCGCCGGGAGGCGTTCGAGGACGTCGTCGGGGATGTTGCGGGGGTGGTCGCAGACCGCGCGGGCGGAGGAGTGGGAGAAGATCACCGGCGCCTCGGAGGTGTCCAGGGCGTCCCGCATGGTGGTGGCGGCGACATGGGAGAGGTCGACCAGCATCCCGGTGCGGTTCATCTCCCGGACGACCTCATGGCCGAAGGCGGAGAGCCCGCCGACGCCCGGGTCGTCGGTCGCGGAGTCGGCCCAGGGGATGTTGTCGTTGTGGGTGAGGGTCATGTACCGCACGCCGAGGTCGTACAGGCCGCGCAGGGTGGCCAGGGAGCAGCCGATGGAGTGGCCGCCCTCGGCGCCCATCAGGGACGCGATCCGGCCCTCGCGCCGGGCGGACTCCATGTCGGCGGCGGTCAGCGCGGGGGCGAGGTCCTCGGGGTAGCGGGCGAGCAACTGCCGTACGCAGTCGATCTGTTCGAGGGTCGCGGGCACCGGGTCGGGCAGGTCGGCGCGGACGTACACGGACCAGTACTGGGCGCCGACGCCGCCCTCGCGCAGCCGGGGGAGGTCGGTGTGCAGATGGGCGCTCTGGTCGGTGGCGATGTCCCGGGCGGCGAGGTCGTAGCGGACCTGTTCGCGCAGCGCCCAGGGCAGGTCGTTGTGGCCGTCGACCACGGGGAACTCGCGCAGCAGCGCTCGGGCCTCGGCGTCGGAGGGGCGGGCGGCGGGGCGGGTGCCGGTTGTCGGAGTGGTTGTCGGAGTGGTCATGCCCTGGTCACTTCCCGAATCCGAAGCCGGTCGATCCCTCGGTCTTCGACCGGAGCCGCTTGCCCTTCTCGGTCGCCTGGTCGTTCAGCTCCTGCTGGAAGTCGCGCATCCGGCCGAGGAGTTCCTCGTCGTGGGTGGCGAGGATACGGGCGGCGAGGAGTCCGGCGTTGCGCGCGCCCGCGACGGACACGGTGGCCACCGGCACCCCGGCGGGCATCTGCACGATGGACAGCAGGGAGTCCATGCCGTCCAGGTACTTCAGCGGGACGGGGACGCCGATCACCGGGAGCGGGGTCACCGAGGCGAGCATCCCGGGCAGATGGGCGGCGCCCCCGGCGCCGGCGATGATCACCTTCACCCCGCGGTCGGCGGCCTGCTCGCCAAAGGCGATCATCTCGCGGGGCATCCGGTGCGCGGAGACGACGTCGACCTCGTAGCCGATCTCGAACTCAGCCAGGGCCTGGGCGGCGGCCTCCATGACGGGCCAGTCGGAGTCGGACCCCATGACGATGGCGACAGCAGGGCTCATTCGGTGATCGTGCCTCTCAGATAGGCGGCTGCGTGGCGGGCGCGCTCCAGCACGTCGCCGAGGTCGTCGCCGTAGGTGTTGACATGGCCGACCTTGCGGCCGGGCTTCACGTCCTTGCCGTACATATGGATCTTCAGCCGGGGGTCGCGGGCCATGCAGTGCAGATACGCCCCGTACATGTCCGGGTAGTCGCCGCCGAGGACGTTGACCATGACGGTCCAGGGGGCGCGCGGGCGGGGGTCGCCGAGCGGGAGGTCGAGGACGGCGCGGACGTGGTTGGCGAACTGGGAGGTGATGGCGCCGTCCTGGGTCCAGTGGCCGGAGTTGTGCGGGCGCATGGCCAGCTCGTTGACCAGGATCCGTCCGTCGCGGGTCTCGAACAGCTCGACGGCGAGATGCCCGGTGACCCCTAGCTCCTTGGCGATCCTGAGCGCCATCTCCTCGGCGGCGAGGGCGCGCGCCTCGGGCAGCTCGGGCGCGGGCGCGATCACCGTGTCGCAGACCCCGCCGACCTGCCGGGACTCCACCACCGGGTAGGCCACGGCCTGGCCGTGCGGGGAGCGTACGACGTTGGCGGCCAGCTCCCGGACGAAGTCGACCTTCTCCTCGGCGAGCACGGGGACGCCCGCGCGAAACGGTTCGGCGGCCTCCTCGGCGCTCTCCACGACCCAGACGCCCTTGCCGTCGTAGCCGCCGCGGACGGTCTTCAGGACCACCGGGAACCCGTCGCCCTCGGCGGCGAACCGCACCACGTCGGCCGGGTCGGCCACGATCCGGTGGCGCGGGCAGGGGACGCCGATCTCGACGAGTTTGGCGCGCATCACCCCCTTGTCCTGGGCGTGCACCAGGGCGTCGGGGCCCGGCCGGACCGGAATCCCGTCCGCCTCCAGGGCGCGCAGATGCTCGGTGGGGACGTGTTCGTGATCGAAGGTGATCACGTCGCAGCCCCGCGCGAAGGCGCGCAGCGTGTCCAGATCGCGGTGGTCGCCGATCACGACCTCGCTCACGACCTGCGCCGCCGAGTCCTGGGGGGTGTCACTGAGGAGCTTGAACCTGATGCCGAGCGGGATGCCTGCCTCGTGGGTCATACGAGCGAGCTGGCCACCGCCGACCATGCCGACTACCGGGAACGTCACACCCCTAGGGTATCGGCCACCCGGATCGCCCGTGTCCGCCCGATGTCGCCCCGATGTCGGCCGCCCGGCGCGCGATTTTCTTTCCGAACCTGTGCACCGGTCCGGGGGCGATCACGGAAGGGGGCTGGTTAGCATGGCCGGGTTGACGTCTTCGACCGGACGGGAGCCTTCTCCGCCATGGCACATGGTTCCTCGGGGCTCCGTGACACGCCCCCCAGTGGATGGCGGCTGCGGGTGCGGCGGCTGGGCCGCGAGGTCGCGAAGTTCGGCGCCGTCGGCGGGGCCGGTCTGCTGGTCAATCTGCTGGTGTTCAACCTGGTCAGGGCGGTGACCGACCTCCAGGTCGTCCGCGCCAGCGTGATCGCGACGATCGTCGCCATCGTCTTCAACTACATCGGCTTCCGGTACTTCGCCTACCGCGACCGGGACAAGAACCGCCGGACCCGGGAGATGACCCTGTTCCTGCTGTTCAGCGCGGTGGGGCTGGTCATCGAGAACGGCGTGCTGTACGCGGCCACGTACGGTGTCGGCTGGGACACCCCGATGCAGAACAACGTCTTCAAGTTCCTGGGCATCGGGGTCGCCACGCTGTTCCGGTTCTGGTCATACCGGACGTGGGTGTTCCGGGCACTGCCGTCGGCGGAGCCGGGTGGGGCGGCGGTGGCGGGCGCGGAATCGTTCCTGGACGGCGGTGACGGCGGTGGCAGCCGTGGCTCGTCGGGGGCGGTACGGCAGCGGCAGCGGGCGCGGGCGCGGGTGTGAGCCGTGCCGTGCCGTGCCGTGCGGGAGCGCGGGGTGACCTTCTTGTGCTGAGCGCTGGCGGGACGGGACGTGACGTGAGGGCCACGGCCCGGATGCGTCCGCGGGACATGACGACCGCGGCTCGGTTGCGTCCGCGGGACGTTGCGGCCACGGGGTCCGGATGCGCACGCGGGGCGTGACGGCCGCGTGTCCGGCTAGCGGACCGTCCGCCCCTGCTCCCCCTCCGCCCGCTGCACCGCCGTGCGCGACAGGAACAGTCCGAAGATCGGCGGCTGGGTCTGGAGCATCTCCAGCCGTCCGCCGTCGGCCTCCGCGAGGTCGCGGGCGACGGCGAGACCGATGCCGGTGGAGTTGCGCCCGCTGATCGCCCGCTCGAAGATCCGCGCCCCGAGGTCGGCGGGGACGCCCGGTCCCTCGTCGGTGACCTCGATGACGGCCTGGTTGCCGGTGACACGGGTGCGCAGGGCGACCGTGCCGCCGCCGTGCATCAGGGAGTTCTCGATCAGCGCGGCCAGCACCTGGGCGACGGCGCCCGGGGTGCCGACCGCCTCCAGGTGCCGTTTGCCGGAGCTGACGATGGCCCGGCCCGCCTGCCGGTAGGCGGGGCGCCACTCGGCGAGCTGCTGCTGGATGACCTCGTCCAGGTCGAAGGAGACGGCGGAGCCGGTGCGCGGGTCGCGGGAGTTGGTCAGCAGCCGCTCCACGACGTCCGTGAGCCGTTCGACCTGGGCGATGGCGATGGTGGCCTCCTCCTTCACGGTGTCCGGGTCGTCGGTGAGGGTGATCTCCTCCAGCCGCATCGACAGCGCGGTCAGCGGGGTGCGCAGCTGGTGGGAGGCGTCGGCGGCGAGCCGCCGCTCGGCCGTCAGCATCCGCCCGATCCGCTCGGCGGAGGAGTCCAGCACATCGGCGACCCGGTCCAGCTCGGGGACGCCGTAGCGCTTGTGGCGGGGGCGGGGGTCGCCGGAGCCGAGGCGTTCGGCGGTCTCGGCGAGGTCGGTGAGCGGGGAGGCGAGCCGGTTGGCCTGCCGTACGGCGAGCAGGACGGCGGCGATCACCGCGAGCAGCGCGACCAGCCCGATGATCAGCAGCGTCCGGCCGACCTCCTCGGTGATGGAGGAGCGCGGCTCCTGGAAGGTGACGGTCTCGCCCTCCTCGCCCCGGGAGGTGTACTCGATGACGTCGCCGCTGGGCCGCTCGCCGATCTCGATGGGCGGCCGGTCGGGCAGCCGGATGACGGCGTACTGCCCGGGGCCCACCTGGTCGCTGAGGATCGCGGAGGAGATCTCCTCGTGCCCGAGGATGCGGCTGTCCACGATGCTGGCCAGCCGCAGCGACTCGGCCTCGACGCGCTCCCGGGCACTGTCGGTGATGGTCCGCGTCTCGACGATCACGAGGGACACCCCGAAGACCGCGATCACGACGAGCACGACAGCGAGGGTGGACTGAATAAGCCGACGCCGCATCTGGCCCTACCGGTACCGGGCGGCGGCGGAAGAGACGCGGTGGGTCACGCGCCTTTCAGGGGCGCGGGGAACCGCGCGACAAGCCACGACGGCGCCGCACGCACGCACCTCAGGGGCGCGGGGAACCGCGCACTCAAGCGGAACGCCGCCGCACGATTCTTGAGGGGCGCGGGGAACGGCGCGACAAGCCACGACGGCGCCGCACGAACCCCCCGTGGAAGACGACCACCGCACCACGCCCTCAGCTCTTCTCGAACCGAAAACCAACACCCCGCACCGTAGCGATGTACCGAGGATTCGCGGCGTCGTCCCCCAACTTCTTCCGCAGCCACGAGATATGCATGTCCAGCGTCTTGGTGGACGACCACCAGGTCGTGTCCCACACCTCCCGCATCAGCTGGTCCCGCGTCACGACCCGCCCGGCGTCCCGCACGAGCACCCGCAGCAGATCGAACTCCTTCGCGGTGAGCTGGAGCTCCTCCTCGCCCATCCACGCCCGGTGCGACTCCACATCGATCCGCACCCCGTGTGTCGCGGGCGGCTGCTGCGGCTCGGCGGCGCCCCGCCGCAGCAGCGCCCGCACCCGGGCGAGCAGCTCGGCGAGCCGGAAGGGCTTGGTGACGTAGTCGTCCGCGCCGGCGTCGAGACCGACGACCGTGTCGACCTCGTCCGCGCGGGCGGTCAGGATCAGGATGGGCACGGTGTGGCCTTCGGCACGCAGTCGGCGGGCCACCTCCAGACCGTCCATGCCGGGCAGGCCGAGGTCGAGCACGACCAGGTCGACGCCGCCCTGCATGCCCGCGTCGAGTGCGGTGGGTCCGTCCTCCCGCACCTCGACCTCGTATCCCTCCCGGCGCAGTGCGCGGGCCAGGGGCTCCGAAATGGAGGAGTCGTCCTCGGCGAGCAGTACACGGGTCATGTGGTGATGGTAGTCCCGCAGGCCATGACACCGAGGTGAGATCGCCTGGACGGATTCTTACTGGCGCACATGGCGGACATTTCGGTTAGGACGCTCGCGCGAGACCGGAATGACTGCTTACGGTTCCGTCACAGTCTGTGATCCCTGTCTCAAGTCCTTCCATATCATCCACTCCCCTGCTTTATGGTGATGGAACGCCTGTAGCACCGACAGGGACCTTCGTGCCGAGTCGACGGACCGACTTGACACCGGAGGTCTCTTTTGTGTGCGGGTCGGTCCTGTGGACCGGCCTTGAAAGGAATGACCTGTGGCCGGGCCTCGTAGCGCATCGACGCGCGTAGAGGCGTGGCTCCCGGTGGTCGCCGTCCACCGCCCCGCGACCCGGGGCGGACCCCCCGTGGGCGTGGGGTGGACGCTCCGGACCGCCGGTGCCGGCTCCCCCACCGGGCGCGCTCCGCTCCATCCGCGCGTCCCGACAGCAAGGAACACCCATGGCGTCCAGCCTGACGAAGGACTCGGCCCTCCCGGGCACCCCCGGGTCCGAGAAGTCCTTCTTCGGCCACCCCCGCGGCCTGGCCACCCTCTTCATGACCGAGATGTGGGAGCGCTTCTCCTACTACGGCATGAGGGCTCTTCTCCCCCTCTACCTGGTCGCCCCCGCGGGGCTCGGCCTGGACGCCGGTACGGCGATCGCCATCTACTCCGTCTATGTCTCGACGGTGTACCTGCTGGCGATGCCGGGCGGCTGGTTCGGCGACCGCGTCTGGGGTCCCCGTAAGACGGTGGCCATCGCGGGCTCCGTCATCATGGCCGGCCATCTCGTCCTGGCCCTCCCCACGGCCGGGACGTTCTACTTCGGTCTGCTGCTGGTGGCCGTCGGCTCCGGTCTGCTGAAGTCCAACATCTCCACGATGGTGGGCCACCTCTACGACGGCCCGAACGACCCGCGCCGCGACGGCGGCTTCACGGTGTTCTACATGGGCATCAACCTCGGCGCGTTCGCCGCGCCGCTGGTGATCGGCACGGTCGGCCAGAAGGTCAACTGGCACCTGGGCTTCGCGCTGGCCGCGCTCGGCATGGCGCTGGGTCTGGCCCAGTTCCTGCTGGGCAGCCGCCACCTGTCGGCCAAGTCCAGCGTCGTCCCGAAGCCCCTCGATGTCGCCGAGCGCAACGCCACGCTGCGCAAGTCGATGATCTGGCTGCTGATCGCGGTGGTCTTCTACGCGATCGTGGTCGGCACCGGCACGTACACCCTGAACTGGGTGATGGTCCCGCTGATGGTCATCGGTCTGGTCGTCCCGGTCATGGTGCTGGCGCGGATCAAGCGCGACAAGGAGCTGACCCGGACCGAGCAGTCGAAGGTCTCCGGCTACATCTGGTTCTTCGTCGCCGCGGCCGTCTTCTGGATGATCTACGACCAGGGCGGCTCGACGCTGGCGCTGTTCGCCGAGAAGAACGTGGACACGCAGGTCTTCGGCTGGGAGTTCCCGGTCTCCTGGTTCCAGTCGGTGAACCCGGTGCTGGTGATGGCCCTCGCGCCGGTCTTCGCGACGGTGTGGCTGGCGCTGAACCGCAGCGACCGCGAGCCGAGCACGATCGCCAAGTTCTCCGGCGGTCTGGTGATGGTCGGCATCTCCTTCTTCGTCTTCCTGCTGCCGCTGACGGCGGCGGACGGCGGCGCGGTGTCGCCGTGGTGGATCGTGCTGATCTACTTCTGCCAGACCACGGGTGAGCTGATGCTGTCGCCGGTCGGCCTGTCGGTGACGACGAAGATGGCCCCGGCGAAGTACGCCTCGCAGATGATGGGCGTCTGGTTCCTGGCGGTCACGGCGGGCGACGCGGTGACGGGCCTGCTGTCGACGTACGGCGTCGACCTGAACAAGACGAGCGTGGTGGCCGCGGAGGCGGCACTCGCCGTGCTGGCGGGTGTCGGGGTGTTCATGTACCGCCGGAAGGTGAAGGAACTGATGGGGGACGTCCGCTGACGTCACCTGGATGAGGAGGGGCCGCCCCGGCAGCTTGCCGGGACGGCCCCTTTCCCGTTCCCTGGCGGCGTCAGCAGGGGTGGAGCGAGCTGATCCTGTCGTTGATCCAGTAAGGGACGGAGGCCCAGCGCTCCCAGGGGCCGATCCGGAACTGGAGCCCGCCGTAGTCGGGGTGCTCGTAGAAGCAGTAGGCGGAGCCCGAGTTGTTGACGATCGACGAGGTGATGTCGTGGTGGCTGGAGAGGGTCCCGCTCGGCTGGTAGTTCCAGCGCAGCAGGGTCCCGCCGTAGTTGCTGTCCGAGAAGAGGCACATCGTGTAGCCGTCGCAGTCCCATTCCGCCGCGGCGGCGGGCGTGGGATGCGCGAGACCGGCCGTACCGGCGAGGGCGAGAGCACCGAGGAGCAGTGCGGCACGGCGCCTGGCGTTCGAGAGGAGGGCTGTCATGGGCGGGAATCTAGCCAGGGAGAGCGCGGCGGGAACGGCACACGATTCCGGCCGTTCCCGGACGGGGAGGGAGTTCGCCTGATCGGGCAGAGTCGGGGGGCGGAGGGGTTGGGGAGCGGCGGACGGGCGGGGGCTGCATGGACGCGGTGAAGGCGGTCCAGGCGGGGACTCCGATGAGGAGGAACGGGCCGTCGGGGGTTTTGGAGTCCCGGACGGGGATGGTGGCGGGGATGTCGGGCGAGATCTCTACGCAGTTGCCGCCGTCGGTGTTGCTGTGGGTGCTCTTACGCCATATAGCCGAGGCCAGGAAGTCGTCGGAGACTTCCACACAGTTGCCGCCGCTTCCGTTGCTATAACTGCTCTTGCGCCAGAGGCAATTGGTCAGGTCGATGGATCGCACGGCACTTCCTCCAGGATCTGCCCGATGAACTTCTGCGACGCGGCGGGGGACAATGACATGTCGCGCACCGCATCGTACCCACGCTGCAATCGCTCAACCGATGCACTGTCCTTGACCAGTTGACCACCATGCGCGTTCTCCGCATAGGCCATCAGCCGCCCATCCGGCATCCGCAGGAAGATGATGTCCGTGCTGATCAGGGCATGCAGCCCAGCCCTCATCGGGAGTACTTGAAAGGTGATGTTCGGCCGCACGGCCAGTTCCAGCAGCAGCGTGAGCTGTTCCCTCCACGCCTCCTTTTCCCTGAGCGTGGTACGCAGGACCGACTCGGCAAGGATGGCCCGGAAGTGCGGACCGTCTTCTTCCATCAGCCGCTCACGTCGGCCGAGTCGCGCTCGAATCTGTTGCTCCAGTTCGTCGCCGTTCAAGCCGTCGGCGACCATCACTTCCCAGGAGTACGTCTCAGTCTGCGCCAGCCCGGGAACGACGCTCACGGCGAATTGCCACAGGCTCGCGGCATCCGCCTCGTGCTTCATGTACGTGCGGTACTGCTCGATGAAGTGCGTCTTGTCCTCAACCGCCAGCTCCCACAGCGTCACCAGCAGCGGCGCAGTCCCATAGTGCTGGTCCAGCGCCTCCACTACCTCCGGGCCGCCCAGCGTGTGGCCGTTCTCCATCTTGCCGAACAGTGAGGAATCCCAGCCGAGGATCTCTTCCAGTTGGCGAAGCGTCTCCCCGCTCCGGGCCCGCTGTGCCTTCAACTCCTCCGCGAACCGCTGCCGCGGCTCCCGGCTCCGATCCGTGATGACACGCCTCGCAGGCATCGCGCCTCCTTGCGGAAGTTGCGGAATTTGCGTTTCAGCGCTGCGAAGCCCCTCGTCACCTGGGCTTTTTCGCAACGCAAACGCGGGATGCTCTTCAGCGTCCCGCCAACGCAAAGTAGCGCAACGACTGCGATGCGTACGGGAGATCGATCCAAGTCCATCCATTCGAGGAGCACAGACATGCCCATCCCCAGGACCACCCCCCACCGCCCCCAACTCCCCTGGCGTACCCGGCACCGCTCTGCCGTCTCCTGGGCGCGGCCCGCTCCCTCCGTGCTGCGGGCCATCGAGACCGCGCTGCTCCGGCGGCTCGGATGAAGCCCGTCCTGTGCGACCCGTTCCCGACCGGCTTCGCGCCCGTCCCGGTGGACGGCTGTGCCATCTGCACCGAACTCGGCGCGCGGCAGCGCAAGGCCCGCGATGCCGGGAACCAGAGCGCGCTGACCGACGCCAACGTCCTGCTGCGCCGCCACGTCCGCCAGGCGCACGGCTCATGAAACGGCGGACCCCGCTCGACGACGCGTTCTGGAGCGGGGTCCTGACCGTGTGCAGCGTGGGCGCGCTGATCGGGGCGATCTGGTGGTACGCGGGGCTGGGCCCCTGACCTACCTCACCGCATCCCCCGCCGCCCCGGCATGAACGTGAACACCGCTCCCCCGAGCAGCACCGCCGTCCCCGCCACCAGTCCCAGCGCCTTCAGCGTGCCGTTGTCGCTCGCGCCGGTCTCCGCGAGGCCGCCCGACGTCGACGTACCGCCGCCTGCTGTACCGCCGGAGGACGACGTGCCGCCGCCTGACGTGGACGTGCCGCCCTGCTGTTCCGTGGTGTCCAGGGTCAGGGAGACCAGGGACTCGGCCGGGGTGCAGGTCGTCGTCGTACCCAGGGCCTCGATCGTCAGGACTCCCGGGGACAGGGTCGACTTGCCGGTCGCGCCCGGCTTGTACGTGCCCTTGAGGTCGGGGATCGCTATCGGGTCGCCCGCGGCGATCGGCTGCGCGTTCGTCGGGCCCTCCACCGCTACCGTGCCCTCGTCGTCACCGCCGATCGCCACCTGCATCGACGGTTTCACCGAGTCCGCCGGGATCTGGGCCGGGCTGTCCATCACCGACTTCTTGAACTGGACCGTGAGGTCGTAGTTCCCGCCGTTCTTCTTGGCGTTGATCTGGACGGGCGAGGTCGCGTTCTTGTCCCCGATGGGGGTCTTGCACGCGTACGGGACCTGGACCTCCTTGCCCGTGAAGTCGGTCTGGCCGCCGCCCGTGGGGGTCGGAGGTGTGGGGGTGGGAGGGGTAGGAGTCGGGGGCGTCGGTGTCGGGGGGGTCGGAGTGCCTCCGCCCGCCTCCTTCACCGTGATCTTCGCCGCCGCCGGCACCGGTTCCTTCGGGGCGCACTTCGTGTCCGTCGAGATCGGCTTGCTGACGTTGATGTTGTACGCGTCCGGCGTCAGCGTCACCTCCCCCGCCGCCGTCAGCTTCAGCGTGCCCTTCATCGCCGACAGCTTCATGTCACCGCCCTTCGGGATGGGCGGGTTGGTGCGCGGGCCCTCCATCGCGATGTCCGCGGTCTGCGCGCCCGTCGCCTTGAGCGTGCCCGTCGGCTGGACGGTGTCCGCCTCCAGGTCGAGGATGTCGGGGTTCTTGGACGCCCCCTGGATGAACGTCCAGGTCACCTCCACCTCGTCGCCGACCTTCGCCTCCGCCGGTGCCGCGATCTCGACCTTCGTCGTGCCCTCGACCGGCGGCAGGCCCGAGATCGCGGGCGGGATGCACTCCGTCAGATACGCGGTCTCGGCCGCCTGCGCGGGCGCGGTGCCCAGCGCGATCAGCGCCGCCGCCGTCCCCAGGGCCAGCACACCGGCCGCCGGTCCCGCTCTCCTCGTCCTGCTCACGGTGGTCCCTTCGTCGAGTTCGCGTGGTCGTCGTGCGGTGCGGAGAGCCCACCGGCCGTGCCCGGAGCGGAGTCCGGGGTGAACCAGGGGAGTGTGGAGGGGGGGACCGGTTCGTTCCCGGACGCGGACGGTTTCCGGGGAGCCCGGCGCGGGCGCGAGCGCGGCGGCAGCGGTACCCGGTCCACCACCGCCAACCCCACCCGGAACAGCGCCGCCGGTACCACCACCGCCACCAGCACCCAGAACAGCGTCACGCCCCACGGCCGGCCCACCCCCCAGGGACGTTCGGCCAGCACCCGGCCGCCGTACTTCAGGGAGACCGTGTAGTCGCCGTGCGCCCCGGCGGAGAGTTCGACCGGCAGTTCGATACGGGCCCGTCCGCCCGGCGCGACCGTGCCCTGCCACTGCTGTTCCTCCCACTGCGGGGCGAACACGCCGTGCGAGGTGCCCAGTTCGAAGACCGGGTCCCGGATCGGCTCGGTGCCCACATTGCCCACCGTGAACACCAGCGTCCGGGACGGCGGCGCCCCGAACCAGGTCAGCAGTCCGCTGGAGCCGTCCAGGTCCGTGTCCGTCAGCACCGACAGACGTCCACCGGTGGGCTCCGCGGGCAGCGGCTCCACCGCGTGCCCGGCCACCTGGAACACCGCGTCCGCCTGCGCCTCGGGACCGGTCGCCGTCGCCACATGCACCACACACGGACACGGCACCGGCGGTTCCGCCACCGGCAGCCGGGTACGGAACCGGCCCTCCGCGTCCGCCGTCGCCGCCCGGCCGTCCGCGTTGGCGCAGGAGTTGGTGCCCCCGACCACCCCGCGCGCCGGGTCGGACTGACCGCAGATCAGGACCATCAGCAGCGTCCTGGCTCCCCAGCCCGAGCCGCTGACGGTGACCGAACCACCCGTCCCCGCCTGCTTCTTCGACACCCGCACCGACGGTTCCCCGTCCGCCGCCGAGGCGGCCGACGGCAGCGCCAGCAGCACAAGCGCCGCCGCCAGCAGGGTCCTCAGCAGCCTCACGTCCGCGCTCCCGTCAGCTCCGGTGCCGGGCGGGGGTCCCCGGCCGTCGTACCGCCCAGTCGTCGCCGTCGCCGTCGTACGGTGATCAGCGCCGCCAGCGTCAGCGCCGCCGCCGTCGTCGTCAGGGTGCGCCAGGGGACGAAGGGGGCCGAGGCCGTCGCCTGTGCCCGTACCCCCTCCCCCGCCGTCGCCGTCAGCCGGATCTCCACCGTGTCCAGCGCCGGGCGGTCCGGCCACGGCTCGGTCAGGGTCACCCGGCGGCCCGGCGGGATCTTCGTGTCCAGCGGACGGGCGGGGCGGTCCAGGACCGTGCCGAAGACCCCCTCCGCGCGGACCGCCAGCGCCGGGGCGAGTGTGGTCGTACCCCGGTTGACCAGGTCGTATCTGATGCCCTCCGGGACGACCTCGGTGCGCTCCACGGTCAGTGCGGACAGCTCGGGGCCGCCCGTGCGCAGCCGTAGCGCGAGCCTGTTCGTCCGGCCGTCCGCGTCCCGTACGACGAGCTCGCCCGCCCGGTCGCCGGGGGGCGCGTCGCGCGGGACCGTCACCGTGAACGGGATCTCGGCGCGGGTGCGGGGCGGCACCCGCAGCTCGGCGTCGGAGAAGCGCGCCTCGACCCCGGTCGCGGTGAGGCGTACGTCGACCGGGGCGGCCGTGCGGTTGGTCACCGACACCGTGTCCCGCAGTGCCGTGCCGGGGGTGCCCTCGGCGTAGAACGACGGCCGGCCGCCGCCCGCGGGCGCCGCGGACCAGCCCTCGGCGGCCGACGCGGGCACGGCCAGCAGCACCAGTACGGCCAGTACGACCGGCAGGACCGGCAGGACCGGCAGCAGGAACGCGGCGGCGGTCACGGCGGACGGCGGTGACGGCGGTGGCATCGGCGGCTCCCCGGGAGGTCTCGGCACGTCAGCGGCTTGTCAGCGGCACATCGGCGGCACGTCAGCGGTTCGCCCGGACCCGCTGGCCGCGTCGGGTGAGCCAGAGCGTGCCCGCCGCGCCCACCAGCAGGACCGTTCCGCCGAAGGTCGCCAACGCGATCGCGGAGTCCTCCGGGCCGGTCTGCGGGAGCTGCTCCTCGCCGCCACCGCCCCCGCCGGTGCTGGAGCCGCCGCCTCCCGAGCCGCCCGCCGCCGTCACGTCCAGGGTGAGCGACGGGCCCGGGTCGTTCGCGGGCGTACAGGTCGTCGTCGTCCCCAGCGCCTTGATGGTGAGCACCCCGGCCGTGAAGGTGACCTTCCCGGACTTCTTCGGGGTGTACGTACCGGAGAGGTCGCTGATCTTGATGGGGGTCTCGGCCGGGATCGCCTCCTGGTTGGCGGGGCCGGTGACGGTGAGCGTGCCGCTGTCGGCGCCGCCCAGTTCGATGGTGGCGCTCGGGGTCATCGCGCCCTTGCCCAGCTCGACGGGGCTGGAGGACACGCCCTTCTGCCAGGACATGGTGATCTTGTAGCCGTCGCCGTTCTCGACTCCCTTGATGTCGATGGGCGAGACGGCGCTCTTGTCGCCGATCGGGGTCTTGCACGAGTAATCGACGTCCACGACGTCGGCTCGGGCCGCGGGTGCGGCCAGCAGTACGGCCGCACCGGCCAGGGCCGCGGCGGTTCGCTTCCGGTACGGCACGGTCCCTCCTCATTTCTGACGGCGTATCAGATGGGCCGTCAAGGTACGGCCGATGCCGTGAGGAGGGAAGAGAGACCGCACCGTGAGTTGTGAGGGTGAGGGTGAGGTGGTGGGGGAGGGCGGTGAGCGTGGGGCGGTGCTACGCCGGGGCGGCGTTACGTCGCGGCGGTGTTACGCCGGGGCGGCGTTACGTCGCGGCGGTGTTACGCCGGGGCGGCCAGTTCCGCCCAGACCGTCTTGCCCGCGAGGCCCGGCGTCCGGACGACCCCCCAGTCCAGGCAGAGCCGCTGGACGATGAACATGCCATGTCCGCCGGGGCGGCCCGCGCGGTGCGGGGTGCGCGGCGACGGCTGGCCCGTGCCCCGGTCGGAGACCTCGATCCGGATCACCTTGCGGTCGCAGGCGATCCACATCTCGTCCGGTCCCTCGGCGTGCAGACAGGCGTTGGTGACCAGTTCGGAGACGACGAGCAGGACGTCCTCGGCGGCGGCCCGGCGGTCGGCGGAGGCGGCGGGCAGCCAGCCCCAGGCGTAGAGCGCCTGCCGGGCGAAGTCGCGGGCCATCGGGACGATCCCGGCCTGACCCTCGAAGCTCAGCCTGCGCATCTGGCGTCCGGTGGGGTGATCGGTGCCGGGGGCCGCCTCGGCGGGGGGATCCGCGGGGACGCCGGAGGCGCCGGACGCACCGACCGGCTGGGCCACGCCGGAAGCGCCGGACGCACCGACCGGCTCGGACACGCCGGAGGCGCCCGCGGGCTCGGACATGCCGGAAGCGCCTGTGGGCTCAGGGGAGCCCGGCGGGTAGGGCCGGGTGGTGCTCATCAGCGCTTCACCTCACCGATTCACCAGTTCACCAGTTCACCAAGTTCATGATTCAAGCGTCATTGTCGGCGGTACCGGGGGTTTCCACATCTGTGGCGTACGTCCCACCGGTGCCGCGACCTGTCCTGCGATCTGTTCTGCGACCTGTCCTGCGACCTGCTCTGCGATCTCTTCTGCCCGACGATTCGGGAGGAACACCCCCCGTTCGACCCCTCGGGCCGAGCATCGAACAGATACCCGGGCAGCGTCTCAGGTGGAGCCGTCGGAGAGGGCCGCTTCCACCGAATCATGGAGGGTGAAGACCGCTTCCACGCCCGTGATCTCGAACACCCTGGCGACCACCGGCTGCATCCCGGCCAGATGGACCTCGCCACCGGCCGCCTCGGCCTTGAGCCGGGCACCGAGCAGCACATTGAGGCCCGTGGAGTCGCAGAAGTCCAGCCGGGTGCAGTCGACCACCAGCCGGGTCAAGCCCTGGGCGAGGCATTCCTCCAGCGGTTCGCGCAGCAGGTCGGCCGTGTGGTGATCCAGCTCACCCGCCGGAGTCACCACGGCGCTCACCCCCTCCTGCCGCACCTCCACCAGAAGCCGGCCCGACTGTGCGCTGCCGAGCATCCCGTGGTCCATGCCGTCTCTTCTCCCGGGGGGTTGGTGACTGCCGACCGGTCCGTCCGCCTGCCGACGGTCCGTCTGTCCACCGGCCGATGCGACCGACGGCGCCCTCGAACCCTACGCCCTCACCCCCCTCCCTGACACCCGAACAACCTCACATACTCGGACATTTGCGCCGTAACGGTACTTGCAGTCAGTACCGAGGAGCGGGTAGGGCTAGTAGGGACACGTAATCGGACTCGGCCGGCTTTGGAGGCGCCGCACACCGCACCGCACGTACCGGCTTCGGCAGCCATATGCCGAGAACGATGGAGGACACCCATGTCACCCCGGCTCGACGCCTCGCAGGACCAGACGGCGACGTCGACGCACGACACCGGTCCCGCTCCCGTGAGCGCCATGAGCCCCGGGACCCCCGCGAACCACCCGGTCGACCTGATCCACCTGGCCGACCCGGCCCACCCGATCCACCCGATCCACCCGGCCCACCCCGTCGACCCGATGGCCGGGCTCCCGGAGATCCCGCCCTTCGACGAGATCGGTCCGGTCGACGCGCGGGCCCTGTCCAAGACCCTCTTCGAGCGGCTGGAGTCCCTCGAGGAAGGCACCCACGCGTACGCCTACGTCCGCAACACGCTCGTCGAGCTGAACCTCGCCCTCGTCAAGTTCGCCGCCTCCCGGTTCCGTTCCCGCAGTGAGCCGATGGAGGACATCGTCCAGGTCGGCACCATCGGGCTGATCAAGGCGATCGACCGGTTCGAGCTGTCCCGGGGGGTGGAGTTCCCCACCTTCGCGATGCCGACCATCATCGGCGAGATCAAGCGCTTCTTCCGGGACACGTCCTGGTCGGTACGGGTCCCCCGGCGCCTCCAGGAGCTGCGGCTCGACCTCGCCAAGGCCGGGGACGAACTCGCCCAGCGGCTGGACCGGGCGCCGACCCCGGCCGAACTCGCCGGGCATCTGGGCATCTCCACCGAAGAGGTGGTCGAGGGCATGGCCGCCGCCAACGCCTACACCGCCTCCTCGCTGGACGCCCAGCCGGAGGACGACGACTCCGAGGGCGCCCTCGCCGACCGGATCGGCTACGAGGACCACGGCATCGAGGGCATCGAGTACGTCGAGTCGCTGAAGCCGCTGATCGCCGAACTGCCCGTCAGGGACCGGCAGATCCTGTCCTTGCGGTTCGTGGCCAATATGACCCAGTCCGAGATCGGCGACGAACTCGGCATCTCCCAGATGCATGTGTCCCGGCTGCTCTCCCGCACGCTGCGACGACTGCGGCGCGGGCTCACCGCCGACGACTGATCCGCGGCCCTCGGCCATGCGGCGCCACCAGGCGCCGAGCTGTAGGAACCCCACAGAAAAACCGGAGAGACTTCGCACCCGGCGCCCTGCGGCGCCGGGTGTGTCATGTGCGATGGACCGGGGTCCATGGGAGCGCGCCCATGTGAGCCGTACGCGTTACCGCCGGTAGCCCCTTTTCCCGCGCGCCGCACTGGACCACTATGGTCACCCTCCAAACTGGCCGGTACGTCAGCAATGCGGATCGATTCGCTGCTGACCCGGCTCAGCACAGCGGGGGAACGCAAGGAGGCTGCTGAATGGCTCGGCCCCAGGGGACCGGCGACGACCACACGACCACGGAAGGGGTGCACTCCGGCGCGTCCGACGCCCGGTTGACCGAACTGCTGCGCGCCCCCACCGCTGTCGCCTACCCGGCGCTCCAGGAACTACGCGCCCGCCACCGGGAGTCGGTCATCGGCTACGCCCGGCTGTGCACCACCGGCGACTCGGCGGCCCGTCAGCTCGCCGCGCAGGCGTTCACGCTGGCCGCCCGCGAGACCGCCCGCGGCACCGACCCGGCCGGTCCGTGGCGCCATCAACTCCTGCTCCTGGTCGAGCGGGTGGCCCTCGGCTGGGCCGAGGGCGAGCGCTCCGCCGCGCTGGACGCGGGGCTGCTGCTGGTGCTGAACACCGGCGGCCCGGACGGTCCCGTACCGCCCATGCTCACCGCGTTCCAGACGCTCCCGGAGCGTATCCGCGGGCTGATCTGGTACGGCCTGGTGGAGGGCGAGAGCACCGAGCGCACCGCGCTGCTGCTCGGTGTCTCCCGCGCGGACGTGGCCTACGGCACCGAACCGGCGCTCACCGCGCTCGGCCGTGCCCTGCTGCGCTCCCGGCTGGCCGCCTCGGACGACCCCAGCTGCCAGGACTTCCGGCGGCTGATCGAGGAGTCCGTCCGGCCCGACTCGCCCCGGCACAGCCCGGACCTGGTCGCCCATATGACGCACTGTCCGTACTGCTCCGGCGCCTATGAGGAGCTGACCGCGCTGCGCGACGCCCCGCGCACCACGCTGGCCGAGGGGCTGCTGCCCTGGGCGGGCGCCGCGTACGCCGCCCGGCAGCGGGGCGGTGAGCCGGGCACCGCCGAACGGACCGGGCGACGGCCCGCCTGGGCCTCCTCGCGGCGGGTCGCGCTGTTCTCGGCGGGGCTGGTGGTCGCGCTGATCGCGCTGCTGTCGGCGCTGTCGCCGGACGATCCGCCGCCCGCGCAGGCCGCGAGACCGGTGACGGTGGCGCCCCCGCCGCCCGCGGTGACCGTGACGGCGACGGTGTCCGCGACCCCGTCCAGCGCCTCGCCGTCGTCCTCACCGTCCAGCAGACCGCCGTCGCCGTCGGCGACTCCGGCACCGACGAGTACGACCCGGGCGCCGCAGCCGAAGCCGACCCCGACCCGTGCTCCGGCGCATCCGCCGGGCGCCAGGTACACACAGGTGGTGAACATGGCCTCGGGGCGGTGCCTGGACGTGCGGGACGGGTGGTTCGCGGAGGGGACCGACGTCATCACCGCGCCCTGTTCGTCGTCGGACACCCAGCGGTGGCGGGTGGACGCCGCGCGGGGCACGCTCCAGTCGGCCGCCGATCCGTACTACTGCCTGGACAGCCGGGGCGACCCGGATCTCGGGGTCGGCATCTGGAGCTGCGACGCGGTGGAGGGGGGCGGCGGGCAGAACCTGCGGTTCGTGGTGGACAGCGCCGGGCTGATCCGGGCCGCCATCGCGATGGACAAGGCGGTGACGCCGAGCGGGGGCAGCGGGGTGATGCTCCGGTCCGTGGAGGGGACGGACGGGAGCACCGGGCAGCGGTGGCGGGCGGGGAGGTCTTGAACGGGGGGTTCGCGGGCGGGAGTTGAGGGGACGGCCCCCGCCCGGCCGCGGCTCAGCCGACGGCCGTGCCGCCGCGCCAGACGCGGGTGACCAGGGGGACGCCGGGGCGGTAGGCCAGATGGACATGGCTGGGCGCGTCCAGGAGCACCAGGTCGGCGCGCGCGCCCGGGGTCAGCCGGCCGATGTCGCTGCGGCGCAGGGCCGCGGCGCCGCCCGCGGTGGCCGACCAGAGCGCCTCGTCCGGGGTCATCCGCATGTCCCGTACGGCGAGGGCGATACAGAACGGCACGGACGAGGTGAACGACGAGCCGGGGTTGCAGTCGGTGGACAGCGCCACGGTGACGCCCGCGTCGAGCAGACGGCGGGCGTCGGGCCACTCGGCGCGGGTGGAGAACTCGGCGCCGGGCAGCAGTGTGGCGACCGTGTCGCCCTGTGCGAGGGCGTCGACGTCGGCGTCGGTGAGGTGGGTGCAGTGGTCGGCGCTGGCGGCGCCCAGCTCCACGGCGAGCTGGACCCCGGGGCCGTAGGAGAGCTGGTTGGCATGGACCCGGGGGATCAGGCCCTTCGCCTGGCCGGCGGTGAGGATCGCGCGGGCCTGGTCGCCGTCGAAGGCGCCCTTCTCGCAGAACACATCGACCCAGCGGGCGTACGGGGCGCAGGCGTCGAGCATCTCGCCGGTGACCAGGGCGACATAGGCGGCCGGGTCGGCGGCGAACTCGGGGGCGACGACATGGGCGCCGAGATAGGTCACCTCGTCGGTGTGGGCGGCGGCGATGCGCAGGGCGCGGGACTCGTCCTCGACGGTCAGGCCGTAGCCCGACTTGGTCTCGAACGTCGTCGTGCCCTGACGGAGGGCTTCGGTGAGGTAACGGGTGAGGTTGTGCTCCAGTTCCCCGTCGCTCGCGGCGCGGGTCGCGGCGACCGTGGTGCGGATGCCCCCGGCGGTGTAGGGGCGGCCGGACATCCGGGCGTTGAACTCCTCGGTGCGGTCGCCCGCGAAGAGGAGGTGGGAGTGGGAGTCGACGAAGCCGGGGATGACCGTCCGGCCGCCCGCGTCGAGGTGATTGTCAGTGGCGGGTGCTTTGCTTGATTCACCGGTCCAGACGACCCGGTCGCCGTCGATGACGAGCGCCGCGTCCTGGATCAGACCGAGAGGGGAGTTGTCGCCGAGGGAGGGGTCGTTGGTGACCAGCGTGGCGATGTGGGTGATGACGGTACTGCTGCTCATCGTGTCCTCGGGGGTGCGGGGGAGGCTGGTGGTGCCGGGGGCGGGCGGGATGCCGTCGTCCGGTGCGACGACGGCCGTTGCGGCGACCGTGCCGCTGTTCAGGCGCGGAGGGCGGCGACGGCTCGGGCCACTTCGCGGGCCGCGTCGGGGACCAGCGTGTGCGCCCCGTCCCGGACGATCTGGCGTCCGCCCACGACCGTATGGCGTACGTCCGCCGCGGTCGCCGCGAAGACGGCCGTCTCGGCGCCGAGCCGGGGCAGTGGTCCGGCCGTTCTGACGGTGTCGAGGGCGAGGGTGGTGAGGTCGGCGGGCGCGCCCGGCTCGATGACACCGGCCCGGTCCCAGCCGAGGGCCCGGTGGCCGTCGGCGGTGGCGGCCCGCAGCAGCGCGGCGGCGGTCCAGTGGCCCCGGGTGCGGGTGCGCAGCCGCTCGTTCAGCTCCATCGCGCGGGCCTCTTCGAGCAGATCGACGACGGCATGGCTGTCCGAGCCGAGGCTGAGCGGGGACCCGGCGCGTTGGAGGGCGACGGCGGGTCCGATGCCGTCGGCGAGGTCCCGCTCGGTGGTGGGGCACATGCAGGTGCCGGTGCCGGAGCCGCCGATCAGCCGGATGTCGGTGTCCGTGAGGTGCGTGTTGTGGACGCCGGTGGTGCGGGGGCCGAGGACGCCGTGGTCGGCGAGCAGTTGGGCCGGGGTGCGGCCGTGGGCGGCGAGACATGCCTCGTTCTCGGCGGTCTGCTCCGACAGATGCACATGCAGCGGGGCCCGCCGCCGCCCGGCCCACTCGGCGACGACGTCCAACTGCGCCGCGGGCACGGCCCGTACCGAGTGCACGGCGGCCCCGATCCGTACGTGATCCCGTTCCTTGAGAAGTGAAGAGCGTTCCGCCCAGGCGTCCGCGCTGCCGTCGGAGAAGCGGAGCTGGTGGGTGGTGGGGGGCTCGCCGAAGCCGGAGGAGAGATAGCAGGTGTCGAGGAGGGTGATGCGGATTCCGGCGTCGGCTGCGGCGGCGATCAGGGCCTCGCCCATGGCGTTGGGGTCGGCGTAGCGGGTGCCGCCGGGGGCGTGGTGGACGTAGTGGAACTCGCCGACGGCGGTGATCCCGGCGAGCGCCATCTCGGCGTACACGGCACGGGCGAGCGCGTGATAGGTGTCCGGTGTCAGCCGGTCGGCGACCGAGTACATCACCTCGCGCCAGGTCCAGAAGGTGCCGGAGCCGACCTGGACCGTGCCGCGCAGCGCCCGGTGGAAGGCGTGCGAGTGGGCGTTGGCGAGACCCGGGAGGGTGAGGCCGCGCAGGGGCTCGGCGCCGGGCGGCGGGGCGTCGACACCGGGGGTGACGGTACGGAGGGTGCCGTCGGTGACGGTGAGGAGGACGCCGGGCTCGACATGGGTGTCCAGCCAGGCGTGCTCCAGCCAGTAGGTATGGGCGGGGCCGTCGGTGCCGTCGCTTGTGCCGACGGGGGCGCTGTCGGTGCCGTGGGGGGTGCCGGTGCTGCCGGTCATGCGTGGATCAGCCCTTCCAGGACGTCGGCGAGGGCGAGGACTCCGGCCACGCAGTCGTCCTCGGTGGCGGACTCGGCCGGGGAGTGGGAGACCCCGGTCGGGTTCCGTACGAACAGCATCGCGGTCGGTACGGTGCCGGAGAGGATTCCGGCGTCGTGTCCGGCGCCGGTGCCGAGGACGGGGACGGTGAGACCGGTGTCCCGGCCCAGGATGACGCCGATCCGGTCCCGCAGCGCGTGGTCGAACTCCACGACGGGCGTGAAGGACTCCCGGACGACGGCCAGGTCGATCCCCTGGGCGTCGGCGGCGGCGCGGGCGGCCTTCTCGACGGCGGCGACGACGGTGTCCAGGTCGTCCTGGTGCGGGGCGCGGGAGTCGAGCCAGCCGCGCACCAGGGAGGGGATGGCGTTGACGCCGTTGGGTTCGACGGCGACCTTGCCGAAGGTGGCGACGGCATGGGCGAGGGCCGCCTCGCGGCGGGCGGCGAGGACGGTCTCGGCGTAGGGCAGCATCGGGTCGCGCCGGTCGGTGAGCCGGGTGGTGCCCGCGTGGTTGGCCTCGCCCCGGAAGTCGAACCGCCAGCGGCCGTGCGGCCAGATGGCACTGGCGACGCCCACGGCGTCACCGCTGAGGTCCAGGGCGCGGCCCTGTTCGACATGGAGTTCCACGAAGGCGCCGATCCGGGCGAACCGGTCGGGGTCGGCGCCGATCGCGTCCGGGTCGTACCCGGCGGACTCCATGGCCCGGGGCAGGGTGATGCCGTCGCCGTCGGTGAGGCGGTGGGCCTGGTCGCGGGTGAGCTGTCCGCTGCTGAGCCGGGAGCCGACACAGGCCAGCCCGAAGCGGGCGCCCTCCTCGTCGCCGAAGTTGACGATGCCGAGGGGCTTGGTGAACTCGGTTCCCCGGGCGCGGAGTTCGTCCAGGGCGGCGAAGGCGGAGACCACGCCGAGGGGGCCGTCGAAGGCCCCGCCGTCGGGCACGGAGTCGAGGTGGGACCCGGTGACGACGGCGTCACCTTGGGCGGGGTCGCCGAGCCAGGCCCACTGGTTCCCGTTCCGGTCGGTCTCCTGGACCAGGCCGCGCGCCTGGGCCTGTTCGGTGAACCAGGCACGGCACTCGGCGTCGGCGGGGGTCCAGGCGAAACGGCGGTAGCCGTGGGAGCCGGGGTGGCGGCCGAGGGGGTGGAGGTCCTGCCACATGCGGTGGAAGGAGGGGGTGGGGGTGGCGATGGGGGGCGCTCCGGGTTTCGGGGTTCTCGGGGTCGCCGCCGGGGTCACCGGGGTTGCTTCGGTCGCCGGAGTCGCCCGCGTCACCGGGTCGCCGTCACGCTGATTCACGCGCCGCCCCCTTCGCCGCCCTGGCCGCCCGTGTCGTCCCCGCCGTCCGTGTCGCCCTCGCGCATCGGCACCCGTACGCCCTTCTCCGCCGCCACGTCCTCCGCGAGGTCGTAGCCCGCGTCGACATGGCGGATGACGCCCATGCCGGGGTCGTTGGTCAGGACGCGGCGGATCTTCTCCCCGGCGAGGGCTGTGCCGTCGGCGACGGTGACCTGCCCGGCGTGGATCGAGCGGCCCATGCCGACGCCGCCGCCGTGGTGGAGGGAGACCCAGGACGCCCCGGAGGCCACGTTGACCATGGCGTTGAGCAGCGGCCAGTCGGCGATGGCGTCGGAACCGTCGAGCATCGCCTCGGTCTCCCGGTAGGGGGAGGCGACCGAGCCGCAGTCGAGGTGGTCGCGGCCGATGACCAGGGGCGCGGCCAGTTCGCCGCTCGCGACCATGTCGTTGAACCGCTCCCCGGCCCGGTCCCGTTCGCCGTAGCCGAGCCAGCAGATACGGGCGGGCAGGCCCTGGAAGTGGACGCGTTCACCGGCGAGTTTGATCCAGCGGGCGAGGGACTCGTTCTCGGGGAAGAGGTCCAGGATCGCCTGGTCGGTCTTGGCGATGTCGGACGCCTCGCCGGACAGGGCCGCCCAGCGGAAGGGGCCCTTGCCCTCGCAGAACAGGGGGCGGATGTAGGCGGGGACGAAGCCGGGGAAGGCAAACGCCCGCTCATATCCGGCGAGTTGGGCCTCGCCGCGGATGGAGTTGCCGTAGTCGAAGACCTCGGCACCGGCGTCCTGGAAGCCGACCATGGCCTCGACGTGCCGGGCCATGGACTCCCGGGCCCGGATGGTGAACCCGGCGGGGTCGTCGGCGGCGGCGGTGGCCATGTCCGCGTGGGCCACGCCGAGCGGGAGGTAGGAGAGCGGGTCGTGGGCGGAGGTCTGGTCGGTGACGATGTCGACGGGGGCGCCCAGGGCGAGCAGCCGGGGGAAGACCTCGGCGGCGTTGCCGAGGACGCCGATGGACAGCGGACGGCGGGCGTCGCGGGCCTCGACGGCGAGCCGCAGGGCGTGGTCGAGGTCGTCGGCGCGGACATCGAGGTAGCGGTGCTCGATCCGGCGCTCGATGGCCCGGGGGTCGCAGTCGACGCAGATCGCGACCCCGTCGTTCATGGTGACGGCCAGCGGCTGGGCGCCGCCCATGCCGCCGAGTCCGGCGGTGAGGGTGATGGTCCCGGCGAGCGTGCCACCGAAGCGCTTGGCGGCGACGGCGGCGAAGGTCTCGTAGGTGCCCTGGAGGATGCCCTGGGTGCCGATGTAGATCCAGGAACCGGCGGTCATCTGGCCGTACATGGTCAGGCCGAGGGCCTCCAGGCGGCGGAACTCCTCCCAGTTCGCCCAGTCGCCGACGAGGTTGGAGTTGGCGAGCAGGACGCGCGGGGCCCACTCATGGGTCTGCATCACCCCGACCGGGCGGCCGGACTGGACGAGCATGGTCTCGTCCTGCTTGAGGGTGCGCAGGGTGCGGACCATGGCGTCGAAGGAGCGCCAGTCGCGGGCGGCCTTGCCGGTG
Source organism: Streptomyces sp. NPDC048290 (assembly GCF_040652095.1). Taxonomy (NCBI): domain Bacteria; kingdom Bacillati; phylum Actinomycetota; class Actinomycetes; order Kitasatosporales; family Streptomycetaceae; genus Streptomyces; species Streptomyces sp. NPDC048290. Next base: position 71,181 of record NZ_JBEZLM010000009.1, read on the forward strand.
CCGCCGTAGACGACGAGCTTGTCGGGGTGTTCGGCGACCTCGGGGTCGAGGTTGTTCTGGAGCATCCGCAGGGCGGCCTCCTGCTGCCAGCCCAGGGCGCTCAGTTCCGTTCCGCGGGGGGCTCGGACGGGCCGGGGTCCTGACATGGTCTGCCTCCTGGCTGCTCGCTCCGGTGACCGGGACGTCGTCGGTGCCGTCCGGTGTCTTTCACGTGCGGTGTCTTCCACGGGCGGTGGCGCTCCGGTGCCGTGTCGTCCACGTGCTGCGATTATTCACATCCTGATCCGCTGAATAGAGCTAGTCAAGGGTGGGGGCCCGGACGGGGCCGGTGGCGGGCGCGTGTTTGGCTGGACCCATGGGTTCGTACAGCGAACGGAACGGGACGGACGGGACGGGGGACGCCATGACGGACGGTACGGCGGGCGCGCGGGGCGCCGCAGGGGAGCACGGCGGGGGCGGCGGGGGCGGCGGGGAGCGGGCCGCGCGGCGGGACGCCGCCGTACGGGCGGCCGTGGAGCAGGGGCTGCTGGGCCCCGGCGCCCCGCTCGTCGGACTGCTGGACGTGACCGGCGTCCGGGAGTCGGCGGCGGCGCTGCGGGCGGCGTTCGCGGAGGTGACCGCGCCGGGCACACCGGTGCTGCACGCCTTCGCGGTGAAGGCGAGCCCGCTGGTGGCGGTGCTGCGGCTGCTGGGCGCGGAGGGCATCGGCGCGGAGGTGGCGAGCCCGGGTGAGCTGGCGCTGGCGCGGGCGGCGGGGCTGCCGCCGGACCGCACGGTGCTGGACTCCCCGGCGAAGACCCCGGCCGAGCTGCGCGAGGCGCTCGCCCTGGGCATCGCGGTGAACGCCGACAATCCGCAGGAGCTGGACCGGATCGACGCCCTGATGCGGTCGGCGCCCAGCCGCTCCCCGCTGGGCATCCGGGTGAACCCGCAGATCGGCGGCGGGGACATCTCGTCCACCTCGACGGCGACGGCGACCTCGAAGTTCGGGGTGGCGCTGCGCGACGAGGGGGCCCGGGAGTGGGTGGTGCGGGCGTACGCGGAGCGGCCGTGGCTGAGCCGGCTGCACGCGCACACCGGGTCGCAGGGCATCCCGCTGGAGCTGCTGGCGCGGGGCGTGGCGGAGACGTACGCGCTGGCGGAGGAGATCAACGAGCGCCTCGGGCGGCGGCAGATCGACACCCTGGACATCGGCGGCGGGCTGCCGGTGAACTTCGGCTCGGACGCCGAGAGCCCCACCTACGCGGAGTACGCGCGACTGCTGGCGCGGACCGTGCCGGGGCTGTTCGACGGGCGGTACGGGCTGGTGACGGAGTTCGGGCGGTCCCTGCTGGCCAAGCACGGCACGGTGGTGGCCCGGGTGGAGTACGCCAAGAGCGCGGGCGGCCGGCCGGTGGCGGTGACCCACGCGGGGGTGCAGGTGGCGACCCGGACGGTGTACGCGCCGCAGTCCTGGCCGCTGCGGATCGCCGCGTACGACGCGAAGGGGCGGGCGAAGACCGGGCCCGAGGTGGTGCAGGACGTGGCGGGTCCGGCGTGCTTCGCGGGCGATCTGCTCGCCGAGGGACGGGCGCTGCCGCTGCTGGAGCAGGGCGACTACGCGGCGGCGCTGGACACGGGCGCGTACTACTTCGCCCACCACTACGCGTACAACTCGCTGGCCCGGCCGGGGGTGTACGGGTTCGTGGCGGGCGGGGAGCGCGCGGCGGACGGCTCGGGCGGGGTGGTCTTCGCCACCGTGCGCGAGCCGCAGCGGGTGGAGGAGATCGTCGCCGAGTCGGGCGGGGCGCACGCCGACGCGCTCACCGCGCTGGGCTCCCCCTGATCCCGCCGGGAGAAGGAGTTGGGCCAACCGGCGTGCTCCACACGCCAGTTGGCCCACGCTAGTACCCCGGATGCATGTTCCACGGGAAAATGCCAGAACTGCCACCCCCCTGCCGCACTGTGCGTAGCGTCGATGTCACTCAGGCGAACACCAGGCGGGAGGGGAGACCGGCGTGCCCGGAATCGACGAGTGTCTGCTGGAGACGATGCGGTTGCCCGGGGCCCGGGGTGCCGCGCTGGTGGACTGGACGAGCGGACTGGCGCTCGGGGTCGTCGGGGAGTTCCCGGGCGGTGACGCGGAGGCGGCGGCGGCCGAGGCGGCGGAGCTGGCCCGCCCCGCCGCCGAACTCACGGTCTTCGCGGCCGAGGACGGCCCCCGGGGCGCCGGGCACGACGGCACCCCGCACCCGGCCGGTACGCCGGTCGAGGAGCTGATCGTCACCAGCCGGGACGGCTACCACGTGCTGCGCTATCTGCCGACGGCCTTCGACAGCACGGTCGTCCTGCATGTGTGGCTGGGCCGCGCGGACGGCAATCTCGCCCTCGCGCGTATCCGGCTGGGGGAGATAGCCGGACGGCTGGTGCTGGGATGATCATGGTCGACCTCCCGAAGCCCCCACCGACGTCTCCGCCGACGCCCCTGCCGACTCCTCGTCCGGCGTCCCATCCGACTCCTCGTCCGGCGTCTCCGCCGACTCCTCGTCCGGCGTCTCGTCCGACGTCCCCGCCGACTCCTCGTGCGACGCCCCCTCAGGCGCCCCCGCCGACCCCTCGTGCGGCGCCCCCTCCGACCCCTCGTGCGGCGCCCCCTCCGACCCCTCGTGCGGCGCCCCCTCCGGCGCCCCCTCCGACGCCCCCGCAGACCCCTCGCCCGACTCCCCCTCCGACGCCCCCGACTCTTCGTCCGACGCCCCCTCAGGCGCCCCCGCCGACTCCTCGTGCGGCGACCCCTCCGACACCCCCGCCGACCCCGCGCCCGGCCGCACCACCGCCCCCGCGCCCAGCCGAGCCCCCGCTCCCGGTCCGCCAGCGCCAGCGCCACCGCCGCCCCGCCGCCGCCCCCGACCCGGACACCGGCGCCCTGTCCCCCATGCTGACCCGCCTCGCCGCCGAGCGGGCGACCGGCACCCTGCACCGTGAGCGCGGCTCCCTGCATCTGGCCCACGGTCAGGTGGTGCACGCCGAGAGCCCCTCGTCCCCCGGCGCCGACACCCTGCTCCGGGCAGCCCCCGCCCACCCTCCGCTCCCCCGGGCCGCCCTGGAGCTGTGCCGCCTCGCGGCGCTCTACGACGCCGCGTACTTCGCGCTGGCGCCGAGCAGCGCGCCGGGCCGTTTCCGGTACGGGACGGCGGCGGCGGACGGCGGGACGCGACCGGTGCCGGTGGCGGTGCTGGAGCGGACGGTGCTACGGCGGCGCGCGCTGCTGGACCGGATCTGGCCGGACGCGCGGGCCGACACCGCGCCCCTGGTCCGGACCGGGGACGGAAGGGAGCCCGGCGCGGCCCGCTCGGTCACCGCGCGGCAGCGGGCCGTACTGGAGTGGGTGGACGGGGTCCGGACCGCGCCGGACATCGCCCGGGAGCTGCGGCGGCAGGGGTTCCACACGCTGGTGGACGTCCGACGGCTGGCGGCGGCGGGCCTGCTCCACCCGGCCGTACCGGCCCCCACTCCCCCACCCATGACCCGCCCCGACCCCGACCCCCACCCCGACATCACCCTGCTGAAGAGGCTCAGGGATGCGCTGGAGGCCCTTTGAACGCCGAAGCCCGCACACCGGTGTCTCCGGTGCCGTCCGCTCACCCCGCACCCCCGACGGAAGGCACCCCATGAGCGGCCCCCCGCCCCCACCCGAACCCACCGTCCTGGACGAACTGCTCCGTCTGCGCGCCCTGCTCCCCCAGCTCACCGGCGCCCTCGCGGCCGGGGTCGACGGCCTGGTCGTCGCCCATGACACCCCCGGCGTCGAACCCGAGGGCCTGGCCGCCCTCACCGCCGCCGCGCTGGGCGTCGCCACCCGCACCACCGACGCCACCGGCAGAGGCGGCCTGCGCGAACTGCTGCTGCACGGCACCCGCGGCTATGTCGCCACCTACGCGGCGGGCCGTACGGCGGTGCTGACCCTGCTCACCGAGGACCGGGTGAACGTGGGACGGCTGCACCTGGAGGGCCGTCGCGCGGCGGCCCGGATCGGTGAGCTGATCGACGCGGCGCCGCCTCCGCGCACGGCGGCGACCGGCCCGCGAGCCCCGGTCGAGCCCCGCACACCCCTCATGAACAACACCCGCAAGGAAAGCTGAGAGGACACACATCATGGCCAACACCGAGACCGCCCTGAAGGAAGCACTCGCCTCCATCGAGGGCGCCACCGGAGTCGCGCTCGTCGACTACACCAGCGGCATGGCCCTGGGCACCCTGGGCGGCAGCAAGGACTTCGATCTGAACGTGGCCGCCGCGGGCAACACGGACGTGGTGCGCGCCAAGATGCGCACGATGGAGCATCTGGGGCTCAAGAGCGAGATCGAGGACATCCTGATCACCCTCTCCGACCAGTACCACCTGATCCGGCTGCTCAAGGGCCGCGGCGGCAACGGGCTGTTCCTGTATCTGGCGCTGGACTCGAACCGGGCGAACCTGGCGATGGCCCGGCACCAGCTGAAGCGGATCGAGGAGGAACTGGAGGTCTGACGGCCCGCCACGGGCACGGCGGACACCCTGGCCCGCCCACCAGCGGCACGGCGAACGCCCCGGCACACCCACCAGCGGCACAGCGGACACTCCCGCACACCCACCAGCGGCGCGCCACGACCCCGCCCCCGCCGACGCGGCCACCGCCCCTCCCCACGCCCCCTGGGCGCGGCGCCGGTTCAGACCAGCGCCGCGCTCCGCCGCCGCGCCCCGCCCGGCGCCGCGTCCCCCGCCGCGATCCCCGTACTGCGATACCCCCGCACCGACTTCCCCGCCGGGCGCCCCGCGTCCGTGCCGAGCCAGTCGACCCGCACCCACAGCAGGGCGTCCCCGTCCCGCTCGCGCCGCCCGAGCCAGAGCGCCTTCAGCCGCAGCCCCGCCCCGCACCCGGCGAGCAACATGCCCCCGGCCGCGGGCACGGCGAACGCGCTGCCCAGCGCGGCGGCGAAGGCCAGCGCCAGCCACCAGCGATGGCCGCGCCGCCAGAGCCGGGTGGTCACCGCCCGGTCCTGGAGGATGTCGTGCTTGCCCGCGCGCGAGGCGCCGCGCGCCAGGTCGGCGTACCGCTTGCGCCCGCGCAGGGCGACCGCGGCGAGCGCGACGAGGAACAGCGCGGCCCCCGCCATCACCCCGATCCGGCGCCCGGTGACGCCCGGCACCAGCACGCCGACCCCGGCGGCGATCACCCCGAGCCACCACATCGGCGCCGATCCGGCCCGTACGACGACGGCCACCCGGGCCAGACCCTGCGCCCTGCCCTGGCCCTTGCGCTCCGCCTGTGCCATGTCCCTGCCGCCTCCGTCTCGTCGTAGCGCTTCCGGGCGGCGGAGACTAGCGGCACAAGCTGAGACGAGTCTGAGAACCCACCCCCACAACCGCCGGAGAACCCAGCCCCACGGCCGCCGGAGTGAGACTCACTCCACGAACAACCCCCGCGCCGCCGCCCGCGCGTCGAACTCCTCCAGCCGGGCCTGCGCCTGCGGCAGGTCGTCGCACATCGCCTCCAGCAGCACCCGCCCCAGCAGCATCGGCGCGCACGCGGTGTCGAAGGCGAGCCCGGTGCCGACGGCGGCGGGCAGCAGCAGGTCGGACACCTTGGCGACCGGCGCGAACGCGGAGTCGGCGACGGTGACCACGGTCAGCCCGGCCTCCTTGGCGTACACCAGGGTCTCGACGACCTCGCGCGGATGCCGGGGCAGCGCGAAGCAGAGCAGGGCGGTGGCTCCGGCGGACACGGCGGCGGCGATCCGGTCCTGGAGCATGGTGCCGCCCTCGGCGAGCAGCCGTACGTCCGGATGGACCTTGGCGGCGAAGTAGGCGAAGCCGGTGGCCTGGGCGGCGGCGGCGCGCAGCCCGAGCACCGGCAGCGGGCGGGACGCGGCGAGGACCTGTCCGGCGCGCTGGACCGGCGACGGGTCGGCGAGGGCGTCGGCGAGCGCGCGCAGATTGTCGATCTCGGCCTCGACGGCCTGCTGGTACTCGTTGTGGGCGCCGGTGTCCCGGACCGGCCCGGCGGGCACGACCTCGCGCAGATGGCGGCGGAGCGCCGGGTAGCCGTCGAAGCCGAGGGCGACGGCGAACCGGGTGACGGAGGGCTGGCTGACCCCGGCGAGTTCGGCCAGCTCCACGCTGGACAGGAAGGGCACGTCGGCGGCCCGGCGCACCATGCTGTGCGCGATCCGGCGCTGGGTGGGGGTGAGCCGGTGGCCCTCGAACAGGGTGTGCAGCCGGGTGGCCGCGCTGTCGGCGGGCGGTCGGCTCTGGGCGGCGGTCATGGTGAGGTGGTGCCCTTCCACAGTTCGGTGAACCGGTCCAGCAGTACGGCGGCGGCGCTCACGTCGTCGGTGAGCGGCCGGTCGGAGAGGTCGGGATCGAGCACGGACTCGGCGAGGGCGAGGGCGTGCCCGGCGGGCAGGTCCGGGTCGGGGCGCAGATCGCGCATCCGCAGCGCCCGTACGGCGGCGACGAGTTCGCAGCCGACGACCAGCCGGAAGGCGTCGCAGGCGCGCACGCTCTGCCGGGCGGCCAGGGAAGCGAAGCTGGCCTGTTCCTCGACGCCCCGGGAGAGCACGGCGTGACCGAGGGAGGCGGGCGCGGAGAAGGCACGCAGATCACCGAGGGCGGCCCCGGCGGCGTACTCCAGGATCATCACGCCGGAGGCGGCGGCCTCGTGGTCGGCGAGGAACGGCTTGAGCCGGGTGTAGGCGGGCTCGTTGAGGGTGGACAGCCGGGAGGTGGAGAGCCGGGCGACCTGGGTGAGGGCGAGCCGGAAGTGGTCCAGGGCGAGTGCCAGTTGCGCCTGGTAGAAGCCGCCGTGGTGGTAGGCGGCGAGGTCCTCGGCGGAGATCAGCGGGTTCTCGGCGGCGGAGTTCACCTCGACGGCGAGGACGTCCTCCAGCGCGTCGGCGGCGTCGTGCGCGGGCCCGTGTATCTGCGGCAGGCACCGGAAGCCGTACGGGTCCTGGAGGCGGCCGAGCGGTGGGGTGGGCCGGTCGGCGGCGCCGATCAGCCCGCGCATCCGCCGGGCGACCTCCAGGGACCCCTTGTGCGGGCGGGCGGCGTGCACGGGGGCGGCGTACGCCTCGTGCGAGCCGTCCACGGCGATCAGGGAGAGCGCGGCGACGACCTGGGTGGCGGCGATCAGCCCACGCAGCTCGTGCAGGGCGAGCGCGGCCTGACCGAGGGTGAGGGCGTTGGAGCTGATCAGGGCGAGGGCGTCGTTGTTGTCGAGCGGCTGGGGCGCCGGGGCGCCGGTCCCCGACCAGGGGTGCTCCCCGGCGAGCGCGAGACCGAGCTGGGCGAGCGCGGCGAGGTCCCCGGTGCCGACGGACCCGAACTCGTTCACGACGGGGTGGGCGCCGTGCTCCAGCGCCTCGCACAGCGCGTCCACGACGCTGGGCCGCAGTCCGGCGCCGCCCGCGAGCAGTTGGTTGGCTCTTATGGCCAGCATCGCGCGGACCTGGCGGGCGGGCAGTTCGGCGCCGATGGCCCCGGCATGGCTGCGCAGCAGCCGCAGTCCGTGCCCGGCGGCGGAGTCGGTGGGCAGATCCTCGGTGCGGTTGGCGCCGACGCCGGTGGAGCGGCCGTAGACCCGTCCGGTGGCGGCGATCCGGCGGGCCGCGTCCCAGGACACCTCGACGCGCTTCATGGCCTCGGTGCCCGGGACGGGCCGGGCGGCGCCGTCGGCGAGCCGTACGACGTCCTCGACCCGCAGCCCGATCCCGTCCAGGACGACGATCCCGGCCACGGGCGCCACACTCGACGACGACCACGCCACGGCAACGCTCCCCTCGGTCCCCCGCGCCCACGGACACCCTCGGCGCCCGCTCCCCCCTCAGCGTATTCACGCACCGAGAACTCTGCATGACCCTATGCAGAGCGGCAAGGGGAGAACGGCAGCGGTGGCGTCAGCTGAGAGCCGAAGGTCGAAATGAGAGTCTGTGCGACGGCCGGGTCATCGTGATCGACGGTTCCGGGGACCGCAAGGGCGGCACCACTACCGCGCAGGTCAGCCGGTAGTGGCCGGGCCGTTATGTAGAGCCCGACAACGGCATCGTCACGGTGACCACGGTGGTGGACCGACGGCCGCGTGTACTACCCGCGGCAAGCGACTCCCCACACCCCCGCCCGCCACTTCGCCTGCAGTCCGGTCCGATCCAGCCTTCCGCCCGAAGCCGCAGCTGGCTGCTGCTCTTGCGACCCGCGGGAAAAGGAAGCTGGTCTCGACTGCCGGGCCGGTGGTCGCCGACTGCGCCGTCGTGGCCACCACCGACCCGGCCAGCCTGCCGAGAACTGGCCACCACCTGACCCACCCCGATCTGTCCCAGGCCGTCACCGGCCCGCACCCGCCGGCCGACCTATCCAAGACCGTCGGCCTCTACGGCCTGTGGCGGTGGATCCAACGGAGCTACACACAGATCCAGGACGAACTCGGCTAGGCCGGCTTCCAAGGCCGGTCCGACCGCGCCGCCGCCACCAGACCCTAGTCAACTGCGCCTTCTCGATCTGCTGGGACCAGTGGCTCGCCCCCGCCATCACCCTCACCCAGTGGTGGCGAGCCTGGACGGACACGGACCCACCCTCCGAGTTCCAGACCCTGATCAACGCGGTCGCCACGGCATTGACCTCTACCGCCGGATTTGACGAACTACCGGCGAGTGGTGCTGATGGGGGCGGTCAGTCGCTGCGGGTCACATTCACTTTCGCCCAGGGCGAAAGCCCGGTCGCACTGCTCGCGAACTGGGGTGCTGTGGGTGGCGATGACGACAGCGCATCCCGCCTCGCTCATCGCGCGGAGAACATCGACCACCATGTTCGCGTTGGCGTCGTCGAGGGCACCGGTCGGCTCGTCCGCGAGCACCAGAGCAGGCCGCTTGACCATGAGACGGGCGAGGGCCACGCGCTGTTGTTCCCCACCACTGAGATGGTGGATCGTCTCTTTCTCCCTGCCCCCCAGGCCCACGCGGTCCAGAGCCTCGGCGATGTTCGTGCTCGGCTGGTCCCGCGAGTATCGGCGCGGCTTCACGGCCACTTTGAGGTTCTCGGCAACAGTCGCGTTCTCGATCAAAGCGTAATTCTGAAATAGGTAGCCGAGCGCGTCACGGCGGAACCCACGGATCTCGCGCCGACCAAATCGAGTGATGTCCTTGCCCTCATACTGGATCGCCCCCGTGCTCGGCTTGTCCAGCAGACCGAGACAGTTGAGGAGGGTCGACTTTCCTGAACCGCTGGGCCCAATGAGGGCGAGCATCTCGCCACGGGCGACAGTGAAGGCTACATCGGACCACAGGGTCCGGGAACCGTAGGACTTCGAGAGATTCTCGATATCGATCACGACAGTACTCCTGCTGAGGGGAAGGGGATCGCAGGTACGGGTCTCACGCCGCAGTCGCCCCCTCCCTGACGATGCGGCGGTGGAAGACGGCGAGAGCAAGGAGCACAGCACCGAATTCGATAGACACGAGCCCGGCAATGATGCCTAGATCCAGTCCGGTGAGCTCGACGAGCGGCCGGGGAAGGGGAGCACCTGACGCGGCGATCCGTTCCAGGTCCTTGTTGCGCATCCATGTTTCGAAAGGCACCCGGGTGGCGAGGAGGAAGGCGATGGCCGCCTCCACGCCGAGGATGAAGCGGTGAGTGGCCACGTATCTCCACCCATTGATGTGCTGCGCGAATATGGACTGAGAATTCTTGCGCGCGTAGATGACACAGATGCCAACGCCAGCGATGAGGAGGACACTGACCGTCAGCGCGAGATTGAAGAGCTGCACCCGGAACTCGGTGACGACCTCTCTCATCTTCAGCGCGGAGTTCTCAGCGACGGGGCGGAGCGCCACGACGTAGACACCCAGTCTCTTTCCCTGAATGGCGCCTACCACGTCTTCAGGGTCAGGAAAGACGATCCCCTCCTGAGCGGCGAACGCGGTGTAGCCGTCGTCGGACACGAAGCGTGAGCCGTTGGGGACCACGACAAGGACCGGGTCCTGCACAAGAGAGCGGTCCTCCTTCTGACTGTGGGCCGCGTTGTAGACCTGGTTTCCGGGGTTGTAGGTGAAGACGCTCTGACCGCTCTTGGCCGGGGCCATCTCCAATTGGGTCCGGGGGTCGAAATCCGGAGCCAGCACTCCGGCGACCGCCTTGGTGAGGGCCGCCTCGTGTCCGCGGATGGCTTCGGGAACGATGAGCCGTACCCGGTCTCCGTTTGCCGCCCGGCCATTCCGGGCCGAGGGCAGGTAGCGCTGCCCCCCCGGGTCGAGAACGGGCTGTTCGGTGAGGAATCTTTCGTTCACCACGAGTACTTCGCCTGGCGGGAGGTGTGACCCCGGCACCAGGCTCTGGAGGTCTCTGCGCCCGGCGAGAATGACCTCTCCGTTGCCGTCGGCCCGGCGCAGCCACGGGCCAATCTCCTCGACAACCCTCTCCCTCTCGCCGGAAAGGCCTCCGTTGAGGCGGATGGTGACGGCATCGCCCGCCTCGGCATAGGCCGACCGGTTCTCCTGACGCGTCTCCATGTCTCTGCCGACCGCTGCGACGTCGGTGGCGACGCTGAGTGCGAGCAGCAGGGCGGGGATACGCACCAGATACACGCCGACGGAAGCCGCCCGAGCGGGCAGGGCGCCCTTCACTGCTCGCAGTACGTCGACCTTGAACGTCAGGGCGATCACGGCCACATGAGTGCTGAGCACAAGGAGAAGGAGCAATCCGGCCAGGATGGCGGCTAGCGCGCCGAAGAGGGAGAGCCAGGCAAAGCCGTTGTAGAGACCGAGGAAGGCGAGTGCCACCGCGACTACGGTACCGAGCGCCACCGCCCAGGGCACCAATAGTTGCCTCAAGTCACGGACGAGGATGCCCACTAGGGAGAAGCCCTGCAACCGCAGAATCCCATAGGTCCTCGCGGACAGCAGCACACTCGCGCCGGTGAGGGTCACGGCAGCGAGAGCGATCACCCAGAACGACCAGTACATGACGCTATTGGTGTAGGTGGTGGCCAGTTCGCCATACGAGAGCGGGTGGGACACGTCCGCCCGCAGGCCGAGGCCAGAGAGCTCTGCGACCAGCAGATCCGCAGCCTCCGGCGGCCCGAACACATAGTAGTGGCCGCGCGGATCACGCTGTCCGATGTCAGCGATCGGATGCACGTCCGTACTCAGGGTCGAGCTGAAGGCCGGATAGCCCTCGTTCAGCCATGCGCTGACTCCGGACGGGTCTTCACCTGCGGCCATGTACAGATGGCGGCGACCATCAGGTTCCCTCAGGTCCGGCACCTCACGAGCCACCGAGACGCCGTGCTCCTCGGCGAACGACGAGATCGATCGGGCGACCTGGGCGCCACTCGTCGAGTCATCGGAGTCGAAGACAAAGATCACGGCCGAGTTGCCGAGCACCTCGTCCTCGTCCAGTTCCCGGACAAACAGGAAGGCCAGCACCGCAGCGAAGAACATAACGGCGACGTGAACGAACTTGATACCTCGGTGCAGCATCGGCTTCCTATGTCGGACCGCTGGTGTGGGCTCACGAGACCGCCCTGGGCCGGTGAGATGTGGCGAGAGAAAGGCTGCGGAGGGCGGAGGGCGGAGGACGGACCACCGTGAGCCCCGGTGACGTCGACACCGGGGCTCACGGTAGTACGTGGGATCAGAGCGAGCAGCCCTTGTCCCAATAGGCCTTGCCTGTACCGCCGCTGAGCTCAGCCGATGCCAGGGCCCACGGTCCGGGCGCGGTGCAGCCGCTGTAGGCCCAGTAGTCGCCGTCGGCCGAGGACGAGTGGTTCACGGAGGCATGCTTGTAGTTCGACCAGACGCTGCAACAGCCGGTGCCGTACGCCCACTCACCGCCGCCCACGTTGACGGAGGCTATCGCCGGAGCGCCTGCAGCCACGGTGAGGGCGACAGTCGCGAACATGACCTTGAGTACGTTCTTCGGTCTCAAAGCTGAACTCCTAGCCCGTAGGGGAGTGCACGGCCTGGGCCTGCACCCTTGCACTCATTGACGCGAACAGAACAAGAGTCTGACTACTCGCAAAGATCATTGACAGCCGCAAATCATGTGACGCGGACCACAAAGATGATCTCCGGCCAGAATGAAGTGGTATCCGTGAGGCTTTCGCCCGACCGTGCATCCATCCGAGTCGCACGCCTGTCGGTATGCCCGAAGTGCGGGGTGTGGAAGTGGCCTTCGTCTCCCAGGGGCACGGGTTGTCGCCCCTTCGAGAACCGCGCAGACTGACCCGGCCACCCCGTCAGTGTGATCGTTCGTCGACTCACAGCCAGCCTCAAGATCGCTGACCCGAAGACACTCCCGCTGACGTCCATCCCTCGCTGACTGCGGTCCGCGCTTCTCACCTCAGGCCCTGAATATCTCCATGAATCCCCCCATAATCTCCCTGCGGCACCGTCTGCCCATCTGGCTGATACCCGCCCTGTGGACCCTTGTCCTTGGCTCGTGGGGTTTGTCCCGCCAGCACAGCGTCTGGCGGGATGAGGCCGCGACCTGGCAGGTGGCCGAGCGTTCAACTGCCCAGATATGGCACATGCTCGGGCAGGTCGACGCCGTCCACGGGCTGTACTACCTGTTCATGCACGGCCTTTTCACCTGCTTCGGCCCCAGTACGACGGCGCTGAGGCTGCCATCGGTTCTCGCCATGGCGGTAGCGGCGGGGTGTGTGACCGTCATCGGACGTCGACTGGCTGGTGGCTGGGCCGGCTTGGGAGGCGGCCTTGCGTTCGGGCTCCTGCCGGCCGTGCAGTTCCAGTTGCAGGAAGGCCGCCCGTACGCACTCGTCACGGCCGGGGCAGGGGTCTCAACGCTCCTGCTGGTGACCGCCCTCACTGCCCGGCGTCAGCGGCCGGGTCTCTGGGTGGCGTACGGGGGCGTCGTGCTGGTGTGCGGACTGCTGAACTGGTTGTCGCTGCTGATCCTGCCTGCCCACCTGGTGACCCTGGCGTGGACGCGATCCGGGCGCGGACTGTGGAAGCGCTGGGCGGTGGCCTCCGCGGTCGGCACCGCGTGTGTCGTGCCACTGATCCTCTTCACGCGAAGCCAGTCGCAACAGGTCTCCTGGATACCGCCGTTGTCGTGGCACATGTTGATCGGCCCGGCGGTTCTGCTGGCGATCGGCGGCCTCGGAGCGCTGACGGACCGGCGGCGCGGGAGTGACCCGTCCGTCGCGACTGTCGGGTTCCCCCTGCTGGCGGTGCCTCAGATCGCCCTGATCGGCATCTCGCTGATCCGGCCGATGTTCCTGGAACGCTACATACTCTTCAGCTACTTGGGCCTGGCTCTGCTGATCGGTACCACGCTGGGCGCTGCGGTACGAGCGGCGACCCCGAGGTTTCCCAGGGCCTACGTGTTCCTGCTCCCCGCGATACTGACTGCGGCAACGGTGGCATTGCTGCCGCAGTCGCTGGTCAAGCGGTCCCCGGCGAGCCGGGTGGACGACGTCCTCGCCATCGCGTCGGACGTGCAGCGACTCAAGCGGCCCGGCGCCGGGGTGCTCTTTGTGCCCGCCGCGCGGCGCGACACCAAGTCGGTCTCCCCCGACGCCTTCACCGGCCTCAGGGACATCGCCCTGGTGGAGAGTCCAGAGGCGTCCGGAACGCTCAAGGGCGTGGAGGCGGACCCGGTGCGGATCCGCGCCGCGATGCTTGCGCAGACGGAGATCTTGCTGGTGACTGATGCCCCGGAGGCCGCGTCGACCGTGACATCTGCCCGGGACAAGGCGAAGCTCTCAGTGCTGGACAAACACTTCAAGGTGGTGACGACCGAGCAGGACCGCGGCCGGCAAGTGACGGTGTACCGGAGGCTCGGACCCGCCAGGTCCTGAGCCGGGACGACCCACCGGGCTTGAGCCCGCCCGCCGCTGGCCATGCGTGCGCTCCAGACGTTTCACTTTGATCTCCTGAGCGCGGTCGACCGGCAGGGCGGGCAGACGGACAGCCGGTCATCGCCTGCATCGAGCAGCGCGGCTTCGGCGAGGACAGTACGCGTCTGAGCAAGCCAGTCCATCACCCGCCGCCATCGACGGTCACTGCCTACCGGTGCTGGAGTGGCAGGCCATCGTCCACGACAACAGCGGCGGCGCGATGGCGATCTGAGGGCACAGCCAGCGAGAAGCCCTTGGTTGTCTCCACTCTCATCCCATGTCCCAGAATGGCCTCGACTTGAGATTCATCAAATGAGCAGTGGCCAGGTCAGAGGGCATGTCACGTCTCATCTTGTGCAGCGGTTCTCATCAGCTGAGACGGGCCCCATACACCCGCTCCACCGTCATGGTGATCAGCACCCGCCGGTCGGAGACCATCACCGCGCGGTACGCCTCCCAGTCCTCGTGCTCCTCGGGAGCGGCCAGCCGGAAGTACTCCACCAGCGCCTCGACCTCGGGCCCGTGCGGGTCGGTGCCGGGGCCGGTGAGCCGGACCGTGCCTTCGGCGGTGGCCCAGGACATGCTGTCGACGCTGGTCACCTCCAGCGCGGCACGCGGGTCCCGGCGCAGATTCGCCACCTTGGCGGTGCCTTCGGAGGTGGAGACGTAGAGCAGCCCCGTCCCGGGGTCGTAGTGCGGCATGACGGGCGAGAGCTGGGGCCGCCCGTCGGACTTGAGGGTGGCGAGGACCCCGAGCTTGCGCTCGGCGAGCAGGGCGTGCGGATCGAACGGCGCGGTGGTCATACGAACATCATCGGCCAGGCCCGCGCGCCGGGGGTAGGGACATCCCGGAGCCGACCTCAGGGCAAGACGGGGGCTAACCCCAGTGCACCCCGCGCCCTCCCCTCCCTACCGTGGGGAGCATGACCGGAATGGACGCGCAGGACGCCGACCTGAAGAGAGAACTGAACGCCACCCTGCACGCCCGCAGGGACCTGGGCGAGGAGTACGAGTCGGCGTTGGTCGACTCGTTCCTGGAGAAGGTCGACCAGCGCATCGACGCGGCGGTGGAGCGGCGGGTGCGCCGCCAGTTCGCCGAGCAGCGGATGACCACGGCCCGCGACAGCCGCTCCCCCCGTGCGGCGGACTCCTGGGCCGAGCGCTTCGGCTTCGGGATCGTCTCGATGGTGCTGGCGATCCCGCTGTCCGCGATCGGCGGCGGGGTGGCCGACACCCCCGGCCTGGTCGTGGCCTGGGCGGGCATCGTCGGGGTGAACGTCTTCCACGCGGCCCGGGTGAACCCGAACCTGTTCGGCGGTCGCCGCCGCGAGAAGCATCGGGACGACGACGCCTGGGAGGACTGAGGGGCGAGCAAGGAGTGATGCGCGGGGACCGCCGCACCCCCGTCACCGGGGGGCGGGACGACGGCGGTCCCCGCGAGGGACGCGGGCCTGGTCGGGCCGGGCCTGCGCGTCCGGGCGTCCATGGAGGTCCGGGAGCCGCTCCGGAGGTCCTTGGACGTTCGGTGCCGACCGGGGCGGGGAGCCGCTCCCGCCCTGCCGACAACGACCAATGTGCCGGACGCGTGTTAAGCCGGTGCTGCGGGTACGTGACGCGCTCGTACCACTTCCGCGAAGTCCGGCACCCCCGCAGGACACCGGAAATTCGCCGGGTACACCCCCGGTTCACCGCAGTTTCGCCACGACTTCGCACCCTCGGCGGGAGAGTCCCGCCGCCCACCCGGGGTTGTCAGTCCGCTCCGCTAGCCTCCCGGCATGTCACTCACCGTTGATCAACTGACCGGGTATGTGGAGCGGGACCTGGACGCCGACCTGGCGCGCTGGTTCCCCGGCGAGCCCGGGGTGAAGCTCCCCGAGGAGACCCGCCCGGTCGCCCCCTTCCTCACCCGGCTCCCGCCCACCGCGGCCACCGCGCTGGCGGGCTACGACCGCCGGGCCCGTTCAGGAGCGCTGCCGCAGCGCCTGGACATCTTCGACTGGTCGTACGCCTTCGACTTCGCGGGCAACGACTGCCGGATACTCGACTCCGACTACGAGACGGAGCTGTCGGACGACGACGTGTGGTCGGTCGGCGCCGACGGCGGGGGCAACTACTACGTGGTGCTCACCAACGGCCGGGTCGCGGTGTGGTTCCACGAGGAGGAGGTCGTCGAGGCGAACACGCAGTTCGACACCGTGGACGCCTTCGTGTGGTCGCTGGTCCGCTACCACGCCGTCCGGGCGGGCGCCCTGGACCTGGCGGAGGTCGAGGCGGACTTCAGGTCCCTCGCCCAGCCGGGCGTCATGAACCCCGGGACCGGTCTGCTCAGGTCACTGACCTGACCGGGAGCCGCTGGATGTGGGGGCCGCCCCCGCCTGGGATGGGAGGGAAGTCGGGGAGGGGTCCCCTCCGTCTCGACCAGGCGGGGGCGGCGTCCATGCGGCGGCGGCCCCGGGCTGCGCCGCCGTCCTCGTCAGCGGCTGTGCAGCGTGACGACCGCCGCGACATAGCCGAGGACGGAGACGCACACCGTGACCATGAGGACGCCTCCCCAGAAGGGGCCGTCCGAGGTGAACTTCCAGGTCCGGAGGGACCGGTTGGCGCGGCGGTGCCTGGTCATCCCTGGCCGCCCGCGTCGAAGCCCGCCGTGCGTGCCTTGATCAGGGCGTCCCGGTCCGGGCGCCGGATGGCGTCGGGGTCGGCGGTCCACGGCTCCCCGTCCCCCAGCGGGCGCAGTCGGCAGCCCTTGAACTCCCCGGTCCTGCCCGTGGCCCTGTCGAGGACCGTCTCCCCCACCAGGGGGCGGTGCGGCCGGTCCGCGAGGATGCCGGGAGGCCGGCGCTGCTCGACGGCCACCCTGAGGGCGCGGTTGAGGAGCCGCGCCTCCGGGGTGGTCACGCGGCCCAGGAAGACGAGGGCCACGTCTTCGTCCGCGCTCCAGTCCACTCGGGCGTCCATGGGGAACACGCCGAGTTGTTCGAGCAGCGTCATGAGCGATTCGTAGGTGTCCTGGGAGAGGTTGCGGGGTGAGTCACTGCCAGGCATGGGGGGACCTCACGGTTCGTGGGGGGGGGTGCGGTTTCTGCAACCGGTACATCACCCAGAGTGGCCGACCGGCGATACCCTGAACAGGTCGAACTCCATTCCAACGAGGGTGGAATAGAAGGGGGTTGCTCAGGTGGGCGAGCAGGCCGACCAGCAGCAGGAGCCCAAGAACGCCGCCGCGTACTTCGGCCGGGAAGTCAAGGCACTGCGCGAGTGCATGGGGCTGTCCCAAGAGGCGTTCGCCGAATTGCTGCACTACACGCAGGCTCAGGTCAGCAAGGTGGAGAACGGGCTCGTCCTCGCCTCTTCCGCATTCACCGACGCCATGGACCGCGCGGCCGGGACACCGGGGGTCTACCGGCGGCTGCGCAACAAGCTCGCGAAGCAGGGCCATCCGGATTGGTTCGTGCCGTACATAACTCTGGAGGAATCGGCAAGCGCGGTCACTGACTACTCGTGCACCTTCCTGATGGGCTTGTTGCAGACACCGGAGTACGCGGCGGCCGTCATCAGCGCGGCCTTCCCCCGCGAGTCGAAGGACCAGATCAAGGAGCGCGTCGAGCTGCGAATGCGTCGGCAGGCCGTCTTGGAGAACGACGATCCGCCGTTGCTCTGGGTCATCATCAACGAAGCCGTGTTGCGGACCCTCGTGGGGGGCGCGTCCGTCATGGCCGGACAGCTCGAACACCTCCGCGTTCTCGGGTGTTCGCCGCATGTGACGCTTCAGGTGCTCCCCTACTCGGCTGGAGCCGCCCCCTCCCATCTGCCCTTTACTCTGCTCTCGTTGAACGAGAAGCCCCACGCGGTCTACACCGAAACGCCCACCCACGGCGGGCATATGGACGAGACACCACACATAGTGGGTGCTGCGGTCACCATGTTCGATCGGCTACGCATGGCGGCACTCTCTGAACACGAGTCGCTCGCCTTGATGGGCGCAACGATGGAGGAACTCGCGAGATGAACAGGATTTCCAGCACGGGACCCCTGCGATGGGTCAGGAGCACGTACAGCGGCGGCGAAGGACAATGCATCGAGTGGGCCCCTGAATACCTGACAGCTCACGGCGTCGTCCCTGTTCGGGACTCCAAGAACACCGAGGGCCCGTCCCTCACGTTCTCCTCCGACACCTGGGGCCACTTCATAGAACACACCAAGAGCAGCCCCACCGCCTGAGCCGGTGGCCCGGCTATCCCGCCGGGCCACCTCACCCGTACCGCCTCAGACCCCGCTCACTTCGCCGCGTTCGCCAGGAACGCCAGCAGGTCCTGCCGCCCGATCACCCCGGTCGGCTTCCCCTCCACCAGCACGATCGCCGCGTCCGCGCCGCCGAGCACCTGCATCAGATCGGACACCGGCTCACCGGAGCCGACCTGCGGAAGGGGCGCCGACATGTGCTTCTCCAGCGGGTCGTCGAGCGAGGCGCGCCGGTTGAACAGCGCGTCGAGCAGCTCCCGCTCCACCACCGACCCGACGACCTCCGCCGCCATCACGTCCGGGTGCCCGGCGCCCGGCTTGACCACGGGCATCTGGGAGACGCCGTACTCGCGCAGCACCTCGATGGCCTGGCCGACGGTCTCCTCCGGGTGCATGTGCACCAGCGAGGGGATGGCGCCGTGCTCCTTGTCGACGAGCACATCACCGACGCGGGCACTGGGCCCGGCGTCCTCCAGGAACCCGTAGTCGGCCATCCACTCATCGTTGAAGATCTTCGACAGATAGCCCCGCCCGCTGTCCGGCAGCAGGACGACCACCACGTCGTCCGGCCCGAGCCGCTGCGCCACCTCCAGCGCCGCGACGACGGCCATGCCGCAGGAGCCGCCGACCAGGAGTCCTTCCTCCTTGGCGAGGCGCCGGGTCATCTGGAAGGAGTCCTTGTCGGACACGGCGACGATCTCGTCCGCGAGCGTCCGGTCGTACGCCGTCGGCCAGAAGTCCTCACCGACGCCCTCGACCAGGTACGGCCGTCCGGAGCCGCCGGAGTAGACCGAGCCCTCGGGGTCGGCGCCGACGACCTGGACCCGGCCCTCGCTCGCCTCCTTGAGATAGCGCCCGGTGCCGGAGATGGTGCCGCCGGTGCCGACCCCGGCGACGAAGTGGGTGATCCGCCCCTCGGTCTGCTCCCACAGCTCGGGCCCGGTGGAGTGGTAGTGCGAGAGGGGGTTGTTCGGGTTGGAGTACTGATCGGGCTTCCACGCGCCCGGCGTCTCCGTCACCAGCCGGTCGGAGACGTTGTAGTACGAATCGGGGTGCTCGGGGTCCACGGCGGTGGGGCAGACGACCACCTCGGCCCCGTACGCCCGCAGCACATTGATCTTGTCGGTGCTCACCTTGTCGGGGCACACGAAGATGCACTTGTACCCCTTCTGCTGGGCCACGATCGCCAGACCCACACCGGTGTTCCCGCTGGTCGGCTCGACGATCGTGCCGCCCGGCCGGAGCTCTCCGCTCTTCTCGGCGGCCTCGATCATGCGCAGGGCGATGCGGTCCTTCACGGAGCCGCCCGGGTTGAAGTACTCCACCTTGGCCAGGACGGTCGCCTGGATGCCCTTGGTCACGTTGTTGAGCCTCACCAGCGGGGTGTTGCCGACGAGACTGATCATCGAGTCGTGGAATTGCACCGTTGTCTCCGGTTGCTGCAAAAGGTGTGGTCGTAATGGTTCCGTCAGCCTACGGCCCCGGTCCGGCGTTCACTCCCTGTTGAGATTGGACAGCGGTCGGTACGGGGCAAGGAGTGGATGTACGGCACGGAGGAGGTGGCGGCGAGGCATGACGAGCATGTCGAGGGCACGAGTGGCCCGGCGCATCGCGGCAGGCGCGGCGTTCGGCGGGGGCGGCATCGGTCTGATGGGGGCGGCGACCGTCGGTCTGCTGCTCGCGGAGGTCCGGCTGGCCAGACGGCACGTGGGCAACGGCATGTCGTCCCATGTCCCGCACGCGGACGGAGGGTACGGGCAGTCGTACGCCACGCCCGGCGAACCGCCCCTCACCCTGACCCTCCTGGGCGATTCCACGGCGGCCGGACAGGGCGTGCACCGCGCCCAGGAGACGCCGGGCGCCCTGCTGGCCTCCGGGCTCTCGGCGGTCGCGGAACGGCCGGTGCGACTGCGCACCGTGGCCCTGCCGGGCGCCCGCTCGGACGATCTGGACCGCCAGGTGACGCTGGTCCTCGAAGACCCCTCCCAGGTCCCCGACATCTGCGTGATCATGGTCGGCGCCAACGACGTCACCCACCGGATGCCACCGACCCAGTCGGTCCGCCATCTGTCGTCGGCGGTACGGCGGCTGCGCACGGCGGGCGCGGAGGTGGTGGTCGGGACCTGTCCCGACCTGGGCACGATCGAGCCGGTCCAGCAGCCGCTGCGCTGGCTCGCCCGCCGGGCCTCCCGGCAGCTGGCCGCCGCCCAGACGATCGGGGTGGTGGAGCAGGGCGGGCGGACGGTGTCGCTGGGCGATCTGCTCGGGCCCGAGTTCGCGGCGCATCCGCGGGAGCTGTTCGGGCCGGACCACTACCATCCCTCGGCCGAGGGGTACGCGACGGCGGCGATGGCGGTGCTGCCGACGGTGTGCGCGGCGCTGGGCCTGTGGCCCGCCGACGAGGACCGTCCGGACGCGTCCCGCAGCGAGGGGTTCCTCCCGGTGGCGGCGGCTGCGGCGGAGGCGGCGGCGTCGGCCGGCACGGAGGTCGCTGCCGCTATGCCTACGGGGCCTCGGGGGCCTTGGGCGTTGTTGAAGAGGCGTCGGCGGCGGCGGGTGCGGGTGGAGGATGCAGCGCCGGTCACTCCGTGAAGGGGCGAGGGGAGGGGGTGGGGGGTTGCGCAGTGTGGGTGAGTGCGGGTGGTGTGTGGCTGGTCGCGCAGTTCCCCGCGCCCCTTAGGGGGTGGCGGTGGCCTGCGTTGCAGAGGTGCCGTGGCTTGCAGCCGCCTCGCGCCCCTCCCCCACACCCCTCCTCCCCCCTTACCCCAAGCAAGCGCTTAGAAAGTGCGGTCCGTGTCACATGGGTGGACCGGTGACCGGAGGCTTACGGGCGGGTAATTTCCGAAGGGCCCGCCCATCCGTACGCACACCCGCCCTGGAGCCGGAAATGCCCGAAGCCGTCATCGTCTCGACCGCCCGCTCCCCCATCGGCCGCGCCTTCAAGGGCTCCCTCAAGGATCTCCGCCCGGACGACCTCACCACCGCCATCATCCAGGCGGCTCTCGCCAAGATTCCCGAGCTGGACCCCCGGGACATCGACGACCTGATGCTCGGCTGCGGCCTCCCCGGCGGTGAGCAGGGCTTCAACCTCGGCCGGATCGTCGCCGTACAGCTGGGCATGGACCACCTCCCCGGCTGCACGATCACCCGCTACTGCTCCTCCTCCCTCCAGACCTCCCGGATGGCGCTGCACGCCATCAAGGCGGGCGAGGGCGATGTCTTCATCTCGGCGGGCGTGGAGACGGTCTCCCGGTTCGCCAAGGGCAACTCGGACTCGCTGCCCGAGACCCACAACCCGCTCTTCGCGGAGGCGGAGGCCCGTACCGTCGCGACCGCCGAGTCGACCGGCTCCACCTGGCACGACCCGCGCGAGGACGGGCTGACCCCGGACCCGTACATCGCGATGGGCCAGACCGCGGAGAACCTGGCCCGCGCCAAGGGGATCAGCCGGGAGGAGATGGACGAGTTCGGCGTCCGCTCGCAGAATCTCGCCGAGCAGGCGATCAAGGACGGCTTCTGGGAGCGGGAGATCACCCCGGTGACGCTCCCGGACGGCACGGTCGTCAGCAAGGACGACGGTCCGCGCCCCGGCGTGACCCTGGAGGGCGTGCGGGGCCTGAAGCCGGTCTTCCGCCCCGACGGACTGGTCACCGCCGGGAACTGCTGTCCGCTGAACGACGGCGCCGCCGCCGTGGTCGTCATGTCCGACACCAAGGCGCGCGAGCTGGGCCTGACCCCGCTGGCCCGGATCGTGTCGACCGGTGTCTCCGGGCTCTCCCCCGAGATCATGGGCCTCGGCCCGGTGGAGGCGTCCCGGCAGGCGCTGCGCCGCGCGGGTCTCACCATCGACGACATCGACCTGGTGGAGATCAACGAGGCGTTCGCCGCCCAGGTGATCCCCTCCTACCAGGAGCTGGGCATCCCGCTGGAGAAGCTGAACGTCAACGGCGGCGCCATCGCCGTGGGCCACCCCTTCGGCATGACCGGCGCCCGGATCACCGGCACGCTGATCAACTCCCTCCAGTGGCACGACAAGCAGTTCGGCCTGGAGACCATGTGCGTCGGCGGCGGCCAGGGCATGGCGATGGTCATCGAGCGGCTCAGCTGACCGAATTCCCGGGAATTCGGCCCTATCCCGAAATCACTGCGTAACCCCAAAGGCACTTAACGTCACTCATCGGCCCAGAACCCGGCAATCTCCGGAGTTCTGGGCCGATTTGTGATCCAATCCTCCTCAGGATGTGACCTATCTCCCCCGTCTCAGGAATCACCGCTGGTCAGCGCGTTGAATCGATAAACCGCGGGTCCAAAGTCCTGTCCGTTTCGTGACGTTACGCACTGACAGCTGGTTAGTTCACCCATCAAGCTGATGTAGGAAGTCGGGGGTCGACTTTGAACCGGGAGTACGTCAGTGAGCGCCATGCCGATCGCTTTGCTGGTCACCACGGCCGCCACCGGCGCCGTGGGCGTCGCCGTCCTGCGCACCCTCATACAGCTGCGCCGCCAGGTCGCGGCCCTGCATCAGGATCTCGCCGAGGGCGGTGCCGCCCGCGGTCTGGTGCCCGCGGCCCGTCCGGCGGCCGACACCGATGAGATACGGGCCGCCGTCGCGGAGGCCCTCGCCGAGGAGCGCGAGCGGGAACTCGCCGAGGCGCGCGCCTTCTGGGCCGCCCAGGAGGCCCGTGACGCCGCCGACGCGCCCTCGCTGCTGGGCCTCGGCGACAACGAGCCGTTCCTGCCCCGTCCCGCCGACTTCGCGGGCCTCGACGCGCTGGAGCCGGTCACCGAACCGGCGCCGGAGGCCGACGACCACCCGCGCGACTACCCCGCGGACTCCCCCGAACTGGCCGCGGCCCGCCGCCGCCACCCCTCCCACCCGGACTTCACCCCGGTCCCGTCACCGGTCGTGGGCGACCACGAGCGTACGGTGACCACGCTGGAGGGGCTCGCCGCGGAGCGCGTCGAACTGACCGATGTCCGCCCCGGCCCGCTGGGCACGCTGGACGTCTATGTCTTCGCCGACGGCACCACCCTGTGCATGACCCCGGGCCACCGCGAGACCGCGGAACGCCTGGCGACCGCCCTGCACTCCGGCGAGATCCCCCACCTGCTGGGCGGCTCGGGCATCGCGGGCGCGTACACCCTCACATTCCAGTGCGGCGAGGAAACGGTATACATCCTGGCGGACCGCGTCATCGCGTCCTTGTAGTCCGGGAGACCCGGAAACCATTCGGCGCCGCCGAACAGCCAAGGCTTTTTCCGGGGCGCGGGGCCCTCTCGACACGGCCGGACGGCCAAGGCTTTTTGGGGCGCTGGGGGTACCCCCTCTGGGGGAGGAACTGCGCGACCAGCCACGACGCGCCCGCACTCTGAGAACGACGGGCTGCCCCACTCCCCAAGGGGCGCGGGGAACTGCGCGACAAGCCACAACGCACCCGCACCCGACGGCCCCCGGGAACACCCGTCACACCCCGGCCCGCCCCTGAGCCTCCCGCACCTTCCCGACCGCCGCCTCCACCTCCCCCGCACTACGCAACACCATCGCCAGATCCCGCCCGGCAACAGTCACCTGATCCGCCGCGGCGAACATCCCGGCATCCGGCATCACCCGAGGCTCGACCCCCGGCGCCTCCACCGACTGCGCCCACCGCGCCAACTCCCTGGCCAACCCCAGCGCCTCGGCGGCAGCCCCCCGCTGGAGACGGCTCTGCGGAGCCGCCCTCAACCGGTCGGCGAAGTGATCCACGGCCTGGGTCAGCGGTGTCGTATCAACCACGCGGCGAGCGTACGCGCCGTACCGGGACTGTTGCCAACGGACCAACGCTCAGGCACGGTGACCTGAAGGACCGGCTTACACCTGATTGCGTCCGGAGGCGCCGATGTCCCAAGTCTTCTCCGAGGAAACCCATCGCAACCTGCTCGCCCGCATCCCCCATTGCACCGGTCGTGAAGTCGCCGACTGGCTGCGCACCGTCGAGGACGGCCCGGCTCTCATCCGCTTCGAGGAGAAGGTCAGCTGGCTGCGCCATGAACACAATCTGGCGTACGGCCACGCCAAGGCGATCATTCACGAGTACGACCTGAGGAGGGCCGCGCGCAAGTTCTTCTGAGCGCCGAGCATGCGAAAGGGCCCCGGGATCACCCCGGGGCCCTGCTCGTCACTCAGATCCCGTCACTCGGACGGAACCGGTCAGTCGTCGCCGCTGAAGATCGCGACCAGCCGCAGCATCTCGATGTAGATCCACACCAGGGTCATGGTCAGACCGAACGCGGCCAGCCAGGACTCGCTGCGCGGAGCGCCGTACGCGATGCCGTCCTCGATCTGCTTGAAGTCGAGGGTGAGGAAGAACGCGCCGAGGATGATCGCGAAGATACCGACGATCGCACCGAGCGGGCCCATGCTGCGCAGTCCGCCGTCGTCGGCGACGCCGAACGCGACCAGCAGCAGGTTCACCGCCATGACCAGCACGAACGCGATGGCGATGGCCATACCGATGCGCGCGTAGCGGGCGGTGACCCGGATCCAGCCGGCCTTGTAGATCAGCAGGGTGGCGACGGAGACCGCCATCGTGCCGAGCACGGCCTGGAAGGGCGCGCCGGACCAGCGGGAGTTGAACATCTCGCTGAAGACGCCGAGGAAGACACCCTCGAACGCGGCGTAGGACAGGATCAGCGCGGGTGAGGCGTTGCGCTTGAAGGACTGGACCATCGCCAGGACGAAGGCGATGAGCGCGGCGCCGATCGCCAGACCGTAGCTGCTGGACGAGACCGGCAGCAGGGCCCACGCGAGGACGGCGCCGACGACGACCGTGCCGAGCGTCATGGCCGAGCGCATGACGACGTCGTCCATCGTCATCCGGTCGGTGCTGGCCGGGGCCTGCGGCGGCGCGCCCTGCACACCCTGCTGGGCGTACGGGTTCGTCGCGTACGGGTTGGCTGCGGCGCCGGGCTGGGCGTACGGGTTGCCCTGCGTGCCTACTGCTGCGCCCCCGGCCTGCGGCTGGGCGTTGAAGCCCGCGTAGCCGTTGTCGCGGCTGAACCCCCGTCGCGAGAAGACCGGGTTGCTGCTCCTCATTTCACTCCTCCATGGCCACACTGCGTGGCCTTGGCCTCAAGAGTAATGGAAAGGCAAAAGTATGACCCTAGTGCCTGGGGAGGATCTTTCCCTTGCCATGGTGAGGAACACGCTACGCGCGTGAGTGATTCCCGCCAGTGGCGGGGGACCTTCTATGACCGTTCCGATACCCAAACGATCCGTAAAGGAGAGATCAGCAGAGGGCGCCCCCGCGAGCACGCCGTCACCCATGGTCTCCGGATACCCCCCTCGCCCTCGGCGGGCGGGCCGTCGGTGAGCCGGGTGAGCGCGGTCAGCCGCAGCAGCCGCTCTCCGATGTCACGGAGTTCCGCCATCCAGGTGCTGAAGACGAACGACGGCGTGGACGCCGGAACGCGTCCACGCCGTACCGTTCTCGATCCGCGGACCACCGCCGCCTACGGGACGTACTCCCAGAGGTTGCCGCCGCCGTCGGGGCGGGCGGAGCAGTAGAAGTAGTGCCCGGAGAGGGGATGCCGGTTGTACCAGTCCGCCGCCGACTGGCATTCGTACATGTTGGCGTAGGTGTCGACGTATCGGTTGTACGCCGCCGCAGCCGGAGTCGCGGTCATCGCCAGGGTCCCGGCGACAATCGCGCCGGTGAGCCCCAGCCCCGCCAGTGCTCGCTTCAACTTCACCTGTTCGCACCTTTCAGGCATCAGACATCAGAGATGCGGATGCGGAATCCAGGATCTGGAATCCGGAACGCCCGGCAGAAATTACTGGGCGTCCCCTTCCGTCCGACACGTCGTGCGACAGGCGGAGCACAGTGGGGCACAGGCCGTGCCCCAAGAGGTAGGGAGAGCGCCGGAAACGAACCTTCACCGCCCGGCGCTCCCACCTCGTCAGACCGGCATGAGCTTGGTCAGGAAGTCGGCGTTCGCCGACACGTCGTGGCCGAGGACCACCGAGTGGTGCGGCAGGCGCCCGAGGCGCCGGGCGACCTCCTGACGGGTCTGTTCGATGCCGCCGCCGTCGACCAGGGCCAGCTCGAACACGTCCGGGTACCGGTCCTCGGTCGTACCGCTCATGAAGTCATGCCCGGTCAGCGCCCGGACCGTTGTCTCCTCGGCGGGAGCGGCACCGGCCTCGACGCGTGGGAAGACGAGAGCGGCGGCCTCGCCGGACGTCGCCAGCGGCAGGCCGAACCAGCGGTCGAACTGGTCGGGGAAGACCTGTGCCTTCAGCTCCCGGCCGTTGTCCCACAGCGGCGTCCGGTCCCCGGCGAGCAGCGCGGAGGTCACCTTCTCGTGCTGGGTCGGGTGCAGCCGCTCGCCGTCGCGCAGCCGCTTCTGGGCGAGGTCGAACCAGTTCAGGGCGTCCAGGAGGCCGAGGCCGACGGCGGCGGCGGACGGCCAGGGAAGGACGTCGATCCCGGCCTCGCCGTCGGGGCGCGGCCGGACGAACACACGGTCGTTGGCGAGGAGCCGCAGCCCGCCGCAGGCGGCCAGCGCGAGCGCGGTGGTCGTCTTGCCCGCCCCCTTCTGCCCGAAGGCCAGGATCGTCCCGCCGTCCCGGCCGACGACGGCCGACGCGTGGAGCACCGCCCACCCGTCGCGCAGCAGGGCACCACGCACCATCTCCCGCGCGAGACGGGCGGTGGCGGTGGCGACCGGTCCGGTGTCGCAGCCGACGATGTGCAACTGGCCACGGTCCGGTTCGGACCGGTAGCAGAGCTGGTGCTCCGGGCAGAAGGCGCGGATCACGTTGGAAGAGGGGTCATGGGTGACAAGGTGCTGGGCCTTGGCGTACTCGACGCTCCTATGGGGCGCCTGTACCGCCCCGAGTGCCAGCTCCTTGTACCGGCTCGGATGGACGCCCGCGACCACGGCGAGCCCCGTGCCCACGCTCTCCGGTGGCACCTCAACGGCGTTCCACCAGGGGCCGAAGTAGCGGGCCGTCCAGTCCGTGACGGCCTGGTCGAGGGACATGACGGTCGTGGTGGCGTCGGCGACGGCGAGGCGTACGGCGTGCGTTGTCACGGGTTCCTCCGGGAGGGGAGCGGCTGGGCGGGGACACCGCGTACGGCCGGATAGGCGCCGCGGAGCTTGGTGCGGGCTGCCTCCAGCCGGACGGGTACGCCGGGCCAGATCTCCGCGGCGGCCTGATGGATCTGGACCACGGCGTGCACGAAGACCTCGGCCACGCGGGGCGCGGGACGGACGGAAGCACTGGTCATGGGACTCTCCTCGGGCTTCCCGATTTCCGTGAGCGAATGGATTCCGGCCACCGGCTACGACTGGTCAGCCGCGGCGGACGCGAAGACCACGGCGGCCAGCACACACACCAGGAGCACGTAGATCGTCTGGGCCCTCGCGGTAGCGAGCTGCGGGACCTCCGTCACCCGTGATTCCTCGCACTCCAGGTCGGCCCAGACCCGTTTCCCCCACGGCAGACGGTCGACCCCCCATTGCCGGGCGACGGAATCCACGATGACCAGGCCCCGGCCGCTGAGAGCATCGGCGGCCGGAGTACGGAGCACCGGTAACTCGCGGCTCTTGTCGATCACGGCCACGCGTACGCCGGTCGGGGAGATCTCCCGCACGGTCACCCGGATCAGGTCCCCGCGCGCGTGCCGCACCGCGTTGCCGACCAGTTCGGCGACCACGGACTCGGCCGCGTCGATCATCGGGGTGCCGTCCTCGTCCGCGAGGAAGTCCCGGACGAGATGCCGGGCGACCGGAACGGAGTCCGGCGTACGAGGCAGGACCTTGGAGAGCACGGCGGCACCGTCCTCCGCCACCGATCTCGGGGAGATCTGAAAACGTTCGTACACGGCGACTCCTTAGAGCTGCGGAAACCGTGTCCAGCCGCGGAGCAGCGGGCACGCAACCAGCCAACTCCTGTTCCTTGTCACCCGGGAGGGCCGGAAAAGGGTGCATTCTCCGGCAGGGGGCCAGGTTCGGGGCCAGGATGGATTCCGGTATCAGTGACGACACTTGAGGGCAGCTCATGGTGAGTCCGGAGGGCATCGGCAGCCTGCTGCGCGACCTGCGCAAGGACGCGGGACGCTCGCGGTGCGAGCAGGCCGAGCACCTGGCACAGGTCAGCGGTGAAGTCTTCGACCCGGACAACCTGAAACGGTGGGAGACCGAGAAGCGCCTCCCCACTCCCGTGTTCCACGGGATGATCGCCGCCGGTTACGGGCTCTCCGTCGAAGACGTCCAGCGGGCCGTGGCAGCCAGTCGCCGCCATCGGCGGCTCATGTCAACATCGGAACTACTGGCCGAGGACGAGGAGGAGGACGTGGATCGACGCGAGTT
This sequence comes from Streptomyces sp. NPDC048290, assembly GCF_040652095.1. NCBI lineage: Bacteria > Bacillati > Actinomycetota > Actinomycetes > Kitasatosporales > Streptomycetaceae > Streptomyces > Streptomyces sp. NPDC048290. The sequence continues at coordinate 99,649 of NZ_JBEZLM010000009.1, forward strand.
CGGTCTCTCGGTGCTCGCCGCAGGGATCGCCACCGAACCATGGGGAAGGCTCGCCGCAGCCGTCGCCGGACCGTCCGTCGACAGCCGGACCAGTGAAGCGCTGGTCAAGAAGACCGCCGAGCTCTTCGTCACCGAACACCATCTCCCTGCCAAGAAGCTGGCCCAGCAGCTCGGGGCGCACTTGGACACCCTCACAGCGCTCATTCCTCGGTCCGGGACTCATCGCATGGCGTTGACCGTCGCGGCTGGCGAGACCGCCGCGCTCGCGGGCTGGGCAGCCTTCGACACCGGCGACCTAGAGCAGGCCAGAAACTACTACCAGACGGCCGCACTCGCTGGTCGGGAGGCCGGACATCCGGCAGTTGTCGCCCTTGCCCTTGGCTATGCCTCCTACGCGCTTCCAGCAGAGAAGGCACGCGCCATGCTGTCATCAGCCCAGGAGCATGTCCGAGGCCCCGGTTATGCCTCGGCTCGTTCTTGGCTGGCCGGCCGGGAGGCTGAGGAAGCCGCCTTACTCGGAGACAGTGATGGAGCTGTGCGCGCCCTGGAACGGTCCACCACCGCCTTCGACTACGCCGATCCAGGCGCAGAGCAAGCGTGGGTCCGCTTCTACGGCCGCCCTCGTCTGGACTCACTGATGCTCTCCACCTACTCCCGGCTTCAGCACCGCAACTTGGAGCAAACGGCTCAAGACGCCCTCACACACCTCGGGGAAGATGACTCCAAGGTCCGGATCGCTGTCCTGGCCGATGTGGCGAACGGGTACCTGGCCTCCGGAGATGTGGAACAAGCCGTAGCCGTCGGGCACCGATTTGTGCAGGCTGCGGTAGACACACCGACGACGATGGGACGGCAACGGCTTGCGTCTCTGGCCAAGTTGCTCCCGCCGAAGGACCGTGCGGCGCGAGATCTGACGGAGAGCATCCGCACCGCGCTCGCCGCCTGATCACCCCTCGGTCGTCTCCGCGCTCACCCACGCCAGATAGTCGGCGCTGCCCTGTGTCACCGGCGTCGCGATGATCTCCGGTGTGTCGTAGTCGTGTGCGGTCCTGATGTGGGCCTCAAGCGCCGGATAGCGCTCCACAGTGGTCTTGTAGAGCACTCGCCATTCCTGGTCGGCCTGCATCGCTCCGTCCCAGCGGTAGACACTCGTGACCGGCCCCTCGATCTGGGCACATGCCGCCACCCTCGCTTCCACCGCCCCGGCGGCCAGGCTCTGTGCCTTCTCGGCGCTGTCGGTCGTGGTCAGAACGGTCAGATACTGGGCCACCGCGCTCTCCTTCAAGTGGGGATGCCGCAAACGTACCCAGACGCCGCAGCAAAGAACGACGGCGCCCGCCAGCCTGTTCGCTGGTCAGACGCCGTGGACAGCGATGTGCCCGGAACCGGACTTGAACCGGTACGCCCGCGAGGGGCAGCGAGGTTTAAGCTCGCCGTGTCTGCATTCCACCATCCGGGCAGGCCGAGGGCTCCGCATCGAGGCTCCGAGCCTATCGGGGTACGTCCCCCGAACAGCGGACGAGCGGACCGATGTTGTCTTATTTTATTGACGTCTGAGGGAGCATCAGACCGCAAAATAGGCCATCAGCACTTGCCACCAGCCTTTCGGACGATCACGGACCGCGCATGCGGAATGACGGAATTTCACCGTCCGAGTGGATGCGTTCCCGGCCCTCTCCGTGAGCGCTCCCGGTCGCCCGGGAGCCGTGCGCTCCGCGCGGGCGGCCCGTGTCCGCCCCGGGCGGGCGGCTCCGGCGCCCTACCACGCGTCGGGGGCGCCCCTCATCCCGAGGTATGACACGCCGGGCCCCCGGTCCGACCGCAGAGGGGCCGTGGAACGGGAGCAGCGGTTGACTACATGGCCCGAAGTGCTCGGGACGATGGACGTGTCCTCGAAACCGTCCCGACAGGAGCACCCTCCCGTGACCACGACACCCATCGCCCGGCCCACGACCGCCGCGGCCCGCGCCACGGATCTGTCGAAGATCTACGGGGAGGGCGAGACCCAGGTGGTCGCCCTGGACCGGGTCTCCGTCGAGTTCCGCCAGGCCGAGTACACCGCGATCATGGGCCCCTCCGGGTCCGGCAAGTCCACCCTGATGCACTGTGTGGCCGGGCTGGACACCTTCTCCTCCGGGTCCGTGCGGATCGGGGAGACCGAGCTGGGTTCGCTGAAGGACAAGCAGCTCACCAAGTTGCGCCGGGACAAGATCGGCTTCATCTTCCAGGCGTTCAACCTGCTGCCCACGCTGACCGCGCTGGAGAACATAACGCTGCCGATGGACATCGCCGGCCGTAAGCCCGACAAGCAGTGGGTGGACCGGGTGATCCAGATGATCGGGCTGTCCGGGCGGCTCGGTCACCGCCCCTCCCAGCTCTCCGGCGGCCAGCAGCAGCGCGTCGCCGTGGCCCGCGCGCTGGCCTCCCGCCCCGAGATCATCTTCGGCGACGAGCCCACCGGAAACCTCGACTCCCGCTCCGGCGCCGAGGTGCTGGGCTTTCTGCGCAACTCGGTGCGCGAGCTGGGCCAGACCGTGGTGATGGTGACCCACGACCCGGTGGCCGCGGCCTACGCGGACCGGGTCATCTTCCTGGCCGACGGCCGGATCGTGGACGAACTGTACGGGCCGTCGGCCGACGCGGTGCTCGACCGTATGAAGCAGTTCGACGCCAAGGGCCGCACCAGCTGACCTCCGGGTCGCCCCCCACCCCCATCGGACCGTACCCACTGGACTGAGACAGCCATGTTCCGCACCGCCTTGCGCAATGTGACCGCGCACAAGGCCAGACTCCTGATGACCGTCCTCGCCGTGATGCTCGGCGTGGCCTTCGTCTCGGGAACCCTGGTCTTCACCAACACCCTGTCCACCGCCCTGCAGAACAGCTCCGCCAAGGGCTTCGACCAGGTCGACGTCGCCGTGACCGCCAAGCACCAGGAGTCCGAGGGCGACCGGGTCGGCAGCACGCCCGAGCTGACCCAGGCCATGCTGGAGGACAGCGGGCGGGCGCCCGGCGTCGCCTCCGCGACCGGTGTCGTCACCGGCTTCACCGCCCTCGCCGACAAGGACGGCAAGCTGATCGGCGGCGGCTTCCAGTCCCAGGGCGGCAACTACTGGGGCACCGACGATCCCCGCTACCCGTTGGTCGACGGCGCCGTGCCGAGCGGCACCGACGAGATCCTGATCGACTCCGAGACCGCGAAGCGCGGCGGCTACCAGGTCGGCGACACCATCCGGATGTCCATCGACGGCCCGGTCCTGGAGCCCCGTATCACGGGCATCTTCACCACCGACGACGGCAATGTCGCCGCGGGCGGCAGCCTCGCCCTGTTCGACACCGCGTCCGCGCAGGAGCTGTTCGGCAAGAAGGGCACGTACGACCAGATCGACGTCGGCGCCGAGCCCGGGGTGAGCCAGGCGGCGCTGAAGAGCGCGCTGGACAAGGCGCTGCCCTCGGACCTGGTGGAGGTCAAGACCGGTGAGCAGATGGCCGACGAGCAGGCCGAGAGCATCTCGGCCATGATGAGCGGTCTGCGCCAGGGCATGCTGGCGTTCGCCGGTATCGCGCTGTTCGTGGGCACGTTCATCATCGCCAACACCTTCACCATGCTGGTCGCCCAGCGCACCAAGGAGCTGGCCCTGATGCGCGCGGTCGGCGCCTCGCGCCGCCAGGTCACCCGCTCGGTGCTGATCGAGGCGTTCGTGGTGGGCACGGTCGCGGGCATCGCCGGTCTGGTCGCGGGCGTCGGCATCGGCGCCGGACTGCGCGCCCTGATGGGCTCGCTGGACGTCACCGTCCCGGCCGGTCCGCTGGTGATCACCTCCGGTACGGTCCTGCTCGCCCTCGGGGTCGGCATCGTCATCACCATGCTGGCGGCCTGGCTGCCCGGCCGCCGCGCGGCGAGGATCCCGCCGGTCGCCGCGATGAGCAGTGTGCACGCCCAGGCGACCACCAAGTCGCTGGTGCTGCGCAACACGATCGGCGCGCTGTTCGCCGCCGCCGGGGTGGCGGTCGTGATCGCCGCGACCGGCATGGACGGCTCCGACGGCCAGGGTCCGATGGGTCTGGGCGCGGGACTGCTGATCATCGGGGTGTTCATCCTGACCCCGCTGCTGTCCCGTCCGCTGATCGCCGCCGCGTCCCCCCTGATGCGGGTCTTCGGGGTGTCGGGCAAGCTCGCCCGGCAGAACTCGGTGCGCAACCCGCGCCGCACCGCGGCCACCGCCTCCGCGCTGATGATCGGCCTGACCCTGATCACCGGCATGACGGTGATGGCGGGCAGCCTCCAGAAGTCCATCGACAAGATGGCCGGTGAGGCGATCCGCGCCGACTACGTCATCTCCATGGCCAACGGCAACGAGCTGTCCCCGGAGGTCGAGCGGACCCTGCGCGACACCGAGGGCGTCACCGCCACCAGCCCGATGCGCAACGCGCCCGCCCAGATCGACGGCGAGACCGAGTACCTCACCGGCGTCGATGGGAAGACCTTCGGCGACCTCACCGAGTTCCCGGTCGACAACGGCACCTTCACCGTCGACGGCACCGATGTCGTCGTCGACACCGACATCGCCGACCAGTACGGCTGGAAGGCCGGCTCGACGTTCGACGTCCACTACGAGGACGGCGAGAAGCAGCAGCTGACGGTCGCCGGGGTGTACGAGCCCAACGAGATGTTCAACGGGATCATCCTGGACGCCGGGACCCTGGCCCCCCACCAGAGCGCCCCCGACGACATGCTGGTCATGGTCGCCACGGACGGCGGGGTCTCGGACGCCACCAAGGACCGGCTGGAGGAGGCCCTCGGCTCGAACCCGGCCATCAAGGTCCAGGACAAGCAGGATCTGTCCAACGAGATCGCCAGCATGTTCACCCTCATGCTGAACATGCTGTACGCGCTGCTCGCCATGGCCGTGATCGTGGCGGTCCTCGGGGTCATCAACACCCTGGCCATGTCGGTCTTCGAGCGGTCGCAGGAGATCGGGATGCTCCGCGCGATCGGCCTTGACCGCAAGGGCGTCAAGCGGATGGTCCGGCTGGAGTCCCTGCTGATCTCCCTGTTCGGCGGGGTGCTCGGCATCGGACTCGGGGTGTTCTTCGGCTGGGCGGCCGGACAGCTGATCGGCGCCCGGATGTCGACGTACGAGCTGGTCCTGCCGTGGGACCGGATGGCGCTGTTCCTGCTGCTGGCCGCGGCGGTCGGGGTGCTGGCCGCGCTGTGGCCGGCCCGCCGGGCGGCCCGGCTGAACATGCTGTCCGCGATCAAGTCGGAGTAGCCGCGGCGCCGGTCCGCCCGGCTCCACGACCGAAGGGCCCCGTCACCCTCCCCCCGGGAGACGGGGCCCTTCTCCGTCCGTCGTAAGACGTCAGCCGTGAGACGTCCCTCGTGAGACGTCAGTCGTGAGGTGTCACGCGTGCCAGGTGCGGGAGCGCAGCGGCAGGCCCGCCGTACCGGCGTCCGGGGTCTTCACGGCCAGGATCTGGTTGACGCCGATCCGGTTGCGTTCGAAGGCCAGGGCCGAGGCCGCCATGTAGAGGCGCCAGACCCGGGCCCGGCCGGGGCTGGTCAGCTTGACGGCCTGGTCCCAGCCCGCCTCCAGATTGGCCACCCAGCGGCGCAGGGTGAGGGCGTAGTGCTCCCGCAGCGACTCCACGTCCCGCACCTCGAACCCGGCCCGCTCCAGCTGGGTGACGGTGGTGCCGACGGGGGCCAGCTCACCGTCCGGGAACACATAGGCGTCGATGAACGCGTCCACATGATAGGAACCCTCGTCGCCCTGCGGACGGCGGGCGATCTGGTGGTTGAGCAGCCGTCCGCCGGGGCGCAGCAGCGCGTACAGGTCGGCGGCGTACTCCCGGTAGCGCTCGGCGCCCACATGCTCGGCCATGCCGATGGAGGAGATGGCGTCGTACGGGCCGTCCTGGACGTCCCGGTAGTCCTGGACGCGGATCTCGACCTGGTCGGTGAGGCCCTCGTCGGCGATCCGCTTGCGGGCGTAGGCGGCCTGCTCCTGGGAGAGGGTGACGCCGACGGCGGTGACCCCGTGCTCGCGGGCCGCGTGCAGCACCATCGAGCCCCAGCCGCAGCCGACGTCCAGCAGCCGCTGGCCGGGTCTGAGGGCGAGCTTCTCGCAGATCAGTTCGAGCTTGTCGCGCTGGGCGTCCTCCAGCGTCCCGCCCTGCTCCCAGTAGGCGCAGGAGTACACCATCGACGGGCCGAGGACGAGCTCGTAGAAGTCGTTGCCGACGTCGTAGTGGTGGCTGATGGCGCGGCGGTCGGTGCGGCGGGTGTGCAGATGGCGGGGGCGGCGGATCTCCTCGTGGGGCGGCGGGGGCGGCAGCGCGGGCCCGGCGAGCCGGACCAGTCCGCGCACGGCCGTGCGCACCTGGGGATCGCGCAGCGCCTGGGCGAGCGTACGGTCGTCCTCGTCCCGTTCCCAGATCTGTCCGGCGAGCAGTTCCAGCGCCCGGTACAGATCGCCCTCGACGGTCAGGTCGCCGGACACCCAGGCGCGGGCCAGGCCCAGTTCGCCCGGTTTCCACAGCAGTCTGCGCAGCGCTCGGCGGTCGCGGACGACCAGCAATGGCGCGTCCGGCGGCCCGGCCTCCGAGCCGTCCCATGCGCGGATACGCACGGGAAGCGGTGCTGCGAGCACCTGTTCCAGCAGTCCCTTCAGCCGCGGCGCGGCGTGGGCCATGGCGCACCTCCGTGACGAGTGATCGCGGATGTCTCTGTCCACGTAAACACCTGGGACGCGCCCGCGCAGTCCCCAACGCGCGTCACGACTGGGCAAAACACCTGTACTCCCCATCTTTCACCTGCTGATCCGTCAGATCGGCGGGCGGGGAGATGCCCAAGGGGCCGGGTGGGGGAACGCCGAAGGGGCCGTCCGCACCACGGATGGCGGACGGCCCCTTCGGGAGGTGGCTCTCTATGGCTGACCGGGGTCGGCTGTCCTGACCCGGCCGGCCGGGTCAGGACGCCTTGGCCGGCTCCTCGGTCTTGGCGACCGGGGCGGGGGCGGGCTTGGCGGCCTCGTAGAACTCCTCGCGGGGGTTCTCCATGGCGCCGAGGGCGACGACCTCGCGCTTGAGGAACATACCGAGCGTCCAGTCGGCGAAGACCCGGATCTTGCGGTTCCAGGTCGGCATCGCCAGACCGTGGTAGCCGCGGTGCATGTACCAGGCGAGCCGGCCCTTGAGCTTGATCTTCATCTTGCCCATGACGATCATCGCGACGCCCTTGTGCAGACCGAGGCCCGCGACCGCGCCCTTGTTGGCGTGGCTGTACTCCTTCTGCGGGAAGCCCCGCATACCGGAGACCACGTTGTCGCCGAGCACCTTGGCCTGGCGCAGCGCGTGCTGGGCGTTGGGCGGGCACCAGGCGTTGGGGTTGCCGGCCTTGCGGCCGACCAGGTCCGGCACCTGGGCGTTGTCGCCCGCGGCCCAGATGTAGTCGGTGCCCTGCACCTGGAGGGTGGCGGCGGTGTCGACATGGCCGCGCGGTCCGAGCGGCAGACCGTAGCGGGCGAGCGCCGGGTTGGGCTTGACGCCGGCCGTCCACACGATCGTGTTCGAGTCGACCTCCAGGCCGTTCTTGAGCACGACATGGCCGTCGACGCAGGAGTCCAGGGAGGTGGAGAGGTAGACCTCGACGCCCCGGCTCTCCAGGTGCTCCTTGCCGTACGCGCCGAGCTTCGGCCCGACCTCGGGCAGGATCTTGTCGGCGGCGTCGACCAGGATGAACCGCATGTCCTCGCGGGACACGCTGGTGTAGTACTTGGCCGCGTCCCGGGCCATGTCCTCGACCTCGCCGATGGTCTCCGCGCCCGCGAAGCCGCCGCCGACGAAGACGAAGGTGAGCGCCTTGCGGCGGATCTCCTCGTCGGTGGTGGAGTCGGCCTTGTCCAGCTGCTCCAGCACGTGGTTGCGCAGGCCGATGGCCTCCTCGATGCCCTTCATGCCGATGCCCTGCTCGGCGAGGCCGGGGATCGGGAAGGTCCGGGAGACCGCGCCGAGCGCGATCACCAGATAGTCGAAGGGCAGCTCGTACGCCTCGCCGACCAGGGGCGCGATGGCGGCGACCTTGCGGTCCTGGTCGATGCTGGTGACCCGGCCGGTGAGCACCTCCGCCTTGGGCAGCACACGCCGCAGCGGCACCACGACATGGCGCGGGGAGATGTTGCCGGCGGCGGTCTCGGGGAGGAAGGGCTGATAGGTCATGTAGGACCGCGGGTCGACGACCGTGACGGTCGCCTCGCCGTAGCGCATCTTCTTCAGGATGCGCCGGGCCGCGTACAGGCCGACGTACCCACCGCCTACTACGAGAATCCTGGGACGCTCCGTGGTGCTCATGCCTTGAGTATCCACCGGGATGAGGGGGGTACCTCGTGCGCCCCTTCACAAGCATCGGCGCACCCTCTGCTACACTGCGCGGCCCGCGTGATCCACATCATGGCGCGGAAAGGGAACCCGGGTCCCCGCCGGACCGTTGTCAATGCCTCGTGAGCTGCTCGTCCGCCCCTGCGGAATCCGTCGGACCAGCCCTTCGGACGGGCCCCCGGACGGGCTGGGAAACCCCCCCCGAAACACCCACCCGAACGCCCCGGCACCCCGGGTGAGCCCCCGGACAGCCGCTCCAGGGCCGGTTGGCCCCTCGACACAGCCCATTTCCTTGTGAAGAACTTCACGAACTTTTCCGCGAGGGCACCGGGCGGACCCCGGAAAACACCCCGGAACTGCGCTCATACGCCGGTCGGGGGCGCTCAGGGGAGGGGGTTCGGGGGGCCGGGAAGTGGTGCGCCGGGGCCAGGAGATGCCCTCGACCATCGCCCATGAACGCGACGCCCGAACCGAGCCAGAATAGGTGTACACGCAGGCGCGTACACTGACTGTATGACTGAGAACACCGTGACCGTGCGGGAAGCCCGCGCACACCTCGCCGACCACATCAACCGGGCCGAGGCAGGCATGGCGACCGTCATCACGCGCAACGGCGCTCCGGTGGCGGCCGTGGTCCCGATCGCGGACTTCGAAGCGCTGGAGGAAGCGGCCGACGTCATGCTGGCGCGCGAAGCCGAAGCGGTCCTGGCCGAGGGCGGTCCCACCGTGACGATGGCGGAACTGCTGGCAGACCTGTTCACCGAGCAGGACGGCGATGCGGCGTGAAGTACGCCTTCCGGTTCACCACGGCGGCACAGCGGCAGCTCCGGGCCGTCAGCCGGCCCGACGCCATGCGCATCCTGACCGCGCTGACCGCGCTCGGTGACGACCCGTACCGCGAGGACGCCGACGTCAAGAAGCTCACCGGCCCGTCCGGGCTCTACCGGCTCCGGGTCGGAAGCTACCGGGTCGCCTACCAGATCAACGATGGTGAACTCGTCGTCCTCGACGTCAAGGTGGGCGACCGCCGGGACGTGTACCGCAACCTGTAGGCGGTCAGGCCAGGGACCAGGCGATGCCGTCCAGGATGTCGTGTTCGCTCACCACGACCTCCGGCGCGCCGGTGCGGTCCATGATCGACAGCAGGACCAGGGCGCCCGCGGCGATCACGTCGACCCGGCCCGGGTGCATCGACGGGACGGCGGCCCGCTCGTCGTGGGTGGAGTGCAGCAGCCGGTCGGTGATCTCGCGGACCCGGGTGTGGGAGACGCGGGAGTGGTGGATCGCGGCGGAGTCGTAGGCGGGCAGGTCCTGGTCGATCGCGGAGACCGTCGTCACCGAACCGGCCAGTCCGACCAGCGTGCGCGCCTCGCGCAGCGGGACGGTCTCCTCCGCCAGGTCAAGCGCGGCCTCGATGTCCGCCTTCATGGCGGCGATCTGCTCCCCGGTGGGCGGGTCGCTCACCACGCCGTCCGTCACCAGATGGCGTTCCGTCATCCGGACGCAGCCGACGTCGACCGAGCGGGCGGCGCGGACATGGTCGTCGCCGACCACGAACTCCGTGGAGCCGCCGCCGATGTCGACCACCAGGAAGGGGCGGGCGAGGCCGTCGCCCGCGATCAGTTCCCTGGTGGCGCCGGTGAAGGACAGCTCGGCCTCCTGGTCGCCGGTGATCACCTCGGGTTCGACGCCCAGGATGTCCAGCACCCCGCGCACGAAGTCGTCCCGGTTCTCCGCGTCGCGGGAGGCGGAGGTGGCCACGAACCGGAGGCGTTCGGCGCCGTGTTCCTTGATGACGGTGGCGTACTCGCGGCAGGCGGCGAAGGTCCGCTCCAGCGCCTCGGGCGCCAGCCGTCCGGTGCGGTCGACGCCCTGGCCGAGCCGCACGATCGTCATCCGGCGGTCCAGGTCGACCAGTTCACCGGTCGCCGGGTCGGCGTCGGCGACGAGCAGACGGATGGAGTTCGTACCGCAGTCGATCGCGGCGACGCGGGTCATCGGGGGGTTCCTCCGGGGGTGGTGGGGTCGGCGGCGGGGGCGGGCGCCGTCACTCGGGGGCGGGCGGGGTCGCGCCGGTGCCTCCGGTGTCCCCGGGGCCCGCGGTCGGGGTCACGCCGGTGTCCCCGGTTTCCTCGGCCGGGGTCACGCAGGCGCCCTTGCGCCACCACTGCGGGAGCATCTCCAGCGCCTCGTCGCCGAGCGGGTTCACCCCGGGACCGGCGGCCAGGCTGTGGGCCACCAGGACGTGCAGGCACTTCACCCGGTCCGGCATACCGCCCGCGCTGGGGAAGCCGGTCAGCTCCTCGATCTCGTCCCGCCGCCGGATGTAGTCCTCGTGCGCGGCGCGGTAGGCGGCGGCCAGCTCCGGGTCGCTCTCCAGACGGGCCGTCATGCCCTTCATGACCCCCTCGGCCTCCAGCGTGCCGATGGCGGACGCGGCCTTGGGGCAGGTCAGGTAGTAGAGCGTCGGGAAGGGCGTGCCGTCGGGCAGCCGGGGGGCGGTCTCCACGACGTCGGGCTGCCCGCACGGGCACCGGTGCGCGATGGCGCGCAGCCCGCGCGGGGGGCGGCCCAGCTGCTGCTGGAAGGCGGCCACATCGGCGTCGGTGGGCTCGGTGCGCGGGGTGGGCGGCGGGGGCGTCTGCATGATGTCTTTCTACGGGGTCTGTCTGGTACGGGGTCTGTCTGGTACGGGGTGTTCCGGGGGCGGTCCGCGGTACGGGTCAGGGCTAGCCGTCGGCCGCGTCGGACTTGTCGACGCCGTCCCAGACATTGGCGTACCAGGGTCGGTCGGCGGCGGTCGTGTCGGTGCGGGACTGGCGGGCGGCGTCCGGGTCGATCACGATGTAGCCGGTCTCGCCCGGCAGCACGTAATGCAGCCGTTCCCTGATCCGCTGCTCGGCGTAGGCGTCGTCCTGCCACCGTGCCTTCTGGTCGCGGAGTTCCTCGACCCGCTCCTGGGCCTGCCGTTTCTCCCGCTCCAGGTCGGCGACCTCGGCGCGCTGGGCGACGTACTGCCTTATCGGGTAGGCGAGTGCCACGATCAGGGAGCACAGGACCAGGGCGAGCAGGGCGGCGCGGCCGGTCAGCCGGGAGCGGCGGGCCTGGCGGCGGGTCTGCGAGCGGTAGACCCGCTCGGCGGTCTGCTCGCCGAGCAGCCGCAGCCGGGTGGCCGTGGAGAACCGGTCCCGCTCCTTCAGGGCCATGTCGTCCCCGCCTCCCGTTCCCGTCCGCGGCCGTCCCGTACCGCTGTCCTGTGCGGCTCGCCGTCCGCGGCTGTCACGCGCGTACGTCCCCGCACACGGTACGGGACCGGTTACGGGGACGTACGGACGACGCTTCCGCTGGCCGGGCGGTTCAGCCCTTGAAGCGGGGGAAGGCGCTGCGGCCGGCGTACACCGCGGCGTCGTCGAGGATCTCCTCGATGCGCAGCAGCTGGTTGTACTTGGCGACGCGCTCGGAGCGGGCCGGGGCGCCGGTCTTGATCTGACCGCAGTTGGTGGCGACGGCGAGGTCGGCGATGGTGACGTCCTCGGTCTCGCCGGAGCGGTGGGACATCATGCACTTGAAGCCGCTGCGCTGGGCCAGCTCGACGGCGTCCAGGGTCTCGGTCAGCGAGCCGATCTGGTTGACCTTGACCAGCAGGGCGTTGGCGGCGCCCTCCTCGATGCCGCGCGACAGCCGCTCCGGGTTGGTGACGAAAAGGTCGTCGCCGACGATCTGCACCTTGTCGCCGAGGCGCTCGGTGAGGACCTGCCAGCCCGCCCAGTCGTCCTCGAACAGCGGGTCCTCGATGGAGACCAGCGGGTAGGCGGCGGCCAGCTCCTCGTAGTACTCCGTCATCTCGGCGGCGGAGCGCTCCTTGCCCTCGAAGAGGTACGTGCCGTCCTTGTAGAACTCGGAGGCGGCGACGTCGAGCGCGAGGGCGATCTGCTCACCGGGGACGTACCCGGCCTGCTTGACGGCTTCGAGGATGAGGTCGAGGGCCTCGCGGTTGGAGCCGAGGTTGGGGGCGAAGCCGCCCTCGTCGCCGAGGCCGGTGGACAGGCCCTTGGTCTTCAGCACCTTCTTGAGGGTGTGGTAGACCTCGGTGCCCCAGCGCAGGGCCTCGGAGAAGGACTCCGCGCCGATCGGGGCGATCATGAACTCCTGGATGTCCACATTGGAGTCGGCGTGCGAGCCGCCGTTCAGGATGTTCATCATCGGCACCGGCAGCAGGTGCGCGTTCGGGCCGCCCAGGTAGCGGAACAGCGGGAGGTCGCTGGCCTCGGAGGCGGCGTGCGCGACGGCGAGGGAGACGCCGAGGATGGCGTTGGCGCCGAGCGAGCCCTTGTTGTCGGTGGCGTCCAGGTCGAACATCGCCTGGTCGATCAGGCGCTGCTCGGTGGCGTCGTAGCCGACCAGCTCCGGGCCGATCTGCTCGATGACCGCGAGGACGGCCTTCTCGACGCCCTTGCCCTGGTAGCGGTTGGGGTCGCCGTCGCGCAGTTCGATGGCCTCGAAGGCACCGGTGGACGCACCGGACGGAACGGCGGCACGACCCGTGCTGCCGTCGTCGAGGCCGACCTCGACCTCGACCGTGGGGTTGCCTCGGGAGTCCAGGATTTCCCGGGCTACGACGACGTCGATGGACGGCACGAGCATCTCCTTCATGGATGTGACGCGGGTGACGCAGGGGCGGGCGGCACCGGTCGGGAGCGATCGGGGACGCCGTGCTCTGCGAGACGAGCCTAACCGTCCCGGGGGGATCGGCCAGCCGGTCTCCCATCCCTCGGACGGAACCGGTCGTGAAATGTTTCTGAATGGAACAAAGAGGGGGGTTCGGGGGGTGGGGGTTGGGGGGTGGGGGTGTGGGGGTTCGGGGGTTCGGGGGTTCGGGGGTGGGGGTTGGGGGCGAGCGGTCGGGGGCGGGGGCTTCGGGGCCGTCGTTCATGGGGGGGGGCGGCTCTGTGCGGCACGGGGAGGGGTCCGGGGCGGCTCCGTACGGCACCGGGAGCGGTCCGGGGCGGCTGCGTACGGCACCGGGAGCGGTCCGGGGCGGCTCCGGGAGCGGTCCGGGGCGGCTGCTCGGGCGTGAAAAGACCCCGCCCCGGTGCGTACGGGGGAATGACGCACCGGGGCGGGGTGCCCGTGGGGACGGGGACCCTCACGGGGGTCTCGCGGAGGGCGTACCGGGTGGCGCCGGGGCGCTGGGAAGCGCCGGGGCTGCCGGGAACCCGGGGACGTACCTCGCGGGGAGATGACCCCAGGGTGGCGGGGCGGGCTGTGCGAGGGCCGGGAGCGGGCTGTGGAACGGCCGTGAGCCGCGTCCGGACCGGTCTGGTCTGGTCCGGAATCAGACCGGACCGGTCCGGACCGGTCCGGTCTGGACCGGTCTGGTTCGGATTCGGTTCGGGCGGGGCCCGCTCCGGGGCCGTCCGGGCTACTTCAGGTGGAGCTGCTGGCCCGGGAAGATCAGGTCGGCGTCGTCCACGATGTCGTTGTTGCGCTCGAACAGCTTCTGCCAGCCGCCCGAGACACCGTGCTCGGCGGCGATGGAGCTGAGGGTGTCGCCGGAGACGACCTCGTACTCGCCGTCGCCCTTCTCGACCGTCTGGCCGGTGGGCGTGGTGACGGTCTCCTGCGTGGCGGCCGGGCGCTCCTGCGAGCGGGAGGCGCTCGGCTGCTCGCTGCGCTGCTCGGTGCCGCCGCTCTGCGACTGGCTCGGCTGGGTCGGGGCGGGCTCGGGCTCGGGCGCGGTCGAGCCGCCGCCGTACGGGGCGCTGGACAGGCCCACGCCGCAGCTCGGCCAGGCGCCCTTGCCCTGGCCCGCGAGGACCTTCTCGGCGATCTCGATCTGCTGCGCCTTGGTGGCGTTGTTCGCGGTGGCGGCGTACTGCGTGCCGCCGTATCCGGCCCAGGTCGAGGCGGAGAACTGGAGTCCGCCGTAGTAGCCGTTGCCGGTGTTGATGGCCCAGTTGCCGCCGGACTCGCACTGGGCGACGGCGTCCCACTCGGAGGCGGTGGCGGCGGAGGCGTTGCCGGCCGCCATCAGCGGGGCGGCGACGGCGGCGCCAGCCACCCCGGCGAGCGCGATGACACGGGTGGTCTTGGACGGACGGCGGTGCTTGCCCTTGCCACAGAACAGCATGGAAGATCCCCTCACCGACGCCTACGAGGTGAGCTGTCGGGTTCGGGCCGAATGAGTTGCCCGGTCATGTCCCGTACGGGGCTTTCCTCCCGTACGTCCTGACTTCACCCCAAGCCGCTTCCGTGCGGTCGAGTCGCCTCAACCTCCGTCACCGGCACTTACCTTGGGTCCCCCGCTCCTGCCTACGGCGCTTGACGCGACGACTGTTCCCGTACGACCGCCGGCAGGATTCGGCGTGACGGTCCTCGGGGCCCGCTGTTGCGAGCGGTCCTGACCGTAGACACGCGATTCCTGGAATTTCAAAGACGATCAGGGCTTCTGAGACTCATCCCACACTTTCGCCAAACCGGACATTCAGCGCGAAGTGTGACGTGAACTCCCGTCACTCCCGGCCCACTTCCCCACCGGCGCCTCACTCAGCGCGCGGCCGGTCCGGTGCCGACGTCGAGCGTCTGACCGGGGACGATGTGATTCGGGTCGCCGCCTAGCGCCGCCTCGTTCAGCCGGAAGACCTGACGCCATCCGCCGTCGACCTCAAGGGAGTCGGCGATCGAGGTGAGTGTGTCTCCGGAACGGACGGTGTAGGCCTGGTCGGGGGTCTGGCGGGCACCACCGGCGTCACGCGAGGCGCGCGACTCCGACTCCCTCTCCCCTACATCACCCAATTCGGCCAAATCCCCCAGGTCGCCGAGTTCGTCTGATTCCCGTGGCTCATCGGATTCCCGAGAATCCTCATCATCCTGGGAATTGGCGGATGAATCGGACGATTTGCCTGAGGGGGACGTGGAGTCCGTGGTGCCCGTGGAGTCCGTGGCGTCGGTGAGGCCCGAGAGGACGTTCGGCTGCTTGGTCGCCTTCTTGTCGGTCCCGCTCTCGTCGGCGCTGTTGCCGCGGTGCTTTCCGGTGCCGGGGGTCGGGTCGGCCTCGGGCAGCGCGCTGGTGTCGACCAGGAACGAGGAGCCGAGACCCTGCCCGAGATTGCCGGATTCCTCACCCTTCGCCCCGGAGGGGGAGCTGGTGGGCTGTTCGACCGGGGAGGCGGAGGAGTCGCCGGAGATGTCCTCCGTGGCGGCCGGGGCGCTGTCCGGTGAGGTGGTCGAGGGGGTGCCGGAGGGGGTGGAGCCCGGTGTTCCGGTGGCGCCGCCCGGGGTGGGGTCGGTACTGCCGGAGGGGCCCGATCCCCAGGACGAGTCGTCGGTGCCGTACTGCCCTTCGGGCTCCTGTGTCCCGGACGTCCCGGAGGACCCGGACGGCAGGGACTTCGAGGAGTCGGTCAGGCCGCCGGTGACTCCGGAGGAGCCGTCCGCGTCCTCCGTGGCCCGGGGGGTGGGGTCGCCCGCCACGCCCGTGTCGACCCCGGCCGGGTCCGAGTCCTGCGCGAGCCCGTGGACCAGCCCGCACACGGGCCAGACCCCGACGCCCCGGTCGGCGAGAATCCGCTCGGCCACCGCGATCTGCTGCGAACGGCTCGCCTGGTCCGGGCTCGACGCGTAGTCCAGCCCGCCGTACGCCGCCCAGTCGTCCTGGGTCAACTGGAGGCCGCCGTAGCGTCCATTGCCCTCGTCCGCGCTCCAGGCGCCGCCGGTCTCGCACTCGGCGACCTTGTCCCAGGTGGTGCCGCTCGCCGCGCTGGCGCCTCCGGCGCCGAGCAGGGGCAGGGCGATGGCAGAACCGGTCACTCCGGCGGCGACCAGGATGGCCGGGGCCTGACGGGGGCGACGGTGACGACCGTTCCCGGAGAGCATGCGGGGACCTTTCCCGAGACAGCGGTGACCCGCGCGGCGCTTGATGCTCGCGCGTCGCGCTGAGGGGTGAACGTAGCCGCAATCGTTGACTTGTCACAAGTTAATGCCGCGTAGATCACGTGAAGATCACAAAGGTGAGGGAGTGTCAACTTCTGAAGGGTCGTCTGGGGGTGTGGATGGGCTGTGGGGTGACTGTTTGCCATGGGGGTGAAGGGCCGGGGGTGAAGGGCCGGGGGTGAAGGGCCGGGGGTGGGGGCGAGGGTGGGGCGAGGGGCGTGATGGTGGCTGGGTGGGGGCGCGAGGTGGTGGGTGACAGCGGGGGGCGGGTGGCGGCGTGACGGCGTGGCGGGTGACGGGGTGACGGGTGTCGGCGTGGCGGGTGTCGGCGTGACGGCGTGACGGCGTGACGGGTGACAGCGTGGCGGGGTGGCGGGTGTCGGCGTGGCGGGTGGCGGGGTGGGGGGTGTTGGGCCTTCTGGGGCGGTGGGCTGGGTCAGAACTCCACCGGCAGGGTTCGCAGCCCGCGCATGATGAGCCCGCCGCGCCAGCGGAGTTCGTCCGGGTCGACCGCGAGGCGGAGGTCCGGGAGACGGGTGAACAGCGTCGCCAGCGCCGTCTGTCCCTCCAGCCGGGCCAGCGGGGCGCCGAGGCAGTAGTGGATGCCATGGCCGTACCCGAGGTGCTGGTTGTCACGGCGGGCCAGGTCGAGGGTGTCGGGGTCCGGGAAACGCCCGGGGTCGCGGTCCGCCGCCGCGAGCACCACGAGGACCGGATCACCCCGGCGGATCGACTCGCCCCCGATGTCCAGCGCCTCCGTGGCGTACCGCCAGGTGGCCAGCTCGACCGGACCGTCGAAGCGGAGCAGTTCCTCGACCCCCGTTTCGAGGAGGCCGGTGTCCCCTTCCGCCAGGGCGCGGCGGAACCGGGCGCGCTGTTCGTCGTGGGTGAGCAGGGCATAGGTGCCATTGCCGATCAAGTTAATGGTCGTTTCAAAACCCGCAAACAAGATCACGAAGGCCATCGCCGCCGCCTCGTTCTCCGTGAGGTGCTCCCCGTGGTCGGAGGCGCGGATCAGGTCCGAGATCAGGTCGTCCGCCAGGTCGGCCCGCTTGCGGTGGATCAGCTCGGTCAGATAGGCGCGGATCTTCTTCACGGACCGCGCGACCCCGCCCCGGGGGCCGCTGCCGTGCCGGATCATCATTCCCGCCCAGTCCCGGAAGTCGTCCTGGTCCTCGCCCGGGACGCCGAGCAGATCGCAGATCGCGTAGATGGGGAGCGGGAAGGCGAAGTCATGGATCAGATCCGCGGCTCCCTTCTGCGCGAAGCGGTCGATCAGGTCGTCGGTCAGTTCCTGGACCCGGGGGGCGAACGCGGCCACCCGGCGCGGGGTGAACGCCTTCGACACCAGGCGCCGCAGGCGGGTGTGGTCGGGCGGGTCGATGTTCAGCAGATGGGTCATCAGGCCCGCGCTGCGCTCGCCCGGGATGCCGGTCTTGCTCTTTCCCGGCGCGTCCGCCGCGTGGTGGACCGGGTTCTTCGAGAGCCGTGGGTCGGCCAGCGCCTGGCGGGCGTCGGCGTACCGGGTGACGAGCCATGCCTCCACTCCGCTGGGGAGCGTGGTCCGGTGGACCGGGGAGTGCTCCCGGAGCCAGGCGTAGGCGGGGTAGGGGTCGGTGGCGAACGACCAGGTGAATAGGGGTGGGGTGGGGGTGGCGGCGGTGGGGGCGTGGTCGGTGGTGTCCGGTCCGGTGGGGGCGGGCCCGGTGATGTCCGGCCCGGCGGGGGCGGGCCCGGCGGCGTCCGGCCCGGTGGGGGCGAGTCCGGCGGTGTCCGGCCCAACGGGGGCAAGTCCGGCGGCGTCAGGCCCGGCGGGGGCGGGTCCGGCGTCGTCACGCCCGGCGGGGGCAGGCCCGGCGGGGGCAGGTCCGGTTGTCCCGCCCGCGGGGCATGAACCCCGCGCCGGTGTCGGTCCGTCGTACTGATCGGTCACCGTTCGACCGTATCCCGGGCCTCCCGCTGTCTGATCGCGTCCCGGTAGGCGCGGGCCGCCGCTCTCAGGGCGGCCTCCGGGTCGACGCCGTCCGCCTCGGCGCGGGCGGCGAGGGCCAGCAGTTCGTAGCCGATGCCGTCGCCCTGCGGCAGCGGGACGTCCAGACCGGCCGTGCGCGCCCGGGAGGCCAGCTTGGCGGCGAGGGCCAGGCCCGGCTGGTGGACCGGGATGCCCTCGGTCACCGAGGTGCGCCGCTTCTCCTCGGCCTTGGTGCGCAGCCAGTGCTCCTTGACGTCCTCGGGGGTCGTCGCGGTGGCGTCCCCGAAGACATGGGGGTGGCGGTGGACGAGCTTGGCGACGATGCCCGCGGCCACGTCGTCGATGGAGAAGGGGGCGTTCTCCTCGGTCTCGCCGCCGTCCCCGCCGTCCTCGCCGTCCTCGGCGGCCGGGACGCCCTCCTCGGCGATGCGGGCGTGGAAGACGACCTGGAGGAGGACGTCGCCGAGTTCCTCGCGCAGTTCGTCGCGGTCGCCGGACTCGATCGCCTCGACCAGTTCGTACGCCTCCTCCAGGCCGTACTTGGCGAGGCCCTCGTGGGTCTGGCGGGAGGACCAGGGGCACTCCCGGCGGATGCGGTCCATCACCTGCACCAGGTCGAGCAGCCGGGCGCCCGGGAGGTCGTAGGAGGCGGGCAGCAGCTCCAGCTCGGGCATCCGGGTGCGGCCGGACCCGGCGAGCCGGGCCAGCCCGTCCGTCAGTGCCGGCTCCCCCTCGCCGGTGGCGACCACCACCACCGAGCGGCCCCCGGCGCAGGCGGCGACCAGGTCCTCGGCGGTGGGGGCGGTCTCCTCGACGGCTATGCCCGCGTCCCGCAGATACGGCAGCTGCGGGTGGGCCGGGTCCGCGCACAGCACCGCGTCGGCGGCGCGCAGCGCCTGCCAGGCGGGCCAGGACAGCAGGCCGGGCGCCACACGGTGGCTGGTGGTGAGCAGGACGGCACGGCCGGGGTCGGGGATGCCTTCGGGGCTGATTGCGTTCACGATCCGAACGTAACGCACGCTGCGGATCGGGCCGTGAGGTTGTCCACAGCCTCAGGGGGATCGTCGGATTATCTGCTCGGGAGGGGGAGGGGGAGGGGGAGGCGGGCTCCCACCGGGCGGGTGGGGGCTGGGTGCTCCTCCCCTCCGACCCGCCGCTCGGCCGACCCGTCGGTCACCCGCGTGCCCGGCGCCTCCGCGCAGCCACCCGCGCGGGCGCCCCGCTCAGCCGCGCAGCCGCCGGCCCTCCGTCAAGCCGTCTGCTGCTGGGCCGCCGCCGTGATCTCGCGTACCCACGGGGTCTCGGCGTCGACGCGGCCGACCTTCTCCACGTCCCAGGCGCCGTAGCGCGGGTTCAGGTCGACGTCGAGTTCCTTGGACGCGTCGGACAGGGCCGCCCAGAACGCGGGCTGAGTGGTGTCCGTGCCGAGCTTGGTGGCGAGCTTCTGGGCCTCGATCTGGACCCGGAAGGTGGCGTCCAGCCGCTCGGGGGCGACCCCGTACTGCTGGAGCCAGGCCGTCTCCAGGGCCTCGGCGCCGCCCGCCTGCTGCTCCAGCTCGGAGCGGAACGCCTGGACCTCCTTGCGGGTCACGGCGACGCCCGCGTCCTCGGCGGCACGATTCAGCACCTGGTCCAGGACCATGCCGTGCAAGGTGTCCCGGGTGAGGGTGCCGGTCTGGGCGATGAACTGGGCGTACTGCGCCTCGTCGGTCACGGCGGCCCGCTGTGCCTCCCGGACCTCGTCCACCCGGTTCTCCAGCTGTGCCACGGTGATCCGCTGACCGCCCACGACGGCCGCCGCGCCCGGGTGCGCGTCATTGCCGCACGCGGTCAGGAGCGGGGCCGCGGCTGCGATCACGGCGGACAGGACGAGCACGGTGCGACGACGGCGGTGCAAGGGAAACCTCCCGAGGAGATTGTGCGGCGGTGCACAAAGTCTTGCGGTGATCGATGGTAGGCAGCGGGCAAGCTCTGGCCAACCCATTCGACCAACGATTCACCAGGACTTCGGGCACCGGCACGCCTCCGCGCGGTCCGGGGCCGGTCGCGGTCCAGGGTCCGGGGTCTGGCGTCAGCCCCGCATCTGGCCCAGCCACTGCAAGGTCCGCCGGACCTCCAGGGCCAGCGGATGCGTGGGCCCGCCCATCCGCTCCACGTCGTGCAGCAGCCGTACGAGGGTCTCGTGGGCGGCGGGCCGGTCGCCGAGGGCCAGCAGAAGGTGGCCGATCCGGCGCCGCACCTCATGTGCGAGCCCGGGGTCGCCGGAGACGTACTGGTTCTCGTAGTACGGCAGCAGCGCGCGGTACGCGGCGAGTGCCGCGGCGGGCTCGCCGAGCTGTTCCAGGCACTGGGCGGCGTCGTAGCGGAACCGCAGGGCCTGCGGGTCGGCGTGGCCCGCCTCGGCGGCGCGCTCGTCGGCGAGGCGGCGCAGCTCGGGCAGCGCGCGCCGGTACTGGCCGTCGTCCATGAGGGTGGCCGCGTACTGCTTGCGCAGGGTGCGGACGACCGGGGAGTGCTCGCCGTGCTGTTCGGCGGCGGCGGGCAGGATCGCGCCGAGGATGTCCACGGCCTGGGTGATGCGGCCCGCTCCGAGGAGCCGTTTCACCTCGTCGACCGCCTTGGCGACGTCCGGCTTCTCGTCGGGCGCCGGGCCCACGGGGGCGGGCTGCGGGGCGAGGGTCCGCGCGCGGTCCGGCCAGGGGGCCTGGGGGCGCAGGAAGGGGCGGGTGGGGTCGAGCGGCGCTCCGGTGGGCGTGCCCCGCGCGGGGAGCAGCAGCGCCAGGTCCTCGTACACGTCCTGGGCGGAGCCGGGCCGGTGCTGCGGGTCCTTGGCGAGGAGCTTCAGGACGAGGGTCTCCAGCGCCTCGGGGACCTCGGGACGCAGGCGGCGGACCGGCAGCGGGGGCTCGTAGAGGTGCCGGTGCAGCACGCCGAGGGCGGTGGAGCCCGCGAACGGCACGTCGCCGCTGAGCAGTTCGTGGATCAGCACGCCGAGCGCGTACAGATCGGTGTACGGGCCCACGGCGCCGCCCATCGCCTGTTCCGGGGCCATGTAGGCGGGCGAGCCGATCGGGGAGCCGGTGTGGGTGAGGCGGGTGGTGTCGGTGTCCATGACGGACGCCACGCCGAGGTCCAGGACGGTGACCGTGCCGTCCTGCTTGACCATGACATTGCGCGGCTTGAGGTCGCGGTGGACGATCGGCACCGCGTGGACCGCGCTCAGTACGGCGCACAGTTGGGCGGCCACCGCCACCGTCCACTGCCACGGGTACGGGTCGTGCTCGGCGAGATGGTCGGAGAGGTCGGCGCCGTCCACGTACTGCATGACGAGGAAGAGTTCCTCGCCCTCGCTGCCCGCGTCGTGGACGGTCACCAGGCCGGGGTGGTCGACCTGGGCGGTGACCCGGCACTCGCGTACGAAGCGGCGGCGCAGTTCGTCGGCCTCCTGCCCGGCGACCTTGTCGGGGCGCAGCAGCTTCACCGCGACCCGCCGGTCCAGGCGGCGGTCGTAGGCCGTCCAGACCTGGCCCATGCCGCCCTGTCCGATGAGCGTGGCCAGTTCGTAGCGACTGGCGACGACACGTCCGGTCGCCACGGTCACCCGCCGTTCCCGGGACGGCCGTCCTGGTTGCGCAGATAGTCGCTCAGCTCGTCCAGCTCCGCGCGGACCTGGTCGATGCGCGCGGGCGGCTGCTGGGGCGGCTGCGCGGAGGGCACGGGACCGGGCGCCGGGGGCGGGGTGTGCGGGCCGCCGCCGGGGCGGGGCACGGGCGTGTGCGGGGGATTCTGGGCGGGCGGCATGTGGGAGACCGTGGTGGTGGTGTACGGCGGCTGGGGCTGGGGGTAGCCGTACGCGGGGGCGGGACCAGGGGCGGGCGCGGGCGTGGGCGGGTACGGGTAGCGCAGTTGGTGGAAGTGGCGGATCTCGGCGGCCAGGTAGTACGCCACACCGGCGATCAGGGTGCCCAGCAGCAGGAACATCCCGGTGAAGCCCGCGGGGGTGTGGATCTCCTCGCCGGGTTCGGTGACGATCAGCACCATGGCGAGGATGTCGATGGCGGCGGTGGCCACGAACAGGCCCCAGTCCAGGCCCTTGCGGGTGACGATCGCCAGGCGCAGCAGCATGGTCCAGGCGAGGAAGCCGATGCTGCAGACCGAGATCACGACGAACAGCACACGCAGGAAGACCAGAACCCCCATGGAAGGCTGCTGTGTCACCGGCTGCGTGTAGCCGTGGCCATGCATGGCTGCTCCTGAAACCTGGGAGGGCGTGCGCGGCCGGCCCCCTGCGCCGCCGGTCGTGCGATGGTCGCATCGAGCGTATAGGCCGACGCGGACAACAGGTCCCGCGTTGTACCGAACCGTTGTCGACCCGATCACCGCACGCGTCCCGCACGCCCCCGGGGTGCCGTCGCTCCGGGTGCTACGACGTCCGGACGGGGCACTTGGTTGCCGGTCCGCGGGATTCCGGTCCGGCGGGAGGTGCGGAGGGCGGTCCTCCGCGGGGGCGGGGGCGGTCGAACGCGAGGTACGGGCCGGTCGAACGCGGGGTGCGGGGGCAGTCGTACGCGGGACATGTGGGCCCGTCCCGCGCGAGATGCGGGGGCGCTCCCGCGCGGGGCCCCGTCCAGCGGTTCAGGGCCGCCGTCCAAGAGGTCAGTCGGGTGCGACCGTGCCGTCCGTCAGCCCGTCGTACATCCCGCGCACCAGTTGGTCCCCGATCCGGCTCGCGTTTCTGAGCGCCCGCTCGAACCGGTCCAGGGCGTGGAAGCGGGCGCCATAGCGGCGCTGTTCGTCGAGCGGCAGACGGGGCAGTTGGAGGCGGCGCACATCGAGGCGGGTGGCGGTGGAGGCGTAGCTGCTGGCCTGGCGGGTGTTGGCGGTGCCGCGCAGGAAGCCGGCCAGGAACCAGGGGTCGAGCGCGGCGGGGTCGGGGCGCAG
The DNA here is from genome assembly GCF_040652095.1 of Streptomyces sp. NPDC048290. Classification (NCBI taxonomy): domain Bacteria; kingdom Bacillati; phylum Actinomycetota; class Actinomycetes; order Kitasatosporales; family Streptomycetaceae; genus Streptomyces; species Streptomyces sp. NPDC048290. The sequence goes on from NZ_JBEZLM010000009.1 coordinate 122,873, forward strand.
CAGCACGAGGTTGCGGCCGAGGGCGGCGCCGCCGGTCACCTCGTCGATCACCCGGGCCATGGCGCCGCCCCCGAGCACCGGCACGACGACGTCGCCGGGCGCGGTGAGCACGGTGTCGTCCTCGCCCTCCGGGAGCGTGCCGGAGGGCGCCGCGCCGGACAGGACGTCGTGGTCGGTGAGCACGGGGACCCGCGCGGGGGCGGCGTTCTCGCCGTCGGCGGGGTCGGTGCCGCCCGTGCTCCAGCCGCCGGGCGTGGTGCCGGTCCCGCCGGAACGCATCACCAGGGCGCCGCCCCGGGCGAGTTCGCCGACCGTGGTCAGGGGCCAGCGCGCGGGCTGCGCGGGGGCCGCCGGAGGGGGCGTGAGATCGCCGGTGAGGCGCAGGGTCGTGGCGAGGCGGTCCCGGACCGCCGTGAGCGCCTCGGCGCCGTCGGCCGCCGCGGGGGGCGGGAGATGGCGGGCGGGGGCGAGGTCGACGTCGTCGTCGAGCAGGTCGATGACCGGCAGGGCGCGGGCCAGGCCCGGCCGTTCGGTGAGGGTGCCCGCGCGGTCGAACGTGCCCCAGGCGTCCTCCACCGCCTCCTTGACGGCCCGCCAGTCGGGCCCGCCGCGTCCCTCGCCGGCGAACTGCCCGGCGTCCACGAGCAGCACCTCCGGCACGGCGGGCGCGGCACCGGGGCGGCGCAGCACCCACAGGTGCAGCGGGATGCTGTGCGGCGGGGCGGCGCCCAGGGGCAGGGCGATCACCGCCCGCAGCGCGCCCCGCCGCAGCAGATCGGCCCGGATACGGCGGCCGGAGCGGCGGGAGGCGGCGGCGGGCGGCATGAGCAGGACGGCGGTGCCGCCCTCCTTGAGCCGGGCCAGCGCGTGCTGCACCCAGGCCAGCTCGGACTCCGTGCGGGCGGGGAAGCCGTACTCCCAGCGGGGGTCGTAGGCCAGTTCGTCGTGGCCCCAGTTGCGCTCGTTGAACGGCGGATGGCACAGCACGGCGTCGGCGCGCAGACCGGGATGGGCGTCGGCGCGCAGGGTGTCCCCTACGGCGGCGCGGACGGCGGCGCGCGAGTGCAGCGCGAGCCGCAGCGCGGTGAACGCGGCCAGCTCGGGCGCGCTGTCCTGGACGTGGAACTCCTGCTCGGGCCGGGCGTCCACGGCCCTGAGCAGCGCGCCGGTGCCGCAGGCGGGGTCGAGCACGGTACGGGCAGGTCCGGCCAGCCGCGCCATGAGATCGGCCAGTTCGGCGGGGGTGAGGGTGTATTGGCGCGGGTTGGCGTCCAGATGGCGGCCGAGCAGGAACTCGAAGGTCTGGCGCGCGCCCAGGTCGGCCGCGAGTTCGGCGGCGCCGCGCAGGAGGGGGGCGGAGACGAGGAGTGCGGGGCCGGTGGGCGGGACGATCGCGGTGTGAACCGAGTCCGGGGTGTTCACAGCGGTGGCCCGGTTCACGGGGGGCGGGGTGGTGGCGGGGGTCGTGCGAAGGGGCGCGCCCGGGGTGGTCCGAGGGGTCGTGCCGGGGGTCGCGCGGGGCGCGGGGGCCGCGGAGGGAGTGGCGGAGGGGGCCGCGGAGGCAGCAGCGGACGCGGGGGCGGTGGCGAAACGGGCCGCGAGCACCTGCGCCAGCTCCTCCTGGAGCAGGGCGGCGAGCCGTGCGTCGGACTCCGTGGACAGGGTCAGCCACGCCGTCGGGCGGTCATGGATGAGCAGCAGCAGACATCCGGCGTGCAGCAGCGCGGTCGCCGGTCCCTCGGGGTGCCCGGCGAGCTGCTGCCAGACGCGTTCCCGCAGCGGGACCTCGGCGAGCTTGCCCTGGCCGCGCAGCCAGCGCTCGACCTCGGCGAGGGCGAAGGACGGGCTGGTCTCCGTGCCGCCGACGGGCTTGGGGAAGTCGGCGTGGCGGCGGCGCCAGTTGCTGACGGCGGCGCGCCCCACCCCGGCGAGCCGGGCGATCCCGGCGGCCGTCACCTCTGTCGCGTTGTCCTGCACTCGCCCCGCTCCCCTCGTGCCTTGCGTGCCCCCGAGCATACCGATGCGGCAACGATCCCCCGATTCACAGACAGTACGCAAGAGATCTGCGTTCACGACCGTGTACGTGACTACTTCCGTGAACCGTGTTGACTCGGTTCACAGTCAATGCTCTTATTGACCCAGCGAACGAGCGACTGCCTGACAGGGCGGTCAACGCTTTGGGGAGGGAATCAAGTCATGGGCATGAAGACCAAGATCGCGCTGGGTGCCGTCGTGGGCGTCGTGGTCATCGGAGCGGTCTCGATGAGCGGCGGCGGGGACGACTCGGGCAGCGACAAGAACTCCTCGGCCTCCGCGGACGGCGGCTCCGGCGGCGAGAAGGGCTCCGGCGAGAAGGACGCGGCCGAGGAGAAGGAGTCGGCGTTCGGCGGGGACGGGGACTACCAGGTCGGCTCCGACATCAAGCCCGGCACCTACCGGACCAGCGGAAACGCCGACGGTATGTGCTACTGGGAGCGCGCCAAGGACGCCAAGGGCGAGGTCGAGTCGATCCTCGCGAACGACAATGTGACCGGCACCAGCTATGTCACCGTCGCGGCGTCCGACAAGCTCTTCAAGTCCAGCGGCTGCTCGGACTGGGAGACGGTCGACCCGAAGGCCGAGGGCGGCACGCCAGCCACGCAGATGAAGGGCGACGGCGGCATGTTCCAGGTCGGGGTCGACATCGCCCCCGGCACCTACAAGTCGTCCGGCAACACCGACGACATGTGCTACTGGGAGCGCAGCAAGGACGCCGAGCACGCGCTGGAGTCGATCCTCGCCAACAACAATGTCAACGGCTCGGCGGTCGTGACGATCGAGGCGTCGGACAAGTACTTCAAGACGTCCGGCTGCAAGGACTGGAAGAAGTCGAGCTGACCGGGTGGCCACGGCCTCGGGGGGGCCGCGCGGGGCGGGGGTCCCCGCGGGGCGGGGCGTACGCGCGGGGCGGGGCGTACGCGGACACGTACGCGCCCCGCGCCCCTGGTCGGCGGCGTGCCCGGCATCACGTCGGGCACCACGTCGGGCGGCACCGGCCGCCGGCACGCGGGGCAGCACCGCGCAGCAACACGCCGAGCGACACCGCCCGGCAGCACGCGGGGCAGCACACCGGCCGCACCGCCCGGCAGCACCGCCCGGCGACACGCCGAGCCGCACCGCCCGGCAACACGCCCGGCAGCAAGCGAGGTGACACACCGAGCAGCACCGCCCGGCAGCCCGCAGGGCAGCACACCGGCCGCACCGCCCAGCAACACGCCGAGCCGCACCGCAACACGAACGGCAACACGCCCGGCAGCACACTGCGCAGCACCGCCCAACCGCACGCCGGGCAGCGCACCACAAGACCCCGCACCGGACGCGCACCATAAGGACCCGCATCGAACGCGCGCACCACAAGGACCCGCACCGCAAGGACCCGCCCGTTCAGTCCGCCGTGAAGCGGCGCGGCGCGGCCGTCGGATTGCCGCCGGTCGGCAGGGGTTCGCCGGGGCAGCCGGACAGGACCCGGGTCATCGCGTCCCGTTCCGCGGAGGTGACCCACAGCCCGTACTTCCGCTTCACCGCGACCTGCCCGGCGACATACGCGCACCGGTACGCCTTGTTGGGCGGCAGCCAGGTCGCGGTGTCGCCGTCGCCCTTGGCGCGGTTGGTGCCCGCGTCGACGGCCAGCAGATTGAGCGGGTCGTTGGCGAAGGCGATCCTTTTGCGCGGCTCCCACTGCCGGGCGCCCTTCTGCCAGGCGTCGGACAGGGCGACCAGATGGTCGATGTCGACCTGGCTGCGGCCTCGTTCGAAGTCGACGGCTTCACCGGTGTAGGGGTCGGGGTCGAGCGTCCCGGACGCCACCTCGCAGCGGCCGTCGGTGAACTCGATGTCCGTGAGGTCCCGTTCGAGGATGTCGTCGCGGGTGTCGCAGCGGTTGGAGTCGGTGTCGGCCCAGGGGGTGCCGAAGCGGTCCCGGTCGTAGCCGGTCTTGGGGGCGCGGCCCTTGACGGTCAGTTCGCGGACGGCGGCCAGCGCCGGACCGCCCTCTCCCCCGCTCGCGCCACCGCCTTCGGCGCCCCCGTCGAACGCCCCCTCCGTGCAGCCGGTCACGGCCAGCAGCAGCGCCACCGCGACCCCGGCTCCGGCTCCGGCTCCGCCCCTCAGACGCTTCACCGCACGCCCCTCCCTCTTCCAGCCCGGTGCCTTGTTCCCGGTCCGGTCCCGACCACACGCTAGCGGGCGACGGATTCCGGCCATGTCAGGACCAGATGCGCATCTTTCGCAAGTCGGGCGTATGGTCGGAAGGGAGTCACCTAGGAGCCACCTGCGGAAGGAGTCGCCGGATGGGCATCTTCGACAGGTTCAAGGGCCACGGTCAGGACAAGGCCAAGGACGTGTCCGACACGGCGGAACAGAAGGTGAACGAGAAGACGGGCAACAAGCACGAGAGCCAGGTCGACGACGCGCAGCGGAAAGCGGAAGGCGCGCTCGGCATGGACCGCGAAAGGCCCGATCAGCCGTAGGAACGGCACACACCGCACCGGACCACCTGGCACGAGCCCCCCGAACCGAAGCCGTCCGCGGCACCTCACCTCCCGCGGACGGCTTCACCTTGCCCAGGACCACGCCACTACGACGACCCGGCGAGCCTCGGTACGACCCCGTAAGCCTCCGTGAGTCCGAGGACGTGCCCCAGGACCCGAATCCCGCCGTACGACACCTGGCCTACGACCCGACCCGAATCCCGCCGTACGACACCGGCTCTACGACCCGACCCGAATCCCGCCGTACGACACCGGCTCTACGACCCGACCCGAATCCCGCCGTACGACACCAGCCCTACGACCCCACCCGAAACCCGCCGTACGCCACCCGCCCTACGACCCCACCACCGTCGCCAGGAACTCCCCGACCCACCCCAGCAGCTCCCGCCCGACCAGCGGCTTGCCGCCCACCTTCGCGGTCTTCGGGCGCGGCACCAGCACCTGGTGCGCGGCCGGTTTGACGACACTGCCGGGATACAGCCGCTTCAGCCGCAGCTCCTGCGACTCGCGCAGCTCGACCGGCGCGAACCGGATGTTGGTGCCCTGGAGCACCACCTCGCCCACCCCGCACGCCCGTGCGAGCATCCGCAGTCCGGCGACCAGCAGCAGGTTCTCCACCGGCTCGGGCAGCTTGCCGTAGCGGTCGGTGAGTTCCTCGCGGACCGCCTTGATGTCCTCCTCGCTGTTGGCGGAGGCGATGGCGCGGTACGCCTGGAGGCGGAGCCGCTCGCCGGGCGCGTAGTCGTGCGGGACGTGCGCGTCGACCGGCAGCTCGATCTTCACCTCCAGCGGCGGTTCCTCCTCGATCTCGCCGGTCTCCAGCTGGCGCCGGTAGTCGGCGACGGCCTCGCCGACCATCCGGACGTACAGATCGAAGCCGACGCCCGCGATATGGCCGGACTGCTCGCCGCCGAGAAGGTTTCCGGCGCCGCGGATCTCCAGGTCCTTCATGGCGACGTACATGCCCGCGCCCATCTCGGTGTGCTGGGCGATGGTGGCGAGCCGTTCGTGGGCGGTCTCCGTCAGGGGCTTCTCCGGCGGGTACAGGAAGTAGGCGTAGCCGCGCTCCCGGCCGCGGCCGACCCGGCCGCGCAGCTGGTGCAGCTGGGAGAGGCCGAAGGTGTCGCCGCGCTCCACGATCAGGGTGTTGGCGTTGGAGATGTCGATGCCGGACTCCACGATCGTGGTCGACACCAGGACGTCGTACTTCTTCTCCCAGAAGTCGACCACGACCTGTTCCAGCGCGGATTCCGACATCTGGCCGTGCGCGGTGGCGATCCGCGCCTCGGGGACGATCTCGCGCAGCCGGGCGGCGGCCCGGTCGATGGACTCGACCCGGTTGTGGATGTAGAAGACCTGGCCCTCGCGCAGCAGTTCGCGGCGGACGGCGGCGCCGATCTGCTTCTCCTCGTAGGGGCCGACGAAGGTGAGCACCGGGTGGCGCTCCTCGGGCGGGGTGGTGATGGTGGACATCTCGCGGATGCCGGTGACGGCCATCTCCAGGGTGCGCGGGATGGGGGTGGCGGACATGGTGAGGACGTCGACGTTGGCGCGGAGCTTCTTGAGCTGCTCCTTGTGCTCGACGCCGAAGCGCTGCTCCTCGTCCACGATGACCAGGCCCAGGTCCTTGAAGCGGGTCTCGGTGGAGAACAGCCGGTGGGTGCCGATGACGACATCGACCGAGCCCTCCCGGAGCCCCTCCAGGGTCGCCTTCGCCTCGGTGTCGCTCTGGAACCGGGACAGCGCCCGCACCTTGACCGGGAACTGCGCGTACCGCTCGCTGAACGTCCCGAAGTGCTGCTGCACCAGCAGCGTGGTCGGTACGAGGACGGCGACCTGCTTGCCGTCCTGTACGGCCTTGAAGGCGGCCCGCACCGCGATCTCGGTCTTGCCGTAGCCGACGTCGCCGCAGATCAGCCGGTCCATGGGGACGGACTTCTCCATGTCCTCCTTGACCTCGGCGATGGTGGTGAGCTGGTCGGGCGTCTCGGCGTAGGCGAAGGCGTCCTCCAGTTCGCGCTGCCAGGGGGTGTCGGGGCTGAAGACATGGCCGGGGGCGGCCATACGGGCGCTGTACAGCTTGATCAGGTCGGCGGCGATCTCCTTGACGGCCTTCTTGGCGCGCGCCTTGGTCTTGGTCCAGTCGGCGCCGCCGAGGCGGTGCAGGGTGGGGGCCTCGCCGCCGACGTACTTGGTGATCTGCTCCAGCTGGTCGGTGGGGATGTAGAGCCGGTCGCCGGGCTGGCCGCGCTTGGCGGGGGCGTACTCCACGACCAGGTACTCGCGGGTGGCGCCCTGGACGGTGCGCTGCACCATCTCGATGTAGCGGCCCACGCCGTGCTGTTCGTGGACGATGTAGTCGCCCGCCTCCAGGGTGAGCGGGTCGATGGTCTTGCGGCGCCGGGCGGGCATCCGGGCGCCGTCGCGGCCGGCCGCCTTCTGGCCGGACAGATCGGTCTCGGTGAGGACGGCGAGCTTGAGCGCCGGGTCGACGAAGCCGTAGTCGATGGAGCCGCACGCCACATGGACGAGGGACGGGCTGAGCGCGCCCACGTCCGGGTCCAGCCGGGCGGCGATGCCCTCGCCGCCGAGCACCTCGGCGGTGCGGGCGGCCGGGCCGTGGGCCTCGGTCACGTACACCGTGCGCCAGCCGTCGGCGAGCCAGCCCTTGGTGTCGGCGAGGGCCCGCGCGGTGTCGCCCCGGTAGGTCTCCGGGGCGTGCATACCGAGCTTGAGGGTGTCGGCGTCGAGTTCCTCGTCGGCGGCGAACGGCGACACCGTCCACCACATCATGTCCCGCTCACGGGCCCGGTCCCGGACGTCCGCGATGGAGCGCAGGGAGGCCGCGCCGACGTCGATCGGCGCGTCGCCGCCGCCCGCGGTGGCCGCCCAGGACGCCGCGAGGAACTCCTGGCTGGTCGCCACCAGGTCCGCGGCCCGGGTCCGCACCCGCTCCGGGTCGCAGACGACGGCCATGGCGCCCTTCGGCAACACGTCCAGCAGCAGTTCCATGTCGTCCACCAGGACCGGGGCGAGGGACTCCATGCCCTCCACCGCGATGCCCTCGGCGATCTTGCCGAGCAGCTCGCCCAGCTCCGGGTGCTGCTCGGCGAGGGCCCGCGCGCGGGCCCGGACGTCCTCGGTGAGCAGCAACTCGCGGCAGGGCGGGGCCCACAGGCCGTGCTCGGCGACCTCCAGGGAGCGCTGGTCGGCGACCTTGAAGTAGCGGATCTCCTCGACGTCGTCGCCCCAGAACTCGATACGCAGGGGGTGTTCCTCGGTGGGCGGGAAGACGTCCAGGATGCCGCCTCGGACGGCGAACTCGCCGCGCTTCTCGACCAGCTCCACGCGCGCGTAGGCGGCGGCCCCGAGAGCGTCGACGATCGCGTTGAGATCGGCGGTCTGCCCGCTGCGCAGCGCCACGGGCTCCAGCTCGCCCAGTCCCTTGACCTGCGGCTGGAGCACGGAGCGGACGGGGGCGACGACCACCGAGACCGGGCCGGTCTCCGGGTCGTCGGCGCTCGGGTGGGCGAGGCGGCGCAGCACGGCGAGACGGCGGCCGACGGTGTCGCTGCGCGGGCTGAGCCGTTCGTGCGGCAGGGTCTCCCAGGACGGGTACTCCGCGACGGTGTCCGGCGGCAGCAGGGAGCGCAGGGCGGCGGCCAGGTCCTCGGCCTCACGGCCGGTGGCGGTGACGGCCAGCACGGGTCGGGTGGCCTCACGCGCCAGCGCCGCCACCGCGAAGGGGCGGGCGGCGGGCGGGCCGACCAGGTCGACATGCATGCGGTTGCCGTCGGCAGCCGCCTTGATCGCTTCCGCGAGGGCGGCGTCCTTGACGACGGCGTCGAGCAGACCGTGCAGGCTCATGGAGGGGTTTCCGTCCGGGGTGAGATCGAGCGGGTCGAAGGGGGCGGGTGCGGTGGCCGCCGTTCGGCGGCCCGCGGGCGCCCTGAGCCGCCTGTCGGCGGCCCGCGGGCACCACGAAGGGCCCGGCACGCGTCACGGGCCGGGGGTTCTCCAGCGTACGACGCGCCACCGACACTCGCCGGGGCGCCGGGAAAGCGCCCGGCGCGCACGCCCCGCCCCGCCCGCCCCTCCCGACCGCCCGCCCGCCCCGGAACCCGCCGGACGGGGCACCGCGCGGGACCCCGCACGGGTCGGCGGTTCAGCCCCTGGAGGACCGGAACCCACCGGATCGGCCACCGGATCGGCCACCGGATCAGCCACCGAACCGGCCACCGCATCAGCCACCGAACCGGACCCCGCGTGGCCCCCGCACCGGCCACCGGATCAGCCCCCAGAGGACCGGACCCACCGGACCGGGTCCCACGCGGGGACCCCGGACGCGGGCCACCGGATCAGCCCCGGGACGGCCGGAACCCACCGAAACGGCCGCCACGCAGGACCCCACACCACCCACCGGACCGGGTCCCACGCGGGGACCCCGCACCGCTCGGGTCCCGCGCGGGCCCCCGCACCGCTCGCCGCATCAACCCCCCGCAAGACCGGACCCACCAGACCGGCCCCACCAGACCGGCCCCCGCGCGGCCCTCCGCACCGGACCGCGAACCCCGGCACCGGCCCCCGCGAGCTGCCCCTGGCGCATCCCCAGGAACACCCCCCAGAACACCCCCCAGAAACAGCCCGCGGCCCCGGTGAACGCTCACTGCGTTCACCGGGGCCGTTCCCCCGCAACCCCCGTATGCGGTGGCCATGCGCCCGCCCGCTCCCCCGGGACTCCCGGGCCCCCTGCCCCCGGGACTCCCGGTCCGACCGGGCGGGATCAGCCGGACCGGATCAGCCTGGCCGGACGAGCCGGACCGGATCAGCCTGGCCGGACGAGCCGGACCAGATCAGCCTGGCCGGACTGCCCCGGTCCGGATCAGCCCAGCCAGATCGACCCGACCCGGATCAGCCCCAGCCAGACCGACCCGGACCAGATCAGCCCAGCCAGCCAGACCCGAACCAGACCACCCGAACCAGACCACCCGGACCAGATCAGCCGGACCAAATCACCCGGACCAAATCAATCCGTAGCAATCGCGTTCAGCACATTCATCCGCCCCGCCCGAAACGCCGGGATCAGCGCCGCGAACAGTCCGACGAAGGCCGATCCGATGAAGACCCCGATGATCGTCGGCCACGGGATCTCCAGGACGTTCAGCCCCTCCAGCGCGAGCAGCTTCTGCGCGGTCGCGCCCCAGCCCATGCCGAGCCCGAGGCCGAGCAGCGCGCCGAACAGGGCGATCACCACCGACTCCAGCCGGATCATCCGCCGAAGCTGCCTGCGGGAGAGACCGATCGCCCGCATCAGACCGATCTCCCGGGTGCGCTCCACCACCGACAGGGCGAGGGTGTTCACCACGCCGAGGACGGCGACGATGATCGCCAGCGCCAGCAGCCCGTAGATCATGTTCAGCAGCTGGCCGACCTGGTCCTGGATGGCCTCCTTGAAGTCGCTCTGGTCCCGGACCGTGTACTGCGGATAGTCGTGCAGGGCGGACTCAAGAGCCTTGTACACGTCCGCCGCCCGGCCGTCCTCGGCGGAGCCGAAGAGGATCTGGTCCAGCGGCATCTTGTCGGCCGGGACGTACTTAGCGAGGGTGTCGATGGAGGTGTACATCGCGCCCTGGTCGATGACCCCCTCGCTGCTGGTGATGGCCCGGACGGTGAGCTGCGCGGTGGAGCCGTTGTTGAAGTCGACGCCGATCTTCGAGCCGAGGCGGATGCCGTGGTCCTGGGCGAACCGTTCGTGCACGGACATCGCGCCGGGCAGATACGCGTCGGACAGCTTGCCCTGGACGGTCTCGACCCTCAGGTCGGTGGCGTAGGTCGGGTCGGCCGCGGTGATCGCGGTGTTCTTCAGCGTCTGGCCGTCGGGCGTGGCGAAGGTGGCCTTGGTCCACTTGTACTGGGTGACATGGCCGACGCCCTCGGTGTCCCGTACGGCCTGGACGGCCTGCGGGGTGATCAGCTGGCCGGTGTCGCTCTGGATGATGAAGTCGGTGCCGACGCTCTTGTCGAGTTCCTCGGTGGCCGAGGCGACCATGGAGGAGCCGACCACCGACAGACAGGCGACCAGGGCGAGACCGATCATCAGGGCCGCGCCGGTGGCGCCGGTGCGGCGCGGGTTGCGCAGGGCGTTGCGCTCGGCGAGCCGTCCGACCGGGCCGAAGGCGCGCAGCAGGATCGCGCTGAGGACGCGGACCACGGCCCCGGCGAGCAGCGGGCCGATGGCGACGAAGCCGATCAGGGACAGCACGATCCCGCCGCCGAGCCACAGCGAGCCCTGGCTCGCCTTGTCGGCGTCCGCCGCCAGATAGAGGCAGAAGATCCCGCCGCCGGTGAGGAGCGTGCCGACGATGCCGCGGATCACTCCGGCGCGGACGTCCGGCGGGGCCCCGGCGTCGCGCAGCGCGGCCATGGGCGAGACCTTGCCCGCCCGGCGGGCCGGGAGGTAGGCGGCGACGACGGTGACGACGACACCGAGGACCAGGCCGATCACGGGGGTGGTCGCGGCGACGGTGAGGTCGTCGGTGGACAGGTTCATGCCCGCGGCGCCCATCAGCTTCATCAGGCCGACGGCGAGTCCTACACCGCCCGCGACGCCGAGCACCGAGCCGACGATGCCCAGCAGCAGCGCCTCCAGCAGCACGGAGCGGTTGACCTGCTTGCGGGAGGATCCGATGGCCCGCATCAGACCGATCTCCCGGGTGCGCTGGGTGACCAGCATGGAGAAGGTGTTGATGATCAGGAAGACACCGACGAGGAAGGCGATCCCGGCGAAGCCGAGCATGGCGTACTTGATGACGCCCATGAACTCCTGGACGTCGTCGGCGCCCGCGTCGGCGACCTCCTTGGCGGTCTGCACCTGGTAGCCGCCGTCGAGGGCCGCGCTGACGTTCTTCTTCACCGCCGCGTCCGTGAAGCCCGCCGCCGCGGTGACGTTGACGCTGGTGAAGACGTCGCTCTCGCCGACCAGGGCGCGCTGGGCGGTCGGGGTGTCGAGGTAGAAGACCGCCGCGCCCGGGTTGGTGACGGAGAACTCGGCGATGCCGGAGACCTTGGCGGTGTGCGTGCCGACGGCGCTGATCACGGATATCTCGTCGCCGAGCGCCAGATCGTGCTTCTCGGCGGTGTCGCCGTCGACCATGATCTGGTCGGCGCCGCGCGGTGCGGCCCCGGAGGCGATCTTCATGATCCGGGCGTCGTTGGTGTTCCAGTTGCCGACGATGGTGGGGGCGCCCCCGGCCGCGGACAGGTTGTCCTTGTCGGCGTCGACGACGGTCACCGAGGTCGAGGCGACGGCCCCCTCGGCGGACTTCACGCCGTCGGCGCCCGCCACCTCCGTCACCACGGACGCCGGGAGGACCGGCGGCTTGCCGTTGTCGGCGGTGGTCTGCCCGGTGTCCGAGCTGTCCTTGGAGCTGACCGTGACATCGGCGGCGGTGGCCTGGAAGAGCTTGTCGAACGTCGTGTTCATGGTGTCCGTGAACACCAGCGTGCCGCAGACGAAGGCGACCGACAGCAGCACCGCCACCGCCGACAGGGCCATCCGTCCCTTGTGCGCGAGGAAATTGCGCCGGGAGGTCTTCCAGACGGTCATGAGGTGCGCCCCCGGGCGTCGAAGTCCTTCATCCGGTCCAGCACCTGGTCGGCCGTCGGCTGGTACATCTCGTCCACGATCCGGCCGTCGGCGAGGTACAGCACGCGGTCCGAGTAGGAGGCGGCGACCGGGTCGTGGGTGACGATCACGATGGTCTGGCCGAGTTCGTCCACGGACTGGCGCAGGAAGCCGAGGACTTCGGCGCCCGCCCGGGAGTCGAGGTTGCCGGTGGGCTCGTCGCCGAAGATGATCTCGGGCCGGGCGGCCAGCGCGCGGGCCACGGCGACCCGCTGCTGCTGACCGCCGGAGAGCTGGGTCGGACGGTGCTTGAGCCGCCCGGCGAGCCCGACGGTCTCCACGACCCGGTCCAGCCAGGCACGGTCCGGCTTGCGTCCGGCGATGTCCATCGGCAGCGTGATGTTCTCCAGCGCGTTCAGCGTGGGCAGCAGGTTGAACGCCTGGAAGATGAAGCCGATGCGGTCCCGGCGCAGCTGGGTGAGCTTCTTGTCCTTGAGCCCGGTGATCTCGGTGTCGTCCAGGTAGATCTGTCCGCTGGTGACGGTGTCGAGTCCGGCGAGGCAGTGCATCAGGGTGGACTTGCCCGACCCGGAGGGGCCCATGATCGCGGTGAACTGGCCGCGGGCGATGTCCACGTCGACATGGTCGAGCGCGACGACGCGGGTCTCCCCGGCCCCGTACGCCTTCACGACCTGCCGGGCTCGCGCGGCGACGGCCGTACGCCCTCCAGTGCCCCCGTGCCTGGGAATGGTTACAGCCGATGTCACGGTATGTCTCCTAAGTCGGTCATCGTGTGGGCGTCCGGCAGCCGGGGTCGGTGTCCCGGGCCGCGATGCCCTTGAGTCTTCCGGTCGAAGGGGGTGCCGCGCCCTGGTGCCCGGCGCAGTCTTTTACTGAGGAAAACCCCACCCCCGAAGGTGCGGTGAACCGCCTCCGTGCCCCCCAGCGGCGTAAAGCCAGGTTAAGGACGAGGGAGGGGCCCTCTCGTCCTCCGTCGGTACGAACCCTCCCCGACCCCTGGTACCGAGGTACCCCTAGGGGCCCTCCCCCGCCGGGTGGAGGACGTCTCAGGGTCGGCTCCACCTTCCGATGCAGTGAGCCTCCACCCTCCAGTGGCATGAGGGTCAAGTTCCGCAGGGCGTACGGGACATACGGGGCGTACGGCCCGGTGCGCTCTCCCGTGCCCCCGTCCCCTGGTGGGAAGCTGACGCCCGGCAGCGCCGCACGAGGGCACGACGGCCGACGCCGGCCGACGACGGCTACGGGAGGGAACCCCACCGTGGGCAGCACCGGACCCGCGACCAACGGCACGACCCCGGGCACCGACCCCTCCCCCGCGCCTCCCCCGCCCGGCCGGCGCTTCGCGGTGTCCGCCGCGCTGATGCTCTCCATGGCGCTGGCCGCGCTGGACTCCACGATCGTCGCCACCGCCGTCCCGCAGATCGTGGGCGACCTCGGCGGGTTCTCCGTCTTCTCCTGGCTGTTCTCCGGCTATCTGCTGGCCGTGACCGTCTCCCTGCCCCTGTACGGCAAGCTGTCCGACACCTTCGGCCGCAAGCCGGTGCTGATCGTCGGTGCCGTGCTGTTCCTGATCGGCTCCCTGCTGTGCGCGCTGGCCTGGAACATGGCCGCGCTGATCGCCTTCCGGATCGTCCAGGGGCTGGGCGGCGGCGCCCTCCAGGGCACGGTCCAGACGCTGGCCGCCGATCTGTACCCGCTCAGGGAACGCCCCAAGATCCAGGCCAAGCTGTCCACCGTGTGGGCGCTGTCGGCGGTCGCCGGGCCGGGCGTCGGCGGGGTGCTCGCCGCGTACGCCGACTGGCGCTGGATCTTCCTGGTCAATCTGCCGGTCGGCGGGCTCGCCCTGTGGCTGATCGTGCGTCATCTGCACGAGCCGCGGCGGACACCGGCGGCCGGGCGTCCACGGGTGGACTGGGCGGGCGCGCTGGCCGTGTTCGCCTGCGGCGGCGCCCTGCTGACCGCCCTGGTGCAGGGCGGGGTCGCCTGGCCGTGGCTGTCCGCCCCGTCCCTGGCGCTGTTCGGCGCCGGAGCCGCGCTGGCCGCGCTCGTGGTGGTCGTGGAGCGGCGCGCGGCCGAGCCGATCATCCCCGGCTGGGTGTGGCGGCGCCGGACGATCGCCGCCGTGAATCTCGCCCTCGGGGCGCTCGGGCTGCTGATGGTGGCGCCGGCGGTGTTCCTGCCCATGTACGCGCAGTCCGTGCTCGGGCTCGGACCGGTCGGGGCCGGGGTGGTGCTGTCCGTGTGGACGCTGAGCTGGCCGATATCCGCCGCGCTCAGCCAGCATGTCTACCGGCGCATCGGCTTCCGGGACACCGCGATGATCGGCATGGGCCTGGCCACGCTGCTGCTGTCCGCGTTCCCGTTCCTGCCCTACCCCGGCCAGGCGTGGCAGCCGACGCTGCTCATGCTGCTGCTGGGCGCCGCGCTCGGGCTGTTCCAACTGCCGCTGATCGTGGGGGTGCAGTCCACCGTCGGCTGGGCCGAGCGCGGTACGGCCACCGCGTCGATCCTGTTCTGCCGCCAGACCTTCCAGACGGTCGGCGCGGCCGTGTTCGGGGCGGTCGCCAACGGGGTGCTCGCGGCGCGGCTCGGCGGCGGTGCCGGGGATCTCGACGCCGTCGCCCACGGGCTCGGCACGGGGGCGGTGCCGGAGGCGACCCGCCGGGCCGTCGCCGACGCCGTCCACGCGGTGTACCTGGGCGCGGCGCTCGCGGCGGCCCTCGCCTTCCTGATCCTGCTCACGGTCGCCCCGCGGCGCTTCCCGGTCCTGAAGGAGCCCGCCGCGGAGGACGCCTCCTAGGGACGCCGTCCAGCGGCGCGAAGCCGCCCG
>NZ_JBEZLM010000009.1:137975-360746 GCF_040652095.1 Streptomyces sp. NPDC048290
GAGGACCAGGGACCGCCGTCCAGCGGCGCGAAGCCGCCCGAGGACCAGGGACCGCCGTCCAGCGACGCGAAGCCGCCCGAGGACCAGGGACCGCCGTCCAGCGACGCGAAGCCGCCCGAGGACCAGGGACCGCCATCCAGCGACGCGAAGCCGCCCGAGGACCAGGGACCGCCATCCAGCGACGCGAAGACGCCCGAGGACCAGGGACCGCCGTCCAGCGACGCGAAGCCGCCCCCAGGAGCCCGGTCCAGCGGCGTGAAGACGCCCCCAGGACCCCGCTCCGGCAGCCGGAACACGGCCCTCAAGGGCGCCGCCCAGCACCCCGAAGACGCCTCCCAGGAGCCCGGTCCAGCAGCGCGAACCCGCCTCTTAGGGGGCTGATACAACCATTTGGCGATCAACGTCGCAGGTCAGCGCCCCGCCGCCAAACCGACCACTCAGTTTGGCGAAAACGCCACGCGCGAACCTAACTGGCGAGTAACGTGCGTGCCCCGCCCTCCACCTCCCCGCGGTCCGCCGCCCGGACCCTGAGCCGCGCAAGGAGCACGGGATGTCATACGACCCGTTGCCGCAGCACGACCCGCCCTTCCCGCCCCGTCCGCCGCACTCCCCGTACACCCCGCCCCCGTCGCACAACGACTACTTCTGGCAGCCCGAGCAGCCGGGCCGACCCGAGGAACCCCCTATACCCCCCATACCTCCCATACCCGCGGCCTCCTACGGCCTGCCCACGCACGCCCCGCTGGGACAGCACAGCGATCTGCGGGTGCTGCGCGGCGCGTACCGCATCCAGCGGCGTACCGCCACGTTCACGGCGCTCGGCTACTTCACCTTCTTCCTGTTCCTGTCCGCCGGGGCGCCCTCGGTGATGGGCTGGACCCTGACCGACGGACTGCCGCTCGGGATGCTGCTCGCGCTGGCCCAGCTCCCCGTCACCTGGCTGGCGACCGCGCTCTACGAGCAGACCGCCCGGCGCCATGTCGACCCGATCGCCGAACGGCTGCGCCGCCAGGCCGACATCGACGCCCGGCGGGAGGGCGGTGCCCGATGAACGGATTCAGCGACTCCGACCAGTCCATGGCGCTGGTCGCGTTCACCGCGGTGGTCACCGTCACCCTGCTGCTCTGTGTGATGACCGGCCCGGACCGCGACGAGATCGACGAGTTCTACACCGGTTACGGCGCCCTGTCCCCGCTGCGCAACGGTCTCGCCATCGCGGGCGACTACATCTCCGCCGCGACCGTGCTGGGCACCGGCGGGGTGATCGCGCTCTACGGCTACGACGGTGTCGTCCTCGCCCTGAGCACCACCCTGTCGCTGTTGCTGCTGATGTTCCTGCTGGCGGAACCCCTGCGCAACGCGGGCCGCTTCACCATGGGCGATGTCTTCGCCCGCCGGATGCCGGGCCGCACGGTACGGATCGCGGCCTGTCTGGTGACGCTGGCGGCGCTGCTGCCGCTGATGCTGGTGCAGCTCGCGGGCACCGGTGAACTCCTCGCCTTCATCCTGGGCTTCTCCGGGGAGGGGCTGAAGACCGCCTGCATCGTGGTGCTCGGGGTGCTGATGATCTTCTACGCGGCGATCGGCGGCATGAAGGGCACCGCGCTGATCCAGGTGCTGAAGATGGTGATGCTGCTCGGGTCCGGCGCGGTGGTCGCGGCGCTGGTGCTGAACCAGTTCGACTGGAACCCGACGGCGCTGTTCACCGCGGCGGCGGACAACAGCGGCGCCGGTACGGCCTTCCTGAACCCCGGACTCCAGTTCTCCGCCGTCCCCCACCCGGGGATCGACATGATCACCGGACATCTGGCGGTGGTGCTGGGCGGCGGGGTGCTGCCGCACGTCACCATGCGGATGAACGCGGCCTCCAGCGCGCCGCAGGTACGCCGGTCGATGTCCTGGGCGGTGTCCAGCGTGGCCCTGTTCGTGGTCCTGATCACGGTCATCGGGTTCGGCGCGACCGCGCTGATCGGCCGTGCGGTGCTCTCCGCGGCGGACCCGCAGGGCAACTCGGCGTTCCTGCTGGGCTCCCGCGCGGCGTTCGGCCCGGAGGAGGCGACGCTCGGAGAGACGTTCCTGCTCACCACCGTCACCACCGCGGTCTTCCTCACCGTGCTCGCCTCGGTCGCCGGGATGATCCTGGCGTGCGCCAACTCCCTGGCCCACGATGTGTTCGCGACCCGGATGCGGGGGCTGTCCACGCGCCGCGAGATGACTTTCGCCCGGCTGTCCGCGCTGGCCGTCGGCGGGGTGGCGATCCTGCTGGCCACCATGGTCCAGCACCGCAGCCTCCAGCCGCTGGTCACCCTCTCCTTCTGCCTCGGCGCGTCCGCCCTCGCCCCCGCCCTGGTCTACAGCCTCTTCTGGCGCCGGTTCACCCGCACCGGCCTGCTGTGGACCCTGATCGGCGGCTCACTCTCGGTCCTGGCCCTGATGCCCGGCACCAACCTGGTCTCGGGCTCCCCCCTGTCCGCGTTCCCCGAGTACGACATCAACTTCTTCCCCTTCACCACCACGGGCCTGGTCACCATCCCCCTCGGCTTCGCCCTCGGCTGGCTCGGCACAATGGCCTCCGGCCGCCGCAAGGCCGACGAACAACGCCACCAGTACGAGGCGGTGGAGGGCTGGATCTTGGCGGGGGTGGTACGACGCCGGGGGTGAGGCGGCTGAGGGGAAGCCGCGCAGGGCTGTAGCCGCCGGAAGGACCGGCCGACCCTCCACCGTCCCCTCACTGACCGACGACAGATCCCGTCAGGCCCAGGCAGTCTCGCCCCGACCACTCAGGTCGGGGCTTCCCTCTTCATTGCGTTCCAGCGTCGGTACCCGATGTCAGCTTCCGAACCATGACCGCATACAGCGGAGAGTCGCCGGAAGGCTTTGCCTCGCCCACCTTGGCGTAGCTCCAACGCTCATACATGGCCTGGACTCCGGGGCGTTCAGTTTCCACCATGAGCGAAGCAACATCGGCCGTCACTTCTCCTATGAGAGCGTCGTGAATTCTCTGCGCACGCCCCGTGCCGCGCCATACCGGAACGACCATGAGTTCTGAGAGCGCAAAGACGGAGCCTCGCAGGTCGCGGGGGCGCGGATGCCCCTTCCACCAGCCACCCGGCCTGAGCATGGAGCCATACGCATAACCGACAGGGCGACCCTCCTCCCACCCTGAAATACATAGCCAATTTTCTCGGGAAGACCAGATATCGAAGAAGTAGGAAAAGCGTTCACGCGAGTGAAACTCGTCCGGGGTGTCGGCGTATGCCTCGTCATGGATATCCAGCAGCAGAGAACGCACATCCCGTGCGTCCACGTGCGTGTAGCGCTTCAGATCCATGCGGCAGACTCCTCAATCCATTCGACGACCTCGGAAGCGCTCGAAGCAGTCCCGGCCTGACGACCAGGGCTGCTTCATTGATTCAGAACTGCCAAGCGCCATCGATACGCTCTATGCTCTTGAAGCTGCCCTCGGCAACCCGCCGGGAGACTTCCACCCATTCTCGGACCACCCTCCGCTTGCCGTCCGGGATGAAAGGCCAATCCGCGCGATTCGCCAGCCTCCCCCCGTAAATCGGCTCCCATGAAACTGCGTAAATTTCCCCCAACTCGGGAGCGAGGGTTGCAAGACAGTGAAGGGTTCGGCGGTGGAACCACTTGCTCACGGCCGTGACCTTCAAACCGGATTCTCTGGCTTCTTGCAAATCCGGAAGCGTGAATTCAACATTCTCCCATGTGTTCGCGGCACGATCCTCACACCGAATAACAGAGTCAGGAACCCCTCGCTCCATGAGCTGCTGCCGGAAAACCTGCCCTTCTACAATTCCGTCATGCCGGTTGACTCCGCCCGTGACGATGATGAGAGGTGCCAGTCCCTGACGAAATCGCCGTGCGGCAATCTCGACCGGATTGACTTGGTTCGTACCGAAAAGGAAGAGGGCGGTCGGCTCGTTCTCCGGTGGAGGTGCCTCGATGTCCACGAAGTCCGTGATCTCGCTGACCTCCCCGAGGTTCAGTTCGTCGCCGCTCATACCAGTCCCTTCAAAACGAGACGCTCGATCCTCTGGACATCTGGCTAGAAATTTCCTGATACCGGATGCGGTATTCTTCGACTTCACGCGCTTTAGCGAAATTTCGCTTGAATGCGTCATCGAGCTTTTCCGCAAGGGCTATGGTCGGCCACGCTGGTCGGCTCCCCGCGAGTGCGGCGTGCCCGGCAGATACCGCTTCGTCAAGGTTTCCTGAGCCCGCATGGGCAAGTCCAAGAATGAGCAGGGCACGGGCATAGCTGGAGGGGTGTTCACCGCGCTGCCGCGCTTCGGAATTGTAGAGTGAATCCAATACGCGGTTCGTCGCGGACACGGCCTCTTCGTGACGCCCGAGCAGCATCAGCGATGTCGCAGTATAGGGCGGGTCTTCACCAGGAGAGATAGAGAAGGCCCCCGTCGCCTTCGAGCCGTCAGGCAGCTTGGCGATTTCCCCGGAGGCGTACTTCCTCGCCAATTCTGTGCGCCCGGCATCTCCAGCCATTGCTGACGCTCGCATTTCTTGTGTTGCCAATCTTGCGTGAACTACAGTCCCGGATCTAGTCACACTCTGCCCTTGCACTGTCAAGTTAACTGATTCATGAGGGCGCCCCTGATAAAAGGAGACGAGAGACTTGGTCAGAATCGCCCAGCCCGATAGTTCGGGATGACCTACTTCCTCACTGCGGCGTTGGGCATCACTACACCAAAGATGAGCTGCCGCGTGCGCTCCCATATCGCACGCGGCGATACCAAGCAGACAAGAAAGCCAGCCAATGGAGAGGGTCAATTCCTGACGAGTCCCAGAAGACGTCCCAGCGCCAAGGAACCGACTGGCGTAGCCCCGTACGGCCAATATTTCGTCGTATACCTCTGCGGGCGATACAGAGTAAATCCTCAGAGTGTAGTGGCTGATCAGATCCCCGAGGGCGATGGACACCATGCTCGAACTCTCGTCTCCGATTACCTCAAGGGCTTGCATGGCTCGATGGCCACGATCTATCTGCATCGCCTCATTCGAGGGGAAAGCGGTCGCCCCGTCTCGCCCGGCGTTCTCGATTCGCTTCTGAACGGAATCCGTTTTCGGATTCGCAGGCCCTTCAGCACCTTCCCACGGGCGGGGCGGCAAGCCCAACATCTCCCCTGGAATCCCGAACCCATCCGCCACCCGCGTCACGACTTCATGCCCTCGGATGCTTCTCACACCGCGGATAATGTCGCTGACCCGTGAACTGGTCATCTTTCCAACGGCAGCAGCCATGACGCTATGACTGGAACCGGTCCGTCGATTGACCAAACGAAAAATCTCCTGGAAGTCCCTGGCCATACAGGCTTGGCGCATGGCGTCACTCGTCAGGAGTGCGTCAGGAATCGTCAGTGGATACCCACTCCGCAGAGTTGTGCGGTCATCCATGGAGCCACCTCACCCGAACCGAAGTAATCCCTTCACAGCGTAGCCTCACGGCTACAGCGGGGAACCCCAGTTGAGTGCAGCCGGGGTTCCCCGCTCCGGCATGAGGGGTTCCCCGTTCGGCGTTCACGGATGGGTCGTGGCGGGTCGAAGCTCTTGAGGCAACAGGACCCCCGCGACGAACAAACGTCCGGGGGCGTGGCCACCAACCACCAAGGGGTTGACGACAGTGCCCAAAGCCACCTCCGGGCATCCGGTGAGCGGTCAGCGCGCGGACGTTGCCGCCGCCGCGCAGAGCAGCGACAGTCCAGCCGCGCTCCCGGACGGCTGGACGTCGTTCCGGTCGAAGTCCGACGGCGGCGAACCCCCGCACTGGTACGCGACAGCGCCGTACGACGTGGACGCACTGCGGGACCGCATCGGCGCCGACCGGGCCGGTGACCCCGCCTGGAACCTCGCCCACACCGTGGACGCACCGAGCCTGCCGGAACTGCGCGCGCGGGTCGCGGAACAGGTGGCGTTGCACCGTGCACTCGTGGGAGGGGAATCATGACGGCCCCAGCGAAGCGAGGCAGTACCCGTACCGGCTCGCTCCCGGCCCCGGAGTCGGTCATGCTCACCGACACCTCGGCTCAGCCCCGGCAAGCCGCCGAGAACCCCTGGTGGGAGGAGTACGGCGGACGGCTCGACCCAGTGTCCGGCGTCGTGGCCTTTCCCCGTTGCGCGCTCCCGCCATGCCCCTTCACCTGCCCGCAGTGCGGCGGGAACGGCAGTGCCGCGACCGTCTGACCCCCGCACGCCACGCCCGGGACTGAGGCCCAACGGCCTCAGGGCAGCCAACCCACCCCCGATCGACCACCCCACGAACTACTCCGCCGGTGCCCGCCCCCCGGTCAGCGCCGAAAGACTGCTGCGTACCTCATCCATCTGCGCCCGTACGTCGTCCCACCGCTCCCCGTGGTCGCACAGCACCCGTTCCGTCTCGCGGGCGATCCGGTCCGCGTGGAGTCGGGCGTCCGTGAGGAGGTCGGTGGCGCGGGCGTGGGCCTCGTCCTGGGCGCGGCGGGCGGAGTCCTCCGTCGCGGCGAACGCCCGCTTCGCGGCGGACAGTGCCGCCTCCGCACGGGCCACCCGGTCCGCGAGATGCGCGTCCGTCGCCGCGAGCGACGCGACCGCCTCCCGTTCCGCCGTCGTCCACCGCTCGGCGTGCTCCTTCTGCTGCTCGGTCAGCATCCCGGCGGTCCGCTGCCGTAGCTCGCGCAGCGCCGAGAGGGCCTCGCCGCGGCCCTCCTTGATCTCGCGCCGGGCGCCGACCCGCAGCGCGTCGGCCTCCGCGCGGGCCGCGAGCAGCCGCTGACGGGCGCGTTCCTCGGCGTCGGCGCGCAGCGCGTCCGCCTCGTCCCTCGCCTTCTCGCCCACGGTGAGGGCGTACGACTCGGCCTGCTCGATCTCCTCCCGCCCTGAGCGCCGGGCGCCGTCCCGCAGTTCCGCCGCCTCCTCGCGGGCCAGCCGGAACACCTCCCGCGCCCGCTCCGAGAGCGTGTCGTACGTCTGCGGCGGCAGCCCGGCGACCGTCTCGCGCAGCCGCTCCGCCTCCGCCTCCATGTCCTTGGCCAGCACGGTCAGCCGCGCGGCCCGCTCCCACGCCGCGTCCCGGTCCCGCGCGAGGTCCGCGGTGAACGCGTCGACGTGCTCGGGGCGGTAGCCGCGCCCCCGGACGGTCGCAAAGCCGTGTGGCGCCATCGACGCGCTGTTCATCCTGAACCCCTCTCCGCCGGACCGGACATAGCTGTGCGCTCAGTTCGATGTGCCGCACATCTTGGCGGATCAGGAAGAAAGGTTCATAACGCGACACTCCGCTTATACGTTACGAAGGTCGTCAGCATGGTATTCGTACGGCCATATGCCGGTACGTATGCGGAAGGGCCGTCCCCGGTACGGCGACCGGGGACGGCCCTTCCTCGACCCGCCTCAGCGGGCCGGGCGGATCACAGCAGTCCGTCCCACATCTGTTCCAGCAGCACGGACCACCAGCTCTCCGGGGAGCTGAGCGCCGCCGGGTCGAGGGCGGCCAACTGGGCCTGGAAGTCGACGGTCCAGCGGCCCGCCTGCTCCTGGTTCAGTCCGAACCGCAGCCGCCACATCCGCCCCAGCAGCGCCAGACAGCGGACGAACTCGGGCAGCCCGGTGTTCACGAACTGCGGCGGCACCGGCGCCCCGCCCGGCCCCGGCTCGACCGGCACGGCCACGATGTTCGCCGTGCCGTACTGCACACAGATCGCCTTGCCGAAGTCACTGCCCATGACGAGATACGACCCGGCGTCCGCGGCCGGCCGCACCCCGCGCTCGGCGGCCAGCTCCGCCAGCGTCGGCACCGGCCGCCCCGGCTGGGCCTGCGCCCAGAAGAACGGCCCCATGTCGGCCGGGAGTCCGGCCACCACCAGCGTGTGCGCCACGACCGGCGGCACCCCCTGCCGGGACACCGCGGCCTGCTCGAACCGGAACACCCCCGGCCCGAACGCGCCCGCCAGCTCCTGCGCCACTCCCTCCGGCGGGATCGGCGGCGCGGGCGGCACCGGCGGCAGCGGGGCGCGCACCGGCGCCGGGCGCGCGGGCCCGTCGGCGACCTGGTGCAACTCGCCCTGATGGGCGAGGAGTTGCCGCATCCCCTGCTGTCGTCCGGCGTGATCGGCGCCGTAGGGGGCGATGCTGGTGATGCGCGCCTGCGGCCACTGCTCCCGGATCATCCGCGCGCAGTAGGCGCCCGGCAGCTCGCAGGACTCCAGCTCGGTGTGCAGCTCCAGCACCTGGTCTGGCGGCACGTTCAGACCGCGCAGCTCATGGAAGATCTGCCACTCCGGGTGCGGGGTGCCCGGCGCGGACCGCCGGATCACCTGCTGCTCGGAGCCGTCCTGCGCGCGGTAGCGCAGCACGGCCTGATAGCCGGGCCCGACCGTCGGCTGCCCCTGCGGCGGATAGCCGTACGCGGGCGGCACCGGCCCCGGGGCCCCGGTCGGCACCCCGGGCGCGGGCGGCGGCGGAGGCACGGCCCCCCGCCCCACCGGCGGCCCGGCGAGCACGGTCTCCTCATGGTGGACGGCGTTCCGCGCGCCCCCGACCGGTGCGCCGGGCGGCGCGGGCGGCCCGACCGGCGGCACCATCTGCGTGGGCACGTACGCGCCGGACCCGCCACCGGACGAACCCCCCGGTACGCCCGGTGCTCCTGGTACGCCCGGCGGGGGCGGCGGCGGAGGCGAGGCCGCCCCCGGCCGTCCGCCCGGGACCCCCGGGGCCCCCGGAACTCCCGGCGCCCCGGGAGGCGGTGGCGGGGCGCCGCCCCGGCCGCCCCGGCGCGGCGGAGGAGCCGCCTTGCTGGTGGCGGCGTCGGCGATGTCCCCCACGTGCCCGGCCCCGGGCACACCCGCGGGAGGCGTCCCCGGCATCCCGGGCGCCTGCGGATAGCCGTACGAGGATCCGGGCGCACCCGGCCCCCCGGGCGGAGGCGTACCTCCCGGCGGAACGGCCCCGTGAGGAACATGCGAGGAAGGCGTCCCGTGCGAAACGGCCCCCGGCGGAGGAGGCGTCCCGTGTGGCACCGCCCCCGGCGAAGGCACCCCCGGCGGAGTCACCGCACCCGGCGGCACCGCCCCATGAGGCCCGCCGCCCGCTCCGCCCGGCGCCCCGTTCGTGTCGTCCAGCGCCGGTGCCGAGACCGTCGGCGGCAACCCGCTGCCCCCGGCCATCAGCGCGGTCTGCGCCTCCGGCGCCACCTGCGGCGGGGCGTCCTCGTCGTCGGCACCGCTCAGCGGCGGCGCGAACACGGTCACCGGCAGCGGTACGGAGCCGTCGTCGGCGCCCCCGGCGTTGGTGTCGGTCCCGGCCCAGGGCGTCGCCCCGGCGGGCGCCCCGGGCACCACCCCGGGCTGGGTCTCGGCCAGACCGCCGGACACTCCCCCCGAGGTCCCGACCCCGGACCCGGACCCGACCCCGATCCCAGACCCGGACCCGGACCCAGACCCGGACCCGATCCCGACCCCAGACCCGGACCCGATCCCGACCCCAGACCCAGACCCGATCCCGACCCCAGACCCAGCCCCCGTCCCGCCTCTCCCGCCACTCCCGCCTCTCCCGCCGGTCCCCCCACTCCTCCCGTCCGGAATCCCCAGCCGGTCCGCCGCCTCCTGGAGCCACTCCGGCGGAGTCAGCAGGAACGACGTCTGGTTGAGGTCCATCCGGGACGCGGCGGGCGCGGGCGCGGGAGCCGCGTCGGCGACCTGGCCGTACTCCTCCTCGTACCGGCGGACGACCTCGCCCACCGGGAGGGACGGCCACAGGGTGGCCTCGCCGCTGTCCCGGGCGAGGACCAGCCGCTGGGTGCCGCCGCCCGAGCGGGGACCGTCGGCGCGGTCCTCCGCCCACACCACGAACCCGAGGTCGAACTCCCGCACCCGCACCTCCCGGTGCTGGTAGGCGGGCAGCTCGCCGTTGATCCACTCCTCGCCGCGCTCCTGCGCCTGTGCGAACGTCACCATCGTCAGCTCACTCCCCCGCCCCGGACGCGACCGGCACGGTCTGCGCGAAGCCGCCGTCCACCATCAGGTTCGCCACCGTCTCCAGCTCCGGCGGAGAGCCCGCGAGCCGCGCCAGGAACGCGTCGAAGTCCTCGCCGCAGGGCAGCAGCAGCCGCGCCACCCGCTCGGCGGGCGGTACGGACGGGTCGGTGTCGCGGGCGTCGTCGTAGGCGCAGAACCACACCGAGCCGATCCGGTCGCCCTTCACCTTCACCGCGAGCAGCCCGCCCTGCACGAACCCCACCCCGAGGTAGTCCTTGGTGAGATGGTCGCGCAGACACTTGTTGACATAGACCAGGTCGTTGACCGCGGCCTCGTCGCGGACCGTGAAGAACGGCTGGTCGACCAGGAGTCCCAGCTCCGCGTCCAGCGCGGTGCCGACCGGGGCGCAGCCGCCCGCCGCCTTCAGGAAGGTGCGGTAGGCGCCGGGCAGCTGGTAGCCGAGGTCCTCCTCGACGCCACTGACCTGCTGTTCGGTCACCGCGACCCCGGACTTGGGCAGCCGGATGTGGGCGGGCCGGGTCTCCTGGAGCGGGCGGGTGCCGCGCTTGTCCTGGTCCACGGCGGACGTGGCGATCCCGCCGTGGTGCCGCAGCAGCGCCTTGACCTCGACGGGGACGAGTTCCAGCCGCCGAGTGCCGACCACGTGGTGCCAGGTCCAGCCGTGCGGGGTGGCCACCGGGGCGACCGTGTCCCACAGGGCGTGCCCGGCGGCGGACTGCGCCGCGTTCGCCGACACATAGTCCGTGAGGCGCAGTTCGTCGACGCCGAAGCCCTCCGGCGGCTCCGCGATCTGCGCGGCGGCGCGGGCGTAGGGCGAGAAGTCGGGGTAGCCGTGCTCGTCCACCCGTACCCCATGGGGATGACGAGCGGCCCGGACCGGGTCCGGGAAGTGCACGACCTGCCCGGCGTAGGCCGCGTTCGGCGGCGCGGCTCGCTGCCCGAGCCGACCTGCTGTCATGGCGGTTGCCCCCTGCGGCACTCTGTACGGACAGCGGTGACCCCGTTCGGCCCACCACACCCCGTATCCGACTGTCACTCGCTGTCTGCTGTCCGTTCCGCGCGGACCGCCGTCGTCATCGACACTCGTCGTCGATCGCCATCATCGACCGTCGTCATCGACCGCCGTCGTCGCCGATCGCGCGCAGCACGTGGCGACAGCCTATGCGGAACGCGAACACCGGTCACCGGCACCGGTGGCGGCGCCCGTCACACCTCCCGCACACCCCCACGACCCTTCACCGAACCCCGTGACCACCCGTCACGCCCTGGTCACAGGCTGCCCGGACGCTGGCGTGTCGGACCGCCCCAGCTTCCGCACGGGCCACGGCATTTGGCACTCTGGATCGGGCCGGGGGGATGCAAGGAGGGGAAGAACGATCATGAACGCGACACAAACGGGGGCGCACCAGGCCCCGTCCGGTGATCCACGTGTGGGCTGGAGCAGCGCCGAGCCCACGCACGCCCCGGCCCTGCTGCACCGCCGGGACGGGATACTCCCCACCGTCGCCGCGGCGCTCTCCGTGCGCGGCGCCACCCT
Organism: Streptomyces sp. NPDC048290; assembly: GCF_040652095.1. Classification (NCBI taxonomy): domain Bacteria; kingdom Bacillati; phylum Actinomycetota; class Actinomycetes; order Kitasatosporales; family Streptomycetaceae; genus Streptomyces; species Streptomyces sp. NPDC048290. Next base: position 149,514 of record NZ_JBEZLM010000009.1, read on the forward strand.
CACCGGCACCGCCGCCCGCGGCGACCAGCCGCCCGCGCTGCACCCGTTGGTGCAGGACTTCCTGGACTCGCTGCCGAGCGACCGGCGGGACCGCTTCACCGGCCGCTGCGCCGAGACGATCCTGGTCTCCCGGCACATCACCACCGCCGACGCCGGGCGCAGCAAGCGCGCCGCGCGCAAGCCCATGACCAACGGCGAGGCCCGCAAGGCCCTCAAGCACGCCCGGCTCACCGCCCGCCACATCCGGGAGGACGGCGATCCCCTGCACGGCGGCTTCGCCGAGCCGTGCCGGGCGTGCGCCGCGCTGACCGCGCACTTCGGCGTCCGGATCGTCGACCCCGCCGACCGGGGCGCCTGACGGGCGCCGAGCCGCGCGCCCGCCGTCCGACCGAAACAAAGGCCAGATGCATCCCGACCGCACCTCCACCACCCGTTTCCCGGTCCCCGTCGACGCCGCCCTGCGCGCGGCGGGATGGACACCGGGCCGCTGGGACATCAAGCAGGCCGAGATCTGGGCCGACGCCCTGCGCGAGCACTCCTCCCCGGCGGGCCACACGCACGCCGTGTTCCCGGCCGCCGTCGAGGCGTGGGCGGAGTTCGGCGGGCTGCGCATCATCCCGACGGGGCCGGGCCGCCGGCTCGCCCCCGTCGGCCTCCATGTCGACCCGCTGCACGGACTGCACCTCGCCCGCACCCTGGGCGACCTCGGCCGCGCGCTGGACACCGAGGTCAGCCCCCTGGGCGCGGAACCGCACTCGCAGGCGCTGCTGGCCATAGACACCGGGGGCCGCGTGTACGCCCTGGACCACACCGGCGACTGGTACCTGGGCCCGGACATGGACCAGGCCCTGACCACCCTGATCTCCGGCACAGAACCCCACCGCCTCACCACCCCCTGACCCCCCGGTCCCTCGGAGAGCCGGCGAACGGGGGCCGCACGGCGAAACGGCTCCGCCCAAGAGGTACGGCCACCCCCGCCCCCTCCACCGCCGGGCCCGTGGACGCGCGCTCCCCGAGCCCCGGCATCGGGAGCACGGATCGTCGGCGGCTGCTCGAAGAAACGCGCGGCCGGGAGCCATGCCACGAACCGGGCCCGCCCACGCCGTACGACAACCGCACGTGAGGTGTCACGGCCCGAGGGGACCCCCGTCCAGCCGCCCGCCGGGTGTCACATCGCCGGGATGACCGCCGACACCCGGAACCCGCCCGCGTCCGTGGGGCCGGAGACGAACACGCCGCCGAGGCCGACGACCCGTTCCTTCATGCCCACCAGACCGTTGCCCCCGGACGGGAGCCGTACCAGCGACACCGCCGCCAGCTCGGGCGGCGGCTCGTTCTCCACCTGCATCGCGATCTCCGCCGCCCGGTGCGCGAGCCGGACGTACGTCTTCGCCCCGGCCGCGTGCTTGTGGACGTTGGTCAGCGCCTCCTGCACCACCCGGTACGCGGTCTGCTCGATCTCCCGGGCGTACGCCCGCACCTCGCCCTCGATGGACAGCGCGACGACCATCCCGGCCGCCGCGGACTGCCCGACCAGCTCGTCCAGCGCCGCCAGCGCCGGTCCCTCCGCGGCGCCCTCCTCGGCGGCCCGGTTCGCGGCGGCGGCAGCGGCCACCCCGACGGCCGCGAGCGGCACCGACGGCCCGGGAGCCGCCGTATGGCCACCGCCACCGCCGCCACCGGCGCCCTCGCCGCTGCGCAGCACGCCGAGCATCTCGCGCAGCTCGGTCAGCGCCTGCCGGCCCATGTCGCCGACCAGCGCCGCGTTCTTCACGGCCTTCTCGGGGTCCTTGCGGGCGACCGCCTGGAGGGCCGCCGCGTGCACCACCATCAGGCTCACCCGGTGCGCCACGACGTCATGCATCTCCCGGGCGATCCGGGTGCGCTCCTCGCCGCGCGCCCACTCGGCCCGCTCCTCGGCGCGCTCGGCGAGCAGTTGCAGCTCCCGCTCCAGGGAGTCGGCCCGCTCCCGCAGGCTCTCCATCAGCCGGCGCCGGGCGCCGACGTAGAGCCCGAGCAGGACGGGCGGCAGGGTCAGGCCGACGGCGGTGGTGATGGACGCGAAGGGGACGAACCAGTCACCCAGGTCCATGGGTCCGCTCTGGGCGCTCTGCCGGACCCGGACGAAGGTGACGATCGCCGTGCCCACCAGGGACATTCCGGCCAGTGAGCCGATGATCCGGCGCGGCAGCTCGGTCGCGGCGAGGGTGTAGAGGCCGACCAGGCCCATCAGGAAGCCCATCTGGGCCGGGGTGATCGCGATGGCGACCAGCACCACGGCGATCGGCCAGCGCCGCCGCACCAGCAGCGCCGCCCCGGCCATCAGCCCGAAGACGATCCCGGCTCCCACCGGAATCCCCGCGTCCCGCGCGAAGGGGATGCCCTCCAGCGCGCACTCCAGCGCGGAGACGGTGGCGAGCAGGATGTCGAACACCGCGCTGCGCCGTCGTGTCCACCACCACAGCCCCCCGGCAGCCCCGGCCGGGGCCGTGGCGTGGTCTACCCCCGTCGTGGTCATGCCTCCCAGCCTACGGGCGTGGCCGCCCCGTTTTCCGATGAGTTTCGACGACCGGGTCACCGCACCCCCGGTGATCGCCCGGCGACCGAACCGTCCGGACTTGTACCGTCGCCCGGAGGGCTCCCGGTACGGCATAGTGGTGTCCGTGCGCGAAGCCGATCAACGACATCGGGTGCAGCGCGTACGCCATCCCGGATCGTCTAAGGGCAGGACAAACGGTTTTGGTCCGTTGAATGAGGGTTCGAATCCTTCTCCGGGAGCCGACAGAGCGTCACCCTCGTGTCCGGGCCCTGACCGCAACAGCACCGTCAGGGCCCACTCTCATGTCCGGCCCGGGTGCCCCCGGTATTCTGCGGGTGTCCACACCCCTCTCCACAGCCGAAGGGCATCCCGTGAGCGCCATTCGCCCGGCCGCCGTCGTCGTACTCGCAGCGGGTGAGGGCACCCGTATGAAATCGGCCACACCCAAGGTTCTGCATCGGATCAGCGGTCGCAGTCTGGTCGGCCATGTGCTGGCCGCCGCGGACGAACTGGACCCGGAGCGGCTCGTGGTGGTCGTGGGCCATGCCCGGGAGCAGGTCACCGCCCATCTCGGGGAGATCGCCCCGCGGGTGCGCACCGCGGTGCAGGCCGAGCAGAACGGGACCGGGCACGCGGTACGGATGGGCCTGGAGGAGCTGGGCGGGGTCGTCGGCGGGACGGTCGTCGTGGTGTGCGGGGACACCCCGCTGCTGACCGGCGCCACGCTGGAGGCGCTGGCCCGCACCCACACCGAGGACGGCAACGCGGTCACGGTGCTGACCGCCGAGGTGCCGGACGCCACCGGCTACGGCCGGATCGTGCGGGACGCGGCCTCGGGCGCGGTGACCGCGATCGTGGAGCACAAGGACGCCTCCGACTCGCAGCGGGCCATCCGGGAGATCAACTCGGGCGTCTTCGCCTTCGACGGTCCGCTGCTCGCGGACGCGCTGGGCAAGGTCCGCACCGACAACAGCCAGGGCGAGGAGTACCTCACCGATGTGCTGGGGATCCTGCGCGAGGCCGGGCACCGGGTGGGGGCGTCGGTCGCCGGGGACCACCGGGAGATCGCCGGGATCAACAACCGGGTGCAGTTGGCCGAGGCCCGCCGCATCCTCAACGAGCGGGTGCTGACCGCCGCGATGCTGGCCGGGGTGACCGTGGTCGACCCGGCGTCCACCTGGGTCGATGTGACGGTCACCTTCGAGCAGGACGCCCTCGTCCACCCCAACACCCTGCTGCACGGCACGACCCATGTCGGCGAGGGCGCGGAGGTCGGCCCCAACAGCCGTCTCACCGACACCAGGGTCGGCGCGGGGGCCCGGGTCGACAACACCGTGTCCGACGGCGCCGAGGTCGGGGCGGCGGCGAGCGTGGGCCCGTACGCCTATCTGCGGCCGGGGACCCGGCTGGGCGCCAAGGCGAAGATCGGGACGTACGTGGAGACCAAGAACGCGTCCGTCGGGGAGGGCACCAAGATCCCGCACCTGTCCTATGTCGGGGACGCGACGATCGGCGAGTACAGCAACATCGGCGCCGCCAGCGTGTTCGTGAACTACGACGGTGAGCACAAGCACCACACGACGGTCGGCTCCCACTGCAAGACGGGTTCGGACAACATGTTTGTGGCGCCTGTCACGGTCGGGGACGGCGCCTACACCGCCGCCGGGTCCGTGATCACCAAGGACGTGCCGCCCGGTTCGCTGGCCGTGGCCCGTGGTCAGCAGCGGAATATCGAGGGCTGGGTGGCCCGCAAGCGTCCCGGCAGCGCGTCGGCGAAGGCGGCCGAGGCGGCTTCCCGGGAGCCGGGCGGCGAAGGCTGACCGGAAACCGATGCTCCGAACACGGCGTACCGTGATAAGTGCCCACCCGCACCCCACCAGCTGAGACGACGTCTCTCGCCCAGCTGAGACGCCGTGTCCACTTCCAGCTGAGACACCTCTGAGGAGACAGTGCTGTGACCGGGATCAAGACGACCGGCGAGAAGAAGTTGATGTTCTTCTCCGGCCGCGCCCACCCCGAGCTTGCCGAGGAGGTCGCCCACCAGCTGGGTGTCGGGGTCGTGCCGACCAAGGCGTTCGACTTCGCCAACGGTGAGATCTATGTGCGCTACCAGGAGTCGGCGCGCGGCGCCGACTGCTTTCTGATCCAGAGCCACACCGCGCCCATCAACAAGTGGATCATGGAGCAGCTGATCATGATCGACGCGCTGAAGCGCGCGTCGGCCCGCTCCATCACCGTCATCGTGCCGTTCTACGGTTACGCCCGTCAGGACAAGAAGCACCGCGGCCGTGAACCGATCTCGGCCCGGCTGATCGCCGATCTGATGAAGACGGCCGGCGCGGACCGGATTCTGGCCATCGATCTGCACACCGACCAGATCCAGGGCTTCTTCGACGGCCCCGTGGACCACCTGTTCGCGCTGCCGCTGCTCGCGGACTACGTGGGCGCCAAGGTCGACCGGGAGAAGCTGACCGTGGTCTCCCCGGACGCCGGCCGGGTCCGGGTCGCCGACCGCTGGTGCGACCGGCTCGGCGCCCCGCTGGCGATCGTCCACAAGCGCCGTGACAAGGACGTGGCCAACCAGGTCACCGTGCACGAGGTGGTCGGCGAGGTCCGCGGCCGGGTGTGTGTCCTGGTCGACGACATGATCGACACCGGTGGCACGATCTGCGCCGCCGCCGACGCGCTGTACGCGCACGGTGCGGAGGACGTCATCGTGACGGCCACCCACGGTGTGCTCTCCGGTCCCGCCGCGGACCGGCTGAAGAACTCCAAGGTGAGCGAGTTCGTGTTCACCAACACCCTGCCGACGCCGGGTGAGCTGGACCTCGACAAGATCACCGTGCTGTCCATCGCGCCGACCATCGCCAGCGCGGTCCGCGAGGTCTTCGAGGACGGCTCGGTGACAAGCCTCTTCGACGAGCAGTGAGCCCCGCGCGCTAGCCGCAGGTTGATCGATTTTTCCACGGCCTCCCCCGCCGAGTACTCTGGTGCAGTTGCTCGGCGAGGGAGGCCGTACCGCTGCTGTCGTGGTGGTGGGCTCTCCGTTATCGACGCGCTCTTCGTAGCAGGCCGTTCGTGGCCGGGTGACCACGTCCGTATCTACCTCTACGAGGAGTGATCCATGTGTCCGAGGTGAAGCTCGCCGCCGAGACGCGCACCGAGTTCGGCAAGGGCGCCGCCCGCCGTATCCGCCGCGACAGCAAGGTTCCCGTCGTCCTGTACGGGCACGGCACCGACCCCGTCCACCTGACCCTCCCGGGCCATGAGCTCCAGCTCGCGCTGCGCACCCCCAATGTGCTGATCGCGCTGGACATCGACGGCAAGCGCACCGAGCTGGCCATCCCGAAGGCCGTGCAGCGCGACGCGATCAAGGGCTTCCTCGAGCATGTCGACCTGCTGCTGGTCAAGCGCGGCGAGAAGGTCACGGTCGACATCCCGGTGCAGGCCGAGGGCGAGCTGGCCCCGGGCGGCAACCTGCTGGAGCACGTGCTGAACGCGCTGCCGGTCGAGGCCGAGGCCACCCACATCCCCGAGAACGTCACCGTCTCCGTCGAGGGCCTGGAGGCCGGCGCGTCCGTGCTGGCCAAGGACATCACCCTGCCCAAGGGCGTCACCCTGGCCGTCGAGGAGGACGCGGTGGTCCTCCAGGTGCTGGCCGCGCAGGCCGAGGAGGAGCCGGCGGAGTCCGCCGACGCCGCCGACGAGGCCGTCGCCGAGGCGTGATCGCCCCGGCCCGGCAACGGTAGCTTTCCAGCCGCCGCTCCTTCTCTTGTGGAGCGGCGGCTGTTTCCGTATTCAGTGGGAGCGTACGAGGGAGATGTGGACGTGACGAGCGGCGCCGATGCCCCCTGGCTGGTCGTGGGACTGGGCAATCCCGGGCCCGAGTACGCGATGAACCGGCACAACGTGGGGTTCATGGTGGCGGATCTGCTGGCGGACCGGATCGGGGGGAAGTTCAAGCGGGCCGGGAAGGCGCAGGCCCAGGTGGTCGAGGGGCGGATCGGACCGCCCGGACCGGCGAGCAGGCGGCTGATCCTGGCCAAGCCGATGTCGTACATGAATCTGTCCGGCGGGCCGGTGAACGCGCTGCGGGACTTCTACAAGGTGCCCCTCGCCCAGGTGGTGGCCGTCCATGACGAACTGGACATCGACTACGGGGTACTACGGCTGAAGCTGGGCGGCGGCGACAACGGGCACAACGGGCTGAAGTCGATGACCAAGGCGATGGGCCCCGACTACCACCGGGTGCGGTTCGGCATCGGGCGCCCGCCGGGCCGGATGCAGGTCGCCGACTTCGTCCTCAAGGACTTCTCCTCCACCGAGCGCAAGGAACTGGACTACTTCGTGGACCGGGCGGCGGATTCCGTGGAGGCACTGCTCGCGGAGGGGCTGGAGCGGGCGCAGAGTACGTACAACTCCTGACTTGTCCCCGGCTCGTCCGGACGGCCCGGCCCGGCGGGAGTTGACCGGGTGCGCGGTCATGGCCAAGGATCGCCGCCATGCCTTCTGCCGTCGCATCCAGTCAGGGCGCGGGCGCCGCGCTGCGCTTCGGGCGGTTCGCGGCGATGGGCACGGTCGCCGCGCTCATCCTGATCGCCGGGGTGTGGGCGTCCTGGGGCTCCGCGCAGTACGTGATGCTGACCAAGGGACGGGAGCGCGGCACCATCGAGGTCGCGCGCTGCGCCGACGCGGTCTGTACGGGGGCGTACACCCCGCTGTCGTCGGGGTCGACGGCGCGGAGGAGCGTCGCCCTGGAGGACACCGTGGCGGTGACCGAGGGGCAGACGTACACGGTGGTGATGAAGCCGGGCGGGGCCGAGGCCGTGCGCTCGGGGCCCGGTGGGGTGCTGTACGCGTGGGTGCCGCTGGGCGGCGCGCTGCTGCTGGCGTCGGTGGTGGTGGCCGGGGGGCTGCGGCGGACCCGGGCGGCGCTGGTGCTGGCGGGGGCCGGCGCGGTGCTGCTGACGGCGGCGTTCTTCGCCGTCTGACCGCGCCGACCCCTTTTGCTCTGCCGTTGCCCGTCAGCCCGTGTTGCGCAGGCCGGCCGCCACGCCGTTCACCGTGAGGAGCAGTGCGCGGGCGAGCAGCGGGTCGGGCTCGTCGCCGGCCGCCGCCGCGTCGCGCTGGCGCTTGAGCAGGGCCACCTGGAGGTAGGAGATCGGGTCCAGGTAGGCGTCCCGGATGGTGAAGGTCTGCTTCAGGACGGGCTGGGCGTCCAGCAGATCGGCCTCACCGGTGATCTTCAGGATCTCCGCGACGGTCCGTTCGTGCTCGGCTCGGATGGCGGCGAACACGTGCTTCAGCTCGTCGGGGACGAGGGTGTCCACATAGTGCCCGGCAATCCGCAGATCCGTCTTGGCGAGGGTCATCTCCACATTGGAGATGAAGTTCCGGAAGAAGTGCCACTGTCCGAACATCTCGTCCAGGACGGTGTCCAGACCCGCCTCGCGCAGCGCCTTCAGTCCGGAGCCGACGCCGAACCAGCCGGGCACGATCTGCCGGGACTGCGTCCAGCCGAACACCCAGGGGATCGCCCGCAGCCCGTCGAGACCGGCCCCGGAGTCGGGGCGGCGCGAGGGGCGTGAGCCGAGATGCAGATCGGCGAGCTGGTCGACGGGCGTGGAGGCGAAGAAGTACGCGGGCAGGTCGGGGTCGTCCACCAGCCGCCGGTAGGCGGCCTCGGCGGCGTCGCTGACCACGTCCATCGCCGCGTCCCAGCGGGCCAGCGCCTCCACCGACTGGCGGGGGGCGGTGTGCAGGGCGGACGCCTGGAGCGTGGCGGCGACGGTCAGCTCCAGGTTCTCCCTGGCCAGCGACGGGATGAGGTACTTGTCGGAGATGACCTCGCCCTGCTCGGTGACCTTGATCTCGCCCTCCAGGGTGCCCCAGGGCTGGGCGAGGATGGCGTCATGGGTGGGGCCGCCGCCCCGGCCGACGGTGCCGCCCCGGCCGTGGAACAGCCTGAGCCGCACGCCGTAGCGGTGGGCGACATCGCGCAGTCGGCGCTGGGCGCGGTGGATCTCCCACTGGCTGGTGGTGATGCCGCCGAACTTGGAGGAGTCGGAGTAGCCGAGCATGACCTCCTGGACATCGCCGCGCAGCGCGACCAGCCGCCGGTACGACGGGTCGGACAGCATGTCCTCCAGGATGGAGTCGGCGGCCTTCAGCTCATCGGTGGTCTCCAGCAGCGGCACGATGCCGACCTTCGCCCACCCGGCGTGCAGATCCATCAGCCCGGCCTCGCGGGCGAGCACGGCGGCGGCGAACACATCGTCGGCCCCCTGGCACATCGAGATGATGTACGACTCGACGACCTCGGGCCCGAACACCGCGAGGGCCCGCTTGACGGTCTGGAACACCCCGAGCGTCTTGGCCCCGGCCGCGTCGACCGGCGCCGGGCTGGGCGCCAGCGGGCGGCGCGAACGCAACTCCTTGGCCAGCAGCTTCGTCCGGTACTCGCGGGGCATGTCGGTGTAGCGCCAGGACTCCTCGCCGAGCCGGTCGAACAGCTGGCCGAGGGCGTGGTGATGGGCGTCGGCGTGCTCGCGGACGTCCATGGTGGCGAGCTGGAGGCCGAAGGCGGCCAGTGTGCGGAGGGTGCGGTTCATCCGGCCGTCGGCGAACAGGGCGCCCCGGTGCTCGCGCAGCGAGGTCTGGATCAGGGTCAGGTCGTGCAGCAGCTCGGTGGTGCCGAGATAGTCGCGGCCCGGCTCGTGCGGGATGCCCTTGGCGAGGCGCTGCTTGGTGTTGACCAGCTTCTGGCGGACGCAGGTGGCCTTGAGCCGGTAGGGCTCCTCGGCGTTGAGCCGCTTGTAGCGAGGGCTGATCTCGGGCAGCCGCTCCAGGTCGGCCTGGAGGGAGGCGAGGAGTTCCTCGGTGGCTCCGGTGTAGCGGATGGAGTTGGAGAGGAAGCCGCGCAGCTCGTCGATCATCTCCAGGGCGTCGTTGATGCCGTGCTCGTGCTGGAGGATCAGCACGTCCCAGGTGACCTCGGGGGTGACATTGGGGTTGCCGTCGCGGTCGCCGCCGATCCAGGTGCCGAAGGTGAGCGGACGGACGTCGGCGGGCAGCTCGACCCCGACCCGCTCCAGCTCCGCGGTGAGGTCCTCCAGGACGTCCCCTACGGCATTCGCGTGGAGTTCGTCGAGGTAATAGATGGCGTTGCGGGCCTCGTCGGCGGGCTCGGGACGGACCACCCGCAGCTCGTCGGTCTGCCACACCAGGTCGATGTTCTCGGCGAGCCGGACATCGTGGCGGCGCCGGTCGGACTCGATGACCGGGGTGTCCAGCAGCGCCGCGATCCGGCGGAGCTTGTTGAGCACGGAGCGGCGGGCGGCCTCGGTGGGGTGGGCGGTGAAGACCGGGCGGACGCTGAGATGGCGGACGGTCTGCCGCAGATGCTCGGGGTCGGCGTCCTTCAGCATGTCGGCCGTACGGGCGAGGAGTCCGCCCTCGGCGGCGCGCTTGGCGCGCAGTTCCCGGCCGCGGTGCACCTGTTCGGTGACATTGGCCAGGTGGAAGTAGGTGGAGAACGCGCGGACCAGCTTGGCGGCGGTCTCCAGCTCGGTTCCGCGCAGCAGCTCGGCGGCGGCCTCGCCGTCCTCGCGGGTGAGGCGGCGGACCTTCTCGACGAGTTCCAGCAGTTCGGGGCCTTCCTGGCGGACGAGGGTCTCGCCCAGGAGGTCGCCCAGCCGGCGGATGTCGGCGCGCAGTTCACTGCCGGTCGTCGGGGTCTGGTCGTCGGCACTGCTCACAGGTGCGGCTCCTTGCAGTGTGGAGGCTCGGCTGATGAGTTCGGGGCTCGTGTCGGGGGGAGGCCCTGGGCCGTGGCGCGGGGGGACCGCATTACGGGCCGGGCTTCCGGGCAGAAGTAAGAGCGGACCGCGCTGTCCGACCGCCTCCAAGGATAGGTGTCGGGCAGGACGCGCAGGCTGTCGGGCTCTTGCCGCCGGGCTACGCGCTGACATACTTACGACGCCGTAGGTTACGGAACCGTAGGGAAGCATCTGTCCAGGTGTTTCCCCTGTTCCGGTATCCCGGTACTTGTCCCGACCCACGACCCCACAGGGGACGCGCCATGACCACGAGCTCCGATGTGATCGACGAGACCACGCAACCGACCGCCCAGGCGACCGGGGAGCCACCGCAGTCCGCCACGCTGGGCGGCGACCGCAAGGGTTCTCTTGAGCAGTCCGCCCTGCTCCTCTTCATCGTCGTCCCGTTCCTCGCGCTGATCGCGGCGGTGCCGCTGGTGTGGGGCTGGGGCGTCAGCTGGCTGGACCTCGGCCTGATGGTCTTCTTCTACTTCCTGGGCTGCCACGGCATCACCATCGGCTTCCACCGGCACTTCACCCACAGCTCCTTCAAGGCCAACCGCCCGCTGAAGATCGCGCTGGCCATCGCCGGGTCGATGGCGGTCGAGGGGCCGCTGGTGCGCTGGGTCGCCGACCACCGCAAGCACCACCAGTTCTCCGACGCGGAGGGCGACCCGCACTCCCCCTGGCGGTACGGGGAAACCGTTCCTGCCCTGATGAAGGGCCTGTGGTGGGCCCACATCGGCTGGATGTTCGACGAGGAGCGCACCCCGCAGGACAAGTACGCGCCGGATCTGATCAAGGACCGGACGCTGCGCGCGATCTCCCGCCAGTTCATCGTGTGGACCTCCGTCTCGCTGGCGCTGCCCGCGCTGATCGGCGGGCTGGTGACGATGTCGTGGTGGGGCGCCTTCACCGGGTTCTTCTGGGGGTCCCTCGTCCGGGTGGCGCTGCTGCACCATGTGACGTGGTCGATCAACTCGATCTGCCACGCGGTGGGCAGGCGGCCGTTCAAGTCGCGGGACCGCTCGGGCAATGTGTGGTGGCTGGCGGTGCTCTCCTGCGGCGAGTCCTGGCACAACCTGCACCACGCCGACCCGACCTCCGCGCGGCACGGTGTGGACCGCGGCCAGATCGACTCCTCGGCCCGGCTGATCCGCTGGTTCGAGCTGGCGGGCTGGGCCTACGACGTGCGCTGGCCGTCACGCTCACGTATCGATTCCCGGCGCAACCAGGACCTGGACGGCTCCCGGCGCCGGAAGGAGACCGCCGAGGCGGCATGATTGACGCCGTGGCGACCGACTCCAGCATCCCCAGCAACGACAAGCCGCGGCGTACGACCCGCCGCACCCGGATGACCGGTGCGGAGCGCCGCCAGCAACTGCTGGAGATCGGTCGCACCCTGTTCGCCGCGAAGGGCTTCGAGGGCACATCGGTGGAGGAGATCGCGGCGAAGGCCGGGGTGTCCAAGCCGGTGGTGTACGAGCACTTCGGCGGCAAGGAGGGGCTGTACGCGGTGGTGGTCGACCGGGAGATGCGGCGGCTGCTGGACGGGGTGACCGGTTCCCTGACCGCCGGGCACCCGCGTGAGCTGCTGGAACAGGCCGCGTTCGCGCTGCTCGACTACATCGAGGAGTACACGGACGGCTTCCGCATCCTGGTCCGGGACTCCCCCATCCCCCAGTCGACCGGTTCCTTCGCCTCGCTGATCTCCGACATCGCCACCCAGGTCGAGGACATCCTCGGCAAGGAGTTCAAGAGCCGCGGCTTCGACCCCAAGCTGGCCCCGCTGTACGCGCAGGCCCTGGTCGGCATGGTCGCCCTGACCGGCCAGTGGTGGCTGGAGGTGCGCAAGCCGAAGAAGGCGGAGGTGGCGGCGCACCTGGTGAATCTGGCCTGGCACGGCCTGGACGGCCTGGAACCCAAGCCCCGCCTGATAGGCCACCGCAAGAACTGACCGGACCCTGCCACTTCAAGGGTAAACAACATTAACGTTGTGCCATCATGTGCGCATGACTGAGATCACGATCAGCGCGGCCCGTGCCCAGCTCGGCGATCTGGTGCGGCGCGCGGCGCACAGCCGGGAGACCATCGCGATCACCGACCACGGCCATGTGGCGGCGCTGCTCGTCTCCCCGCAGGTGATAGAGGATCTTGAGGACTCGCTGGCGGTGGCGGACTACCAGCGGCGCAAGCTCGCCGGGACGCTCGGCCCGGGTATCCCGCACGAGGAGGTCGGGCGCATCCTGGGGCTGCGACCGTGACCTACCGCATCATCTGGGAAGCGAGCGCCACCGATCAGGCCACCCGCTTCCTGAAGGAGGACCCGGTCGGCCTCGCCGCCGTCTACGAGGCCGTCGACCAACTCGCCGAAACACCCCGCCCCACGGAGTCGGTGGCCTACGGCCTCGACATCCGCCGCCTCCGGGTCGGCGACTATCGCGTCCTCTACGTCATCGACGACGACATCATCCACATCCTCGTTACCCACCTGGGCCGTACGGCCTGAACGACCGCCCGTCACCCCGGGACCGACGCCACCGCGAAGATACGGCGGAACGGGAACGGGGTGCCGTGCCCGGTCGCCGGGTACGCCTCGCGGAGCCGGACGCGGTAGTCGGTGAGGAAGACGTCCCGGGACGCGGGGTCACCGGACAGCGCGGTCAGCACCGGCCGCAGCGCGGTCCCCTTCACCCACTCCAGCACCGCGTCCTTCCCCTGGAGCAGATGGACGTACGTGGTCTCCCAGACGTCCGCCGCGCAGCCCAGGGCGGTGAGCGCGGCGTGGTACTCGACCGGCGTGCGGACCGCGTCCGCGTGGCGCAGCACGCCGGACAGCCGGGGGTCGGCGGCGGCCAGCTCGCGCAGCAGACGGTGGCTCGGGGCGTCGAAGTTGCCGGGGACCTGGAAGGCGAAGGTGGCGCCGGGGGCGAGGGCGGCGATCCAGTCGGAGAACCGGTCCAGATGCCCCGGCACCCATTGCAGCGTGGCGTTGCTGATGATCAGGTCGTGCGTCTCCTCCGGCGTCCAGGTGCGCGCGTCGGCCTCCGCGAAGTCGAGACCGCCGCCGCCCGGGGTGGGTCCGGCGAGGGATTCGGCGCCCGCCAGCATCTCCGTCGAGCTGTCGTAGCCGGTGATGTGGGCGGTGGGCCAGCGCTCGGCGAGGGTGGCGGTGAGCGTGCCGGGGCCGCAGCCGAGATCGGCGATCCGGGGCCGTTCGGCGGGCAGGTCCGGGACGCGGGCCAGCAGATCGGCGAAGGGGCGGGCGCGCGGCCCGGCGTGCCGCAGGTACTGGGCGGGGTCCCAGACGGGGCTGGTCATGGCGGTTCTCCTCGGGACGGCTGCTCGGGCGGCGGGCGTGATCGCCGCCCCGCCCTGTCCCACACGGCGTGACCGGCGCGATCCCCCTCCGCCTTTCCCAGACTGCAACCTAAACTATCTTGATGTCAAGAGACTTCATGTCGACACAACCACTACACTGATCGTCATGGAGGACGAGGTCGATCGGCTGGTCGCAGCGTGGCGCCGGGAGCGTCCGGACCTCGATGTGGAGCCGCTGGAAGTACTCAGCCGGGTGAGCAGGCTCGCCCGGCATCTGGACCGCGCGCGCCGACTGGCCTTCGCCGAGCACAGCCTGGAGCCCTGGGAGTTCGATGTGCTCACCGCGCTGCGCCGCGCGGGCACGCCGTACCAGCTCTCCCCCGGTCAGTTGCTCACCCAGACCCTGGTCACGTCCGGCACGATGACCAACCGTATCGACCGGCTCGCCAAGAAGGGGCTGGTCGAGCGGTTGCCCGACCCCAGCGACCGGCGGGGCGTCCTCGTCCGGCTCACCGACGAGGGGCGCGACCGGGCCGATCAGGCGCTCGCCGGGCTGCTCGACCAGGAGCGGGCGATCCTCGCGGAGCTGTCCCGCGCCCAGCGCGGCGAGCTGGCCGCGCTGCTACGCCAGCTGACCGCCCCGTTCGACAACATCCCCGGATAGGTCCACCGGCCCCACCCCGGCCCGCCGCGCCAGCGCGACCGCCGCCAGCGTGGAGTGCACGCCCAGTTTGCCCAGCACGTTCTGCATATGGGTGCGGACCGTGTGCGGCGACAGGAAAAGGCGTTCGGCCACCGCCTTGCGGCCCAGCCCGGCGACCATACAGCGCAGCACCTCCCGCTCACGCGGGGTGAGCGACTCCACCAGACGCTCACTCTCCGTGCGGTGCTTGCGGGCCGCCGTCAGCTCCCGCAGGACCCCGGTCAGCAGGGCGGGCGGCAGATGCGTCTCGTCGCGCAGCACGCCCCGGATCACCGTCAGCAGCCGGGACAGCGAGCAGTCCTTGGCGACCCAGCCGGACGCCCCGGCCTGGAGCGCGAGCGCCGCCCGCCGCGGATCGTCCTTCTCCGCGAGCACCACGATCCGGACGCCGGGCTGCGCCGAACGCACGCCCGCGACCAGCGAGATCCCGTCGACCAGACCGTCCTCGCCGACCTCCTGCACCGCCGGGCGTATCCCCGGCAGGGCGGCGCCGAGATCGGCGTCCACCAGCAGCACGTCGTAGCGTCGGCCCTCGGCCGCCGCGCGCTCCAGACTGCGCAGCGCCGCCGGGCCGCTGCCGGCCGCGGAGACATCGACGTCGGGCTCGGCCGCGAGCGCGGCAGCGAGCGACTCGGCGAAGATGCGATGGTCGTCGACGACCAGTACTCGGATGCGAACCACTGACAACCCCCACTGGTCCGGACTGCTACGACCGACGCGGGTACGACGCCCAGGAGGTCGTCACAGCCGCACGGCCGCCGCCGTGCAGAGACTGCTACCCCCCGATCGGGCGTCGTACCCGACTTTGGTCTCGCCCCCTGATGCACGCCGGCCCCCACCGGCGCTGTTCATCAGGGTACGGGCGGGCGGGGGCCGCGGAAGGTAATTTGCAGAACTGGCCGTCCGGCGCGCTTATCGTGTGCCGCATGTTTCGTCTTGTTGCGGAAATCGACCCGTCCCGGCGTGCCGAGCTGGGGGCGCGGCTGCGCGCCGCCAACACCGCGGCCTCGCCCGCGTTGCGCGCCCTGCGTGCCGCCGGGCAGGACCGGGAGGCTCCGCTCCAGTTGTGGGCGCTGGACGACACGGACGCGCTCGTGGGCGGGCTGGCCGGGCACACCTGGGCGGGCTGGCTGCATGTGTCGACGCTGTGGGTGGACGAGCGGTGGCGGGGTGGTGGGGTGGGTGGGGCGTTGCTCTCCGAGGCGGAGCGGGTGGCGCGGGCGGAGCGGGGGTGCCGGGCGGTGCGGTTGGAGACGTGGGATTTTCAGGCGCCGGAGTTCTATCGGAAGCAGGGGTATGACGTGGTGTGTGTGATCCCCGACTATCCGGTGGGGATCACGGAGTACACGTTCACCAAGCGGTTGTAGGGGGTGGTGGGGGGTTGTGGGGCGCGTGCGGGTGGGTGGGGGCTGGTCGCGCAGTTCCTCCCCCAGAGGGGGTACCCCCAGCGCCCCTGAGAGCGTCTCCCCTGCCCGGCGTCGGCCAGTTACGCCACTTTTCTCGCCCCCTGAGCGGGTACGGCCTCGAAGGTTCTCGGTGTCGCGAGACCGGCGTTCGCGAAAGCCGTCTCCACCGCCTTCTTGATCGTGTCCGTGTCCGTCGTCTCCGTCAGGACGATCGCTGAGCCGCCGAAGCCGCCGCCGGTCATCCGGGCGCCGAGGGCGCCGGAGGTGAGGGCGGTGTCGACGACCAGGTCCAACTCGGGGCTGGAGACACGGAAGTCGTCGCGGAGGGAGGCGTGGCCCTCGGTGAGGACGGGGCCGATCTCGCGGGTGCGGCCCGCTTCCAGCAGGGTGACGACCCGTTCGACGCGCTGGTTCTCGGTCACGACGTGCCGGACCAGACGGCGGACCTCCTCCTCGTCGCCGAGTTGGGCGAGGGCCTCGTCCAGTCCGTCGTACGGGATGTCCCGCAGGGCGTCGACGCCCAGCAGGGCCGCGCCCTTCTCGCAGCCCGCGCGGCGCCTGCCGTACTCGCCGTCGCTGTGGGCGTGCTGGACGCGGGTGTCCACGACCAGCAGGCGCATACCCTCGGCGGCGAGGTCGAGGGGGATCTGCCGGGTGGACAGGTCGCGGGTGTCGAGGAACAGGGCGTGTCCGGCCTCGCAACAGGCGGACGCGGTCTGGTCCATGATCCCGGTGGGGGCGCCGACATAGACGTTCTCGGCGCGCTGGCAGAGCCGGGCGAGCTTCCAGCGCGGGAGGTCCAGGCCGTGCAGGTCGCTGAGGGCGAGGGCGACGACCACCTCCAGGGCCGCCGACGAGGACAGGCCCGCGCCGGTGGGGACCGTGGAGGCGAGATGGATGTCCGCGCCGGTCACCGGGTGCCCGGCCTCGCGCAGCGCCCAGACGACCCCGGCGGGGTACGCCGTCCAGCCGCGGTCCGTGCCGGGGGCGAGGGCGTCGAGGTCGAGGTCGGCGACGCCGGTGTCCATGTCGGCGGAGTGCAGACGGAGCCGGCCGTCGGTGCGGCGGGCGACGGCGGCGACCGTGGTGTGCGGCAGCGCGAAGGGCATCACGAAGCCGTCGTTGTAGTCGGTGTGTTCGCCGATGAGATTGACCCGGCCGGGGGCGGCCCAGACGCCGTCGGGGTCCGTGCCGTAGAGGGCGCGGAAGTCCTGGGCGACCTGGTCGGCCGAGGGGGACGACGACGACGGCATTCAGCGCTCCTCTGACTCTGCGCCCGCGACTGTGTCCGCGGCGGCGATGTGCTGGGTGAAGCGCCAGGCGTCGGCGACGATGTCCGCGAGGTCCGTGCGGGTCGGGTGCCAGCCGAGGCGCTCGCGGGCGGTGTCGGCGGAGGCGACCAGGACGGCCGGGTCGCCGCCGCGGCGCGGGGCGGCGGTCTCCGGGATCGGATGGCCGGTGACCTGCCGGACGGTCTCGATCACCTGGCGCACCGAGAAGCCCTCGCCGTTGCCGAGGTTGCAGATCAGATGCGCGCCGGGGCGGGCGGCGGTGAGGGCGAGGAGGTGCGCCTCGGCGAGGTCGGCGACATGGATGTAGTCGCGGACGCAGGTGCCGTCCGGGGTCGGGTAGTCGTCGCCGTAGACCGCGATGGACGGGCGGCGGCCCTGGGCGACCTGGAGGATCAGCGGGATGAGGTGCGACTCGGGGTCGTGGCGCTCGCCGTAGCGGCCGTACGCGCCGGCGACGTTGAAGTAGCGCAGGGAGACCGCGCCCAGGCCGTGGGCGGCGGCCTCGCCGGTGATCATGTGGTCGACGGCGAGCTTGGTGGCGCCGTAGGGGTTGGTGGGGCGGGTGGGGGCGGACTCGGCGATCGGGATCTGCTCGGGTTCGCCGTAGGTGGCGGCGGTGGAGGAGAAGACCAGGGTGCGTACGCCCGCGTCGCGCATGGCGGCGAGCAGGGCCATGGTCCCGCCGACGTTGTTCTCCCAGTACTTCTCGGGCTTGACGACGGACTCGCCGACCTGGGAGGACGCGGCGAAGTGGAGGACGGCCGCGTAGGACGGGTCGAGCCACTTGGCGGCGTCGCGGATGTCGCCCTCGATGAAGGCGGCGCCGTCGGGGACGCCCGCGCGGAAGCCGGTGGAGAGGTTGTCGAGGACGGTGACCTCGTGCCCGGCCTCCAGCAGATGCTGGGCGACCACGCTGCCTACGTACCCCGCCCCACCCGTCACCAGGTACTTCATGAACTCGCTACCTCTCGCAGTCGCTCGGCCGCGCGCTCCGGCGGCACATCGTTGATGAACACGCTCATACCGGATTCGGAGCCCGCGAGGAACTTCAGCTTGCCGGACGTCCGGCGGATGGTGAAAAGCTCCAGATGGAGCGCGAAGTCGTCACGGCCGACGCCCTCGAAGTCCGTGAGCTGTCCGAACGGGGCCTGGTGCCAGGCCGCGATGTACGGCGTCGGGGGTTCGTCCGCTCCGAAGATCCGGTCGAAGCGCTTCAAGAGTTCCAGATAGATCTGGGGGAACTCGGTGCGGGCCGCCTCGTCGAGGGCGAGCAGATCGGGCACCCGGCGGCGCGGGTACAGGTGGACCTCGTACGGCCAGTGGGCGGCGTACGGGACGAAGGCCACCCAGTGTTCACCCGTGAGGACGACCCGCTCATCGGCGAGTTCACGGTCGAGGACGGCGTCGAAGAGGTTCTCCCCGCCGCTCGCCTCCCGGTGCGCGGCGAGGGAGCGGAGCATCAGGGCGGTGCGGGGGGTGACGAAGGGGTACGCGTAGATCTGGCCGTGCGGGTGCTGGAGGGTCACGCCGATCTCGGCGCCGCGGTTCTCGAAGCAGAACACCTGCTGGACGGCGGGCAGATGGGACAGCTCGGCGGTGCGGTCGGTCCACGCCTCCAGCACCAGCCGGACCTGTTCCTCGCCGAGGGCGGCGAAGGACGTGTCGTGGTCGGAGGTGAAGCAGACCACCTCGCAGCGGCCGGAGTCCCCGGCGAGGGAGGGGAAGCGGTTCTCGAAGACGACCACGTCGTAGGTGGAGTCGGGGATCTCGCTGAGCCGGTCGCCGTCCCGGGTGGGGCACAGCGGGCACTGGTCGGCGGGCGGGTGGTACGTACGGCCCTGGCGGTGCGAGGCGATGGCCACGGCGTCGCCGAGCAGCGGGTCGCGGCGGATCTGGGACGAGGTGACCGTCGGCTCCAGCGGTCTGCGGTCGACGGCGTCCCGCACCCGGTCGTCGCCGAGGTCGTAGTAGATCAGCTCGCGACCGTCGGCCAGCCGGGTCGAGGTCTTCTTCACGTACGGACTCCCCTTCGGAACCGATCACCTCAGCACATCAACAGAACCCAACACATCAAAACACAAGTCATCAGGGAGCGGCAGCCATCTGTCCCATCACAATCAAACAAAGAACATCAAGGGGAGGTGTTTGTTCCGCTCTGCCGGGGGATGCGGCGGCATGGGCTCCGGTGCTGTCCGGTGCTGTCCGGTGATGATCCGGCACTGTTCCGGTGCTGTTCCGGTGCCCTGTGCTCCTCCCATCCGTTCCCTTCGCGAAACGAAGCGAGCAGGCATGCAAATCCCCACAGTGCGGCCCCCCGACACGGGGCAGACCCCCCACTACCTGGCCGCGGAGCTGCGGCTCCCCACCAACTGGCTCGACTACACCATCCTCGGCATCTACTTCGTGGTGGTGCTGGGCATCGGCTTCGCCGCCCGCCGCTCGGTGAGGACCAGCCTCGACTTCTTCCTCTCCGGCCGCTCCCTGCCCGCCTGGGTCACCGGACTGGCGTTCATCGCGGCCAACCTGGGCGCCACCGAGATCCTCGGCATGGCCGCCAACAGCGCGCAGTACGGCGTCTACACGACCCACTGGTACTGGATCGGCGCCATCCCGGCGATGGTGTTCCTGGGCCTGGTGATGATGCCGTTCTACTACGGCTCGAAGGTCCGGTCCGTCCCCGAGTTCCTGCTGCTGCGCTTCGACCGCTCGGCGCATCTGCTGAGTTCGGCCCTGTTCGCTTTCGCGGCGATCCTGATCGCGGGGGTGAACCTGTACGCACTCGCGATCGTGGTGGAGGCGCTGCTCGGCTGGCCGCAGTGGGTCGCCATCGTCGTGGCGGGCTTCTTCGTCCTGGCGTACATCACCCTCGGCGGTCTCTCCTCCGCCATCTACAACGAGGTCCTCCAGTTCTTCGTGATCCTGGCGGCCCTGATACCCCTGACGGTGCTGGGTCTGAAGAAGGTCGGCGGCTGGGACGGGCTGTCCGACTCCCTCACCGAGACCCGGGGCGCCGACTTCATGACCGCCTGGGGCGGCACCGGCATCGGCAGCGACAACCCGCTGGGCGCGAACTGGCTGACGATCGTGCTGGGTCTCGGCTTCGTCCTGTCCTTCGGCTACTGGACGACGAACTTCGCGGAGGTCCAGCGGGCCCTGTCGGCGAAGAACCTCTCGGCGGCCCGTCGTACGCCCCTCATCGCCGCGTTCCCCAAGATCTTCATCGTCTTCCTGGTGATGATCCCGGGTCTGGTGGCCGCGGTCCTGGTCCCGCGGATCGGCACCCCCGGCTCGGACCTCCAGTACAACGACGCCATCCCGTACCTGATGCAGTCGCTGCTCCCGAACGGCGTCCTGGGCATCGCCGTCACCGGTCTGCTGGCCGCGTTCATGGCGGGCATGGCGGCGAACATCTCGTCCTTCAACACGGTGTTCACCACGGACATATGGGCGAAATACGTGGTGAAGGACCAGGAGGACGGCTACTACGTCCGCTTCGGCCGCCTGATCACCGCGATCGGTGTCCTGGCGTCCATCGGCACGGCGTTCCTGGCGTCGTCCTTCTCGAACATCATGGCGTACCTCCAGACGCTGTTCTCCTTCTTCAACGTCCCGATGTTCGTGGTCTTCGTCATCGGGATGTTCTGGAAGCGGGCGTCGATGAAATCCGGCTTCTGGGGCCTGCTCGCGGGCACGACGGCGGCGATGGTCAACTACTTCTGGATCTACGAACAGGGCGTCATCGACATCCCGTCCGACCAGGGCGCGAACTTCGTCTCGGCGATCGCCGGATTCGTGGCGGGCGGGGTGGTGATGGTCGCGGTCACCCTCTTCACGGCCCCCAAACCGGCCGCCGAACTCCAGGGCCTGGTCTACGGCACGCGCTCCCCCGGCATGTCCGAGCCGCCCGCCGAGGGCGACGACGCCTGGTACCGCCGGCCCGCGCTGCTGGGCTGGGGCGCGATCGTCCTGGCCGCCGCCTGCTACATCCCGTTCTCGTTCTGACGCCGGGAGGCTGAGCAAAGATGTCCGAGCATTCCTCTGAGAACCCCGGCCGCCAGGAGCCCGACCTCCAGCGGGAGGTCACGGAACTGGAGTCCAAGTCCGCGACAGCGGCCCGCCTCTTCGACATCCGCCGCATCATCGGCGGCCTGTTCGTCGTCTACGGCGTCATCATCACGATCACCGGTCTGACGGACTCCGACGCGGAGATAGCGAAGGCCCAGGGGATCAACATCAATCTGTGGACGGGGGTGGGGATGCTGTTTTTGGGGGTGTTCTTTGTGGGGTGGGTGTGGGTGCGGCCGGTGGTTGCGGTTCCGGCTGCGGGTTGGGGGGAAGGGGGGTCGGCTGAGCCTGAGGAGCGGGAGTTGTAGTGCTCACCCAGGCTCAGCCAACGCTCAGCCGCCGAGCTTTTGCGCCTGGGCGGTGACGAGGGCGGCGGGGAAGGTGAA
Source organism: Streptomyces sp. NPDC048290 (assembly GCF_040652095.1). Lineage (NCBI taxonomy): Bacteria > Bacillati > Actinomycetota > Actinomycetes > Kitasatosporales > Streptomycetaceae > Streptomyces > Streptomyces sp. NPDC048290. Next base: position 171,043 of record NZ_JBEZLM010000009.1, read on the forward strand.
GTCCTCACCGGTCCCGATCGCGGCGACGTTGACCAGGGTGAAGTGGGCGAGGGTGGCGCCGTCGCGGAAGACAACCGCCTTCCAGGGGGCGTCGACGCCCTCGACGGTGGCGAGGACGGTGAACGCGACCGCCTCCTCACCGCCGTCGGGGGCGGTGTCCTCGGTGACCTTGTTGGCGGTCAGCTTCTCGCTGCCGACGGTCCACTCGAACCCGCCCGAGCAGTCCGCGATCGCGCCGGTGAGGGACTTGAGCGCCTCGGCGGCGGCGTCGGCGCTGGCGTAGGAGGCGAGGGTGGCCATCCCGGTGTTCATGTTCATGAGGTCCGCTTCACTGCCGGCCCCGTCGCCCCTGTCGCCCCCGGTGACCCGGCGGTAGGTGACCGCGTCGGCTTCACCCAGGGCGGACCCGGCGACGGCTCGTCCGACCGGCGTGCACTCCTCACCGGTGACCTTCACGGCTTCGACGTCCCTGATGTCCGAGTCGGGCGCCTCGACGACCTTGTACCCCTCCAGGTCCGCCGTGACGAGCGACGCCTTCTCCAGCTCGGCGGCGGTGAGCGGCTTGACGTCGGCTGCGGGGGCGGCTTCCTTGCCGTCCCCACCACCGGAACCGCCGCCGGAGCCATCGCCGGAGCCGCCGCAGGCGGTGAGCAGGGCGAGGGAGAGGGTGGCGGTCAGGGTGAGGGCGGGGGTGCGGAGACGGGGGTGGCGTATGCCGGGTCTGTGCATGGAGTGCTTGATTCGCTTTCGTTCGTGCCGTACGAGTTTCGTACGAATACTGCCGTGTCGTCAGCCGGCTCTTCTACTGAGCGAGCTTCAAGAGTTGGGCGCCGATGACGGGAGGGGGTACGGCGAAGTCCTTGGTGGCAACGCCGTCCGGGATGGCGCTGAGGTAGGCGAGGGTGTTGCCTTGACGAAGGACCACGACTTTGACGGGCGTCTTCTCCTCGCCCTGCTCAACCCGTGCGCTCAGCGCCATGGCCTGCTCGGCGCCCTGCGGGGCGAGTTCGGGTAGCGCGGCCTCGAAGCGGTGCTCCGCGCCGTCGACGGTCACGGTGAAGCCTTCCGCGCATCGGTCGGTGGATGCGGCGAGGCGGTCCATCGCAGCGGAAGCCTTCCCGTCGCCGTACCCGGCGAGCACGACCGTCACGATCGCTCCCTCGCCGGTGACTTGGCGGGCTTCCGTGGACTCCGGGTCGGCTACGACGGCGCCGGACAGTGCCTGGGCGAGCGGGGCGCAGTCATCGGGAGCGTCCCGGACCTCGCGTCGATCAGCGGAGCCGGAGACTGCGAACCCGTCCACCTCGCTGGAGGCCAGGGACAGGCTCCCGAGCCCGCCAGCTCCGACCTCGGCGCTGCTTTGCGGAGTGGGGCGGAGCAGATCGTCAGCGCCGCCACCGCCACCGCTTATCGCGTTACAGCCGGACAGCAGCAGCGCCAGAACCACACCTGACCCTGCCCATCCCCATCTCTTCATGCGCGCCTGTTTTCCTCACTTGCCGTCGACCACTGCTGGCAAACGACGACGCCTAGTCGATCGACTTTGCCAGAACCCAGACTTCATACTCCTCAGTTGTCACTCCGCATGAAACACGACCGTCCAGAGATAGAGCAACAAACTCCGGCTCCCCTCGCACGAAACCAAGCCGCTGAGCCAGCTGCATCGAATTGGTGCGACGAACGTGAGCCCATGGCGCACTCACAGCACCCACACCGGCCACGCTGATGAGAAAATCACCCTGCTTCCCGAAGAGGCCCATTTCATCGGAAAGCCTGACCCATTGTTTCTGGACCTCAGAGAGGTGTCCGTTCGCCTCCAGAACATGGACCCGAACTGCGGGCTCTGCTTCGCCACTAACAATTGGGCGCCACACTTCCATGGGTTCCGGCGCCTCACCCCGCCACACATCTTGCACGACGAGCAGTCCCGCCGACTCCAGCAGCGATCTGCGGTCTTTGAAATCCAACACCCTCACCCCGATTCATAGTACATATGATGCGATCCGCCTACCGGTGAATATCGCTCAAACTCCGATTTCATATCCCATCCGAAGTTCACGCCTTCGCGAGCTGAATCCACCTTGGGTTGGCCTGCATGAAAGTGAGAGAAGGGGGCGTTCGGATCATTATTATGCTCGACAATCAACCTGGAGCCGCGCGACGTTTCGAATTGCTCATAAACCCCATGTGAACCCCGATTCGAATCAAACCTATATCCAGGCATTCCACGCTGGGTGACGTCGTCACCAACCCTCCATACTGCATCCGGAACTGAATCAGGTTGAATTCCAGCTCGGGCGTACGCCGCCACTCTCGCTTCGGACCGTGTCGCGAATGTCTGATTGTCCGGACCACACCCATTGGAATTATGGACCAAGATCGGCGTACTGCCCGCCACCACATAATACGTATGCAGATCACTGACAGTCAGGTTATGAACCGTCGCACCAGTCGCGGTCCACCGCTCGACCGCCTCGATCTGGACATACGTGCCGGCGCTGGTCCGGAGCCACTGGCCCGGGGTCAGTTTTGTCGCGTCGATCCACTCGGAGAGTTCCGGGACCCAGAACGGGTGGCCGTCGGTGGCAGTGATCTCGGAGGTCTTGGTGTCCGTCACCGCGATCGTCAGCTTGACCAGGTTCCTGGTGCCCTTGCCCTTGATCTCGGCGGTGACCGTCTCCACGGCCGTCTCGCCGGTCTCCGGGTCCGTGGCCAGGACCTTGTCGCCGTTCCTCACCTGCTCGATCGGCTTGGTGGTGCCGTTCGCCAGGAGGACCTGGGTGCCGGGTACGAAGCTGTTGCTGGTGTCGCAGCTCTCGCTGCCGCCACCTGACTGCTTCTTCGGCGCCGCCTTCGCCTGTTGCGGCTTGCTCTCCGCCTTCTTCGCCTCGGCGCGTTTCGTCTTCTGGACGGCGTTTCCGGTCTTCTCCGCCGCCTTCTTGGCCTGACGGGTCGCCGCTTGTTGCGCCTTCTTCTTCAGTTGGGCGGCCCGCTCGGCGGCCTTACGTTTGGCTTCCTTCAGTTTGCGGGCCAGTTCCCGGGCCTTCTGGGCCATTTCGATGATCTTGCGCGCCTTCTCCTTCGCCTTGTTCCAGGCAGAGATGGCGTTCGCGATGCGGTACGCCGTCTTCGCGACGGCCGGAGACTTCAGGATCTTGCTGAAAGGCAGCGCGCTGAGGAGTGCCTCACCGCAGGCCCACAGATCACCCCGTGTGAAGCACGCGATGACGGCGTCCAGGCCGAAGAGCTCGCGGAGCAGGTCTCCGCCGTGCTTGAGGATGATGTCCAGGAGGGTCATGCCGAGCTGGCCCTTGGCCCACGCCTCCTCCGAAGCCGACGGGCCGGCGTAGCCCTCGCCGCCGCCACCGCCCTCCGCCCGCGACATCAACCCCGTCGGGTCGGAGAACGTGACCGGGTTGTTCTCGCAGTAGACGTAGCCGTTCATCTGGACCGGGTCCGCCAGGTCCAGGACCGGGTCCGGGGAGAGGAAGCGGCCGGTCGTCGGGTCGTACAGGCGGGCGCCCAGGTGGACCAGGCCCGCGCCCGTGTCCTCGGTGCCGCCGATGTAGCCCTGGTGGGAGCGCCAGGTCGAGGCCTCGACGCGTTCCACGCCGAAGGGGTCGGTCTTCGAGAACTTGACCCTGTTGCCCGAGGCCAGGGCGATGTTGGCGTAGGCCGTGCCGTTCTGGTCGGTGATCTGCGCCGAGAGTTCCGCCGGGGCCGAGGCCTGCGCGTGCCGCATGACCGTGGGGGCGCCGGGCTGGGAGTAGTAGCGCTCGGTGTAGGCGTGGCCCCCGGCCGCGTTCATCGAGATCGTCGACTCGCCCAGGTGCAGGGTGCGTTCCGTGGCGGAGATCGACATCAGGCGGCTGCCGTCGGCGCCGTAGACGTACGTCGTCGCCTTGTCCGGCGCCCAGGACTGGGCTTGGCCGTTCGCGTCACAGGTGTAGAGCTGGAGGTCCGTGCCGTCGGTGGAGTTGGCGGCGGGGACGTCCAGGCACTTGCCGGAGTCGACATGGCGCAGCTTGTTGCCGGACGGGTCCGCCTTCCACTTCTGGCCGGAGGCGCTCGTGCAGTCGGCGATCACGACCGGGGTGCCGTTGGCCGTGCCGCCGTCCTTGGGTACCGCGCACTTGCCGAGGATCTTCAGCGTGCCCGTCGACGGGTCGGCGGTCGACGCCGGGTCGATGCGCAGCTTCTGGGCCTTGGAGCCGTTGCAGGTGTAGAGCTGGAGCGGGGTGCCGGGGGTCGTCAGGGACGACGTCAGATCCAGGCACTTGTCCGCCAGTCCCAGCCACGCGCCGGAGCCGTTCTTGCCGAAGCCGGTGACCGATTCGACCTGGCCGTCCCAGGTCCAGGTGAACGCCTGCTCGGAGTCGCCGTACGAGCGGGTCTTCGTGTTGCCCGCGGCGTCGTACGTCAGAGACGACTCCTTGGTGACCTCCGTGCTGGAGCCGTACTTGACCGAGGTCTCGGTCAGGGTGTGCGGCTTGCTGCCGTCCGCCTTGCCGTACTTGTAGTTGGTCGTCACGTCCTTGTCGGCGACCAGGCCCGGGTCGTGCTGGACCAGCTTCTCGCGGTTGCCGAGGGCGTCGTACGTATAGCTCTGCCAGTAGCCGTTGTTGGCGGCGGTCACATTGGTCGTGCCGTCGGTGTACTTCGGCGCGGCGAAGGTCTTGCCCGCGGCCGTGCATCCGGCCGCCGCGGTCCATGCCTCCGTCAGCTGGCCCAGTGCGTCGTAGGTGAAACACTGGCGGTCGGTCAGCGAGTTCGCGGAGTCGGCGATCGAGGTGACGTTGCCCGCGGTGTCGTACGTGTAGGCGCGGGAGTTGACCCGGTTCCCGGTGGCGCCCGTGCTGTCGCTGGTCGATTCGCGGTCGATGATGCTCTGGGTCAGTTCGCCCGTCGCCTCGTCGAAGAGGTTCGTCGTCCACACCCGGTTCGGGTGCTCGCCGCTGACCGTGCGCAGGACCTGGCCGTACGGGGAGTACGAGGTCTGCGCGGTGTACCAGGCCAGGCCGGAGGTGGAGACGGGCAGGCCGTCCTCGTTGTAGCGGATGACCAGCTTCTCGGCGGGCAGGGTGCCCACGGCCGGCAGGTTCACCGCGTCGAGGCGGCCCAGCTCCGAGTACTCGAAGGAGTAGGCGTACTCGGGCTCCAGCTGGTACTGCATGGCGACCGACTGCGGGATGGTGATCTTCTGGCCGGTCGGCTGGTAGTCGGCCGTGTAGCCGGTGACCTCGGTGGAGTAGCCCTGTCCGCCGGTGTAGCGGGTCTGCCGGCTGGGCAGGCCCGCGCCGCCGATGAGGGTGTCGTACTCGGTCTTCGTCAGCAGGGTTCCGGTGGCGGAGCCGGCGCGCTGCTCGGTGGGGCGGGACAACGCGTCGTACGCCGTGTGGACGGTCGCGTTCGGGCTCGTGACCAGGACCGGGCGGTCCATGACGTCGTACGCCGTGGTGGTGGTGCCCGCGTCCGGGTCGACGGCCTCGGTCTGCCGGCCGCGGGCGTCGTACTTCCAGGTCCAGCGGTTGCCCTCGGAGTCCTTGGCCTCCACCTGGTCGCCGCGCTTGTCGTAGGCGTACGTCGTGGCGCGGTACGCGGAGCGCAGGGCGTCGGTGAAGGTGTCGACCCGGGCCGTGCGGCCGAGCGCGTCGGTCCAGGTGCGCTGTGCGGCGGCGCCCTGCGGCGGGATGACCGTGGAGTGGTCGTAGCGGTACTCGTAGCGGGTCGCCTTGGACGGGACCTCCACACCGTTGAGGTAGGGGGTCTCCGACAGGGTGCGGCCGACGCCGTCGTACGCGTACAGGGTGGCGTTGCGGACCTGGTAGTCCGAGTCGAGGTCGAACATCTCGGTCGACGGGTCGCCGAGCGCGAAGTATCCGTTGTTGGTCTGCCGGATCGTGCCGTTGGCGCTGTAGAGGGTGTCCGTGATCAGCCGGCCACCGCCGACCGCCGGTTCCTGCCTCTGGCGTTCGCGGCCGAGTCCGTCGTAGATGACGGTGGACGTCTCGTAGGTGCCGTCCTCGGTGAGCGCGGCGGTGGCGACGGAGACCGGCTGGCCGATGGTGGTGTTGTAGGTGAACTTCACCGATGGGGACTTCGACGTCGGGCGGGTCGGGGACCACGCCTCGGTCGAGCGGCCCAGCGAGTCGTAGGCGAAGGTCGTCGTACGGCCGTTGGTGTCCCGCTCCGACAGGGCCACCCCGCGGCCGGGCTCCAGCTTGCTGACCTGGCTGTGGCCGAGCGCGTTGGCCACCTCGATCTCGTAGACCTGGCCCTGCGCGGGGCGGTAGGCCGTGGTCGACGGGTTGCCCCCGGCGTCCTTGGTGGACGTGGTGCGGCCGTAGGAGTCGTAGGCGACCTCGCCGTCCTTCGACCAGCCGCCGCCGGTGCCGTTGACCGCCCAGGTGATGGTGGGGTTGGGGGAGACCGGGACCGCTGTCGCGCTGAACGCGGTGGCCCCGTCGTAGCCGACCCGGGAGCCGTCGATCCAGTCCTCGGCGGTGGCGCCGGCGGCGTCCGCGCAGGTGCCCGCCGTGGTGAGGGTCTGCGCCGGCAGACCGATGAGGTGCTTGGTGGTGTTGTGGACGTACGTCAGGACCGTGCAGGTCTCGTCGCCGGTCTTGCCCGTGTCGCCCTGGTCCTCGACCTGGGTGGGCAGCCCGTAGGTGTCCTCGTAGGTGTGGATCGTCTTGAGCGAGCGCCAGGTGCGGGTGTCGTCGCCCGTGCCGGAGGAGCGGGTGGACGTCAGGCTCTGGCTGTCCAGGACCCGGTGCGCCTCCAGCGGCGGGATGCCGCCGGTGCGGGTGCGGCTGGCCAGCAGGATGGACTTGGGGTAGTCGATGCTGCGGGTGAGCAGATCACCGCCGTTCTTCGCGTACGTCAGGGTCTCCGCGACCCGGCCCGCGTACTGCTTGCGGTCCACGCCGACGGTGTAGCCGGCGGAGTCGAGGACCGTGACGGAGCGGCTGCCTCCGCCGGGCAGCGGGTCGCCGTGCATCCCGCGGAAGTAGCGGGTCTCCGTCATGCCCTTGGCGCTGGTCATGTACGGGGTGGCCGCGTCCTCCCCGGTGATCGTGCGGACCCGGGCGTAGCCGCGCCACTGGTCGTAGGTGCGGGTCTTCTTCTTGGAGAACTCCCCCTGGTTCAGCGCCCAGGCTCCGCCGCCGAGGTACTCGTACGAGGTGGTGACGGCGGGGACACCGACCATGGAGGGCAGTTCCTGCACCGAGGCGACCCGGTATTTGTAGAACCAGTCGATCTTCTCGACTTCGGGATCGGCGTGCCAGTACGCCGGATAGCACAGCCCGGTGTTGTCCTCCGGTGCGGGGAACTGGCCGTTGACCTTGCAGTCGTCGGTCGGGTTCTCGTAGGTGACGACGGTCTCGCCGCCGTACTCGCTCACCACGCGCTTGACGCGCAGCCGGTCGAAGGCCGGGTTCCGGTCGTTGCCGTCGCGCTTGACCCGGTTGGGCATCGGCTCGCTGTTGGCGAGGAACTGCACCGGGTTGAGCGCCTTCGGCTCACCGTCGGTGGCGTAGCCGGTGCGGGTGATGGACTCCAGCCACAGGGCGGTGCCCTCGTCGGTGAGATCGGCGGGCAGCGACTGCTGGAGGGTCCAGCTGTCCACCTTCGCCAGGCCCGTGGAGCCCTGGGTGCGCTGGGCCCAGGTGGTCACCTGGGCCAGGCGCTTGCGTGACCAGAAGGTGGGGACGGGGACGTAGCACTCCTTGCCGGAGGCGCAGTACAGGTCGGCCGGGGTGTCGTACCAGATGCGGTTCTTGGAGAACTCGCCCGAGGTGAAGTTGTCGTTGCTCGCGCCCTCCGCCGTGCAGACGAGGTTGCCTTCCTTGAAGCAGCGCTCATCGACGTCGAAGGTGACCCGGGCGAGGGGCGGGGCGTACATGTCGGCACTGGTCAGGCCGTACTCGATACGCCGGAGGTAGCCGCCGCGGTCGTAGGAGACCGGCGTCTTGTACTTGTTGTTCTTGGCGTAGTGGTTCTTCTCCTTCGTCCAGTACAGCGACATGGCGTTGCCGTTGACATCGACGACGTAGTCGAGGTTCCAGCGCCATGCCTGGGAGCAGAAGGAGCCGGCGAAGTCATCCGCCTGGTAGCAGGGCTCGCCCGGCTGGTTGCCCGCGACGGGGGCGGTGAGGACGGAGTTGGTCGCCGGGTCGCCGGTGCCGAAGCCGGGCAGCAGGTGCCGTCCGAACCAGTACTGGGTGCCGTCCCGGGTGGTGACGCGCCAGTACTCGCCGTCCGCGTCACCGTTGCCGAAGCCGGTGTACTTCAGCAGTTCGACGCGGGAGCCGTCGCCGTTGGCGGTGACCCACTTGTCGCCGTACGGCGAGGTCGCGCTGTCGGGCAGGACCAGTTCGGTGGTGGCTCCGCCCAGGGTGAGCGTCGCGTTGTCGGAGCCCCAGCACAGGTCGCTGGTCTTCTTGGTGTTGTTGTGGGTGCCCGCCTGGTCGTCGCGGCAGGACGTGTAGGTCCGGGTGATGGAGCCCGGGTTGTACTCCCAGCCGTCGCCGACCCAGGAGGGCTGGTTGTTGGAGGCCGACGTACGGCCGTCCACTGACTGGGAGTTGTAGCCGAACGACACGGCCGGCGCCGGTCCGCCGGGCGTCGGGGGGACCTGGAGGGGATAGCTGTAGTTGAAGGAGCCGGCGTTTCCGCCCGCGGACCACGAACCCGCGCTGACCAGCGGTGTCGCGCCGAAGTCGCCCTTGGAGCCGGCGCCGGAGTCGGTGGCGAGGAGAACGGAGGAACCGGAGCCCGCAGCCGCCGCCTTCGCCAGCGACGCGAGCCGGGCCCCGCTCTGCTTCCCCGGTCCGCGGTACATCGCGTCGGTGATGGAACCCTCGGTGGCACTGGAGGCCGTGGACACGGAGGAGGCGGTGGTACCGCCCGCGGCGAGTGCCGCGGCGTCGACCTCGGCGAGGATCTTGCGCTCGTAGACCGGTTTGCCGTCGGTGTCGGTGCCGGTCTGCTCGACCACGTTGTCCGTGACCACTTCGGTGGGCTCCGAACAGCCCGCGGTGTCCGGGGTCGTCAGGAAGCACGCCGGGTACTGCACGAACGACAGCCGGTCGGCCCAGTTGGCGCCGTACAGCTCGGAGAAGTCGGTGTAGTCCAGGGCGACGACCGCGTCGCCGGTGGCGGTGGCGGGCGGGGTGACCGTGAGAGCCACGCCCTCGATGCTGGTGGTGGCCAGTTCGTCCTGGCCGGCCACGGAGACCTGCCACTGCCCCTCCAGGGCAGTGGCCTGGGCGGGCGCGGCGTCGGCGGGAGCGCCGATCTCGACGGGCAGCGTGGTGGTGCCGTCCGTGCTGCTGATCGGTATCAGCTCGCCCGGGGTGAGTCCGGTGAGGTTCTTGGCCACGGTGCCGCCCTCGGGGGCGGTGATCTGGCTCGGCTCGTACTCGGCGGGCTGCTCGGCCGCACTGGTCGTCAACTCGGCGAGATCGCCGCCGTTCTCCCCGTCGGCCTTCTTGGGGACGGGCAGTTCCTCCAGCTCGACGCCGCTGCGGTCGTCCGTCTTCGGCGGCAGGGCCACGGCGCTGGGTGCGACACCGGCCACCAGTGCCACGACGAGCGAGCCGACCACGGCGGTGCGCAGCCTCGCCCGTGCCCGACGATCGGCCCGCGACAGCGCGTGTCGGCGTCTGCCGCTCCAAGAAAGTGATCCCCACACAGCGGCAGCCCCCGCGGACACAGTTCCTTCACTTGAGTTCACGAATGGTGAGTCACTGATTCACGGAAAGTCAACAGGTGTGAAATGGATCACGGGATATATGCCAGCGCTTTTATCAAATACCGCTGAAACGTTTCTTTTACGCCAAGATCACTTCAAGTCGGACGTAAAAGCATGTCAAATGTGAGGGAGTTGCGGCGGTTTGACGCAGAACACCCTGGGAAACGAAAGAGCTGCTCGCCTCACCCTTGAAGACGTACGAAAGGGGCCTGGCGCTCCCGGACCGAGGTCAAGGAAGGACAAAGGCAATAGAGGCTGTGGCGCAATTCCCCGCCATCAGCCATGCTCTGTGCTCGCTTTCCTGGCCGCCTTTTGCGCGCCCGAAAGGCGTCACAGAGTGCTGCAGAGTTCCGGAATCCCCGGAGCTTCAGGGGGAGGGGACGAAAAGCCCATGGAACGTCGTCGCTTCGGCCTGCCCACGACCGGGCGCGGCCGAGCGGGGGTGGCCGCCGTGGTCGCCGGCGCGCTCGGTCTCGGCCTGCTCACCATGCCGCTGCTCGACAGCGGCGATCCCCCCGGCTCCACCGACTCCCCGGGCTCCGCCCGGCCGAAACAGGCCGCCGCCACGCTCGACGAGGACGGGGCCCAGACGCGCGCCGTCTCCACCGGCAAGCGCGTCGAAGTGACCGCGCTGCGCGACGAGACCTCCACCGTCTACGCCCGCCCGGACGGCCGCTTCGAACTGGTCGCCCACGCCGCGCCCATCAGAGCCAAGGTGGACGGCGAGTGGAAGCCGATCGACACCCGGCTCACGCGCACCGACGACGGCTGGGCGTCGCGGGCGACGGTCGACCCGGTGGTCTTCTCGGCGGGTGGCGAGGGCGGCGCCCCGGGCGGTGCGGCCCCGGACGGCACCACCCGCGCCGAACCCGCGGTGTTCACGGTCGCGAAGGGCGGCCGGGCCCTGCGGGTCGCCGACGAGACCACGCCGTACAGCGAGTTGGCGACGATCACCAGTGACGGGCACACGGTGACGCTGAGTTGGCCCGGTGCCCTCCCCAGCCCGGTGATCAGCGGTTCCAGTGCGCTGTACCGGAACGTCTTCGACGGTGTGGATCTGCTGCTGACCGCACAGGAGAGCGGCTTCAGCCAGGTGCTCGTGGTGCACAGCAAGGCGGCGGCGCAGAACCCGGCCCTCGACTCCCTGTCCTACGGGCTGTCGTCCCCCCAACTGACCTTCCACCTGGACCCGGTCACCAGGGTCGTCACCGGCCAGGACCGCAACGGTACGGCGATCGCCGTCTCCCCCACGCCGTACATGTGGGACTCCGCGGGTGAGTACGCCGTCACCGAGGGCGCCGACCCCGCGCCCACCGAAGCCCCCGCCGAACCCACTCCCTCGTACTCGGAGGAACCGGGCGCACCGATCGGCGAGGGATCCGCACCGGACACCGGGTCGGACACCGCGGCACCGACCGAGAACGCCACGCCGGTCCCCCCGCCCACCAGCGGCGCCACACCCCGCCCCGAGACCACGGAGGACGCCGATCCCGCCGCTCACCGGGGGGACACGGCACCGCCGGGCGGCACCCACATGCACGCGGCACCGTACCGGAAGGCGCCGGACGCGGACGGACTGCCCGGCACCGCCCGGCGGGCGGCCCTGGACGACTCCGAGGTGTTCGCGCTGCCCGGACTGGCCGGCCCGGACCCCGGAACCCATATGGCCGTCGCCGGTGCCCGCCTGACCGCGCCCGGCACCACCTCCACCGGCCTGAGCATCGTCCCGGACGCAAAGCTGCTGGCCGACACCGCCACGGTGTACCCGGTGTTCATCGATCCCACCATCTACGGCAAGACCCAGCACTGGACGACGGCGTACAAGAAGTACCCCAGCTCCAGCTTCTTCGACGGCACCAACTACAACAGCGGAACGACCGAGGCCCGCGTCGGCTTCGAGTCGACCACCTGGGGGTTGTCCCGCTCCTTCTTCCGGCTCGGCTGGTCCACGAACATCAAGGGCGCGCACATCTCCTCGGCCACCCTCGACCTGCGGGAGACCTACGCCTGGTCGTGCAGCCCGCGCGAGATGCAGGTGTGGCTGACCGGCGGAATCTCCTCCAGCACCACCTGGAACAACCAGCCGGACTGGAAGACGGAGATCGACAGGAAGTCCTTCGCCCACGGCTGGAACTCCAGTTGCCCCGACGCCTATGTCTCCTTCGACGCCAAGGCGGTCACCCAGGACACGGCCGACAGCGGCGCGTCCTACCTGACCATCGGGTTGCGCGCCACCGACGAGGACTCGGCGTACTCGTGGAAGAAGTTCCTCGCGGAGCGTGACGGCGCGCCCAAGCTGCGCATCGTCTACAACCGCAAGCCGAAGACTCCGACGTCGTTGGCGATGATCCCCGGCACCATCTGCGACCGGGCCACGCCCTACATCCACGTCGGCAAGCGCGATGTCATCCTGTCGGCGGCCTCCTCCGACCCCGACGACACCTCCATCCGGCAGGATCTGAAGTATCTGGACTTCGAGCTGTGGCGCACCGACACCATGGTCCGGCTCGTGGACCAGAACGTGGTGGTGACCAGTACCGGCAAGGCGTCGGTCACGATCGACAAGGCGGACTTCACCAACGGCAAGACCTACGCCTGGCGGGTGCGCGCCATCGACCACAGCGGGGCCGCCTCGGCGTACGCCCCCACCGCCAGCCCGGGGTCGTGCCGGTTCATCTTCGACAGCGACCCGCCCAATGAGCCGATCGTCAGTTCCACCGACTTCCCTGCGGCCAACGACGAGGGCACGAACTGGTCCGAGGTCGACTTCGGCACACCCGGCTTCTTCACCTTCATGCCGGACGGCGACCAGGACATCGTCGAATTCGCCTACTCCTTCAACACGACGAGCTACAACAACCCCGTAACCCCCGGCAAGGCTCTCAAGCTGCCCCTGTCACCGCCGATGGCCGGCCCCAACGTGCTGTACGTGCGGGCCAAGGACGGCTCCGGCAACCTCTCACTGGGCACCAAGTACCTGTTCTACGTCAGCCCGCGCGACAAGGCCGACGGGCCGGGCGATCTGACCGGGGACACCATTCCCGATCTCCTCGTCATGAACAAGGACGGCGATCTGAACATGTTCCCGTCCACCGCCACCGGCGATCTCCACACCTCGCTCTCCGCCGCACACGACAACACCGTCGGGCTGCTCAGCGACCCCGACGGCGACGGCGAGCCGCATCGGCCGGGCTACTGGAAGGGCGCCGACGGCAAGCCCGCGCTGATCACCCATGGCGCGGACACCATCGGCGCCGACGGCCTCGGTGATGTCTTCGCCCGGATGCCCGACGGAAAGCTGTACGTCTATCCCGGCGACGGCTACGGCAGTCTCGACATCGCCCAGCGCATGAGCGTGCGGCTGCCCGCCGGCTCCCCCGACCCGGCGACCCTCGACCAACTCGTCGTGGGCGACTACGACCGGGACGGCCGGGTCGACCTGTTCGCCACCGCGGCCGGCGGCGAGCTGTGGGCCTTCGAGGGCTACACCGGCGCCACCTTCCTGAACGTCACCAAGATCTCCGCGACAGCCTGGCTCGAACGGGACCTCGTCTCGGTCGGCGACCATGACGCCGACGGCGCGCCCGACCTGCTGTGGCGCTCGGAGTCCAGCAGCCGTCTCCTGCTGCGCTACGGGGTCAAGGACAGCGCGGGTGGCGCCACCATCGCCTCGCTGTCGACGGCCGCCGCCTCCAAGACGGGCGCCGACGAGGTCTACGCGGAAGGCTGGGACAAGACGACGGTCCCCGTGACCCATCTGCGCGGCACCCCTGACGTCAACAAGGACGGCATTCCGGATGTGTGGGCGCTGGGCACCGACCATCAGCTCTACTTCCACAAGGGCGGAGCCTCGGTGATCGGCGCACGGACCGCGGTGATCAGCGCCGAGAGCAACTGGCGGACGGAGAAGCTGACCATCGGATGACGGCAGCGGGGTCCGGACCGGAGCGACCGGACCCGGTGGACAAAGGTGAGGGGCCGGGATTCAGCCGAATCCCGGCCCCTCAGCCCCCTACAGCTCCCGCTCCACCCCGTTCTCCCGCACCCGTCCCGGCGTCCCCGAGGGGAACGGGCCCGCGTGGTCCAGGAGGCCCGTTCTCGCGGCGAGGGCGGCGGCTTCCAGGCGGGAGCCGACGCCGAGTTTCATCAGGACGCGCTGGACGTGGGTGCGGGCCGTGGACGGGGCGATGCCCATGCCCGCGGCGATCAGCCGGGTGTCCTCGCCCTCGGCGACCCGGACCAGGACCTCCACCTCGCGCGGGGTGAGCATACGCAGCAGCCGGCGGCCCTCGTCGTCCGGCTGGGCGGCGGGGTTCAGGAGTTCGCTGAACGCGCCCTGGAGGAGTTGCGGGGCCACCGCCGCCTCGCCCGCGCGGGCCTTCATGATGGCGCGTTCCACACCCTCTATCCGCTCGTCGTGCCGTACATAGCCGGAGGCGCCCGCCGCGAAGGCCGCCGCGATGCCGCGCGGGCTCGGCACCGGTCCGAGGACCAGCACCGCCACCTGCGGACGCTCCCGTTTGATCTTCGCCACCGGGTCGAACGCGCCCGGCTCGGCCGGTGTCGCCGTCCCCAGCAGGCACACCTCCGGCGCACGCGCGATCACCAGTTCCGCCGCGCCCGCGGCGGGTGCCGCCGCGGCGAGCACCCGGTGCCCGCGCAGTTTCAGTGCCGAGGCCAGTGCCTCGGCCAGCAGGCGGTGGTCGTCGACCACCATCAGCCGCACTCCCATCGAGAACCCCCCAGTCCCCCCAGTCCCCCCATGGATGCCCACTACGGGTGGTCATCGCTCCCCATGATCGGAGCCCGTGACACCGGGCCCGGGACACCCCTGCTCCTCATGCCCCCGGAAGCTACACGCTTGTTCGACATTGCGCTTCCCCTACGGGAGAGAAGTGTCGTGGATCGTCGATAATCATCGCGTTCATGGGGTTTGTGAGGAACGTGCACCGCCCCGGCGCTGAGCTGGGGCGGTGCGGGCGCGTGGCGGAATCGCGCCGGTGGGGCGGGAGAAAGAGGTGGGTGGGGTCGCACAGGTGGCGCGCGGTGGCTACTTCGCGCCGAACCCCAGCGCCGTGAACACCTCTTCGCCCTCCGTGTACGGCTTGCTGATCAGTTTCTTGCCGAGGAACAGCCGTCCGTCGGTGTACCACAGCTCCGCGGACTCCGGCACCATCTTGCTGATCGCGTCCCGTACCGAGCGGCTGCCCGGGGTCTCCAGCAGGGTGGTCTGCTTCGTCGTGGCGGCGTCGACGGAGACGATCTGGTCGCCGCCGTCGTACGGGCCCTCCTTGTAGGCGATCAGATCGCCGCCGTCCATCCGCACCGGGAAGATCCGGTACTGGTCCCCGGCGTCGATCCGGTCGCCGGTGGTCTTCCCGGTCTCCAGGGAGTACGCCACGATCTCGTTGGTCGAGCCGTACTCGCCGCCGCCGTCGTGCTCCTTGGTCGGCACCCAGAGCTTGCCGTTGCCGACCACGAGGCCGTCGCAGCCGTCGGTCCGGCTGATCTCGCAGCGGTGCTCGTACTCGCCGTCCTTCAGCGCGATCTTGTAGAGCAGCTTGCCCTTGTCGTCGAGGGAGAAGACGTCCGAGGCGCCGGAGGCGGTGATGTCCGCCGAGTCCAGTCCGAACACCACCGGATCGGTGGAGATCACCTTGATGTTCTCCAGCCCGGCCGGGAGCTTGTAGCCCCAGGTGACCGCGCCCGTACGGGGGTCGATCAGCTGGACCTCGTACGTCTCCGAGCCGTACTCGCCGCACCTGTGGACCGCGACCAGCTGCTCACCGCCCGCGTAGCCCGCGTCCGCGCAGTTGCCGACCTTCGGCTGCCAGAGCACCTTGCCGCTGGTCAGGTCGAAGGCGGCGCCGCCGGTGAAGCCGCCGCCGATGGCGACCGTGGAGCCGGAGATGCTGGCCTCGGCGAACACCACCTCCACATCGTTGAGGGTGACGCTCTTGCTCCACAGCTTCTTGCCGGTGGCCACCTGGAACGCGGTGATCTGGGTGCACGGCTCGTGGTCGCCCTGGGCATTGCGCTTACGGGTCTCCGAGAGCACCACGCTCGTCCCGTCACCGGCGATCTGCCGGGCGAACCCGCAGGTCTGGCCGGTGAGCGGCAGGGTCCAGCGCTCGTCGCCGGTGTCCGGGTCGTAGCCGACGACCTCGTTCACCCCGCTCTTGGCGTACACCGAGTCGGTCAGCCAGGAGCCGATGACGCTGTCGATCTGCTCGTCCTTCACGGCCGGCGCGGGGATCTGGAAGAGCAGATCGGCCGCCGGGTCCGCCGGGACCCGCTCCGAGCCCTTCGGGGCCGTACCGGCGTCCGCGCCGCCGGAGCCGGTGGGGCTCGGGGTGCCGCCCGCCGTGTCGGCGTCGTCGGAGGACTGGGCGTACCAGACCCCGCCGCCGATGATCAGCGCGATGGCGACGACCGCCGAGACGATGATCGCCAGTTGGGCGTTGATCTTCCGGCGACCGGACGGGCCGGGTCCGCCGGGCTGTCCGGGGTGCGCCTGGAGCGGCACGGTCGGCTGCGGATAGCCGTAGCCGGGGGGCGGGGGCGGATACGCCGACGGGGACGGGGGCTGCTGGGTGGCGTACGGGTTCGGGGGCGGCTGGGCGGGATAGCCGTAGCCGGGCGGAGGGGACGGGGGCGACGACGGGTAGCCGTAGCCCGGCTGGGCGGGGGGCTGCTGCGGGGGGCCGAAGCCGTCGCCCTGGGGCGGCTCGTGGGGCGGCGGGGGCGGCGGGGGCTGGGTCATGGCGGAGTACCTCGGGGAGATGGCGGAGCGGAGCGCGGGAGCGAGGAGGCGGCAGGGGCTACTTGCCGTAGGCCAGCATCAGCTTCTCCTGGGACTCGTCGTTGCCCGTCAGCCTGGTCGTGGAGAGGAAGAACCGGCCGTCCTCCCAGGCCATGTCCCGGGAGAAGAAGCTGCCTTCGACCTGGGCGGCGCCCTGCGGGTTCTGGAGCAGGGTGCGCGGCTTGTGGTCGCCGGTGAGCGGGATGGACACCACCCGGCCGCCGGTGTCGTAGGACGCCTCGGCGTAGGCGATCAGCTGTCCGTCCTCGATCCGCAGCGGCAGCATCGACTGCTCCGTGGGGGACTTCACCCGCCACTTCTCCTTGCCGTCGGCCAGACCGATCGCGACGATCTCGTTGGCGCCGGTCGTGGCCTCGGTCGGCAGATAGAGGGTCGAGGCGTCGGCGGCGACGCCCTCACAGCCGGTCAGGTCGCGCTGGAGGATCGCCCAGCCGCACTCGGGGGCGAAGTTCTCGTCGAAGGCGACCTGGGCGGTGAAGGCTCCGTTCGCGCCGAGGACGGAGATGTTCCACTGCTTCTTGTCCTCGTTGGTGGAGTACACCACCAACGGGTCCACGGAGTAGGTGCGCGCCACCCGCCAGCCGTCGTCGAACTTCTGCGTCCAGCGGACCTTGCCGGTACGCGGGTCCAGTTCGCGCATCTCGTCGTGCGCCGTGTCGGTGCCCGCGCCGCAGGAGGCGACCTGGAGGAGCCGGTCGCCGCTGCCCGCGTACCCGGCGGGGAAGCAGGAGTCGTCGTAGGACTTGGTGTCGAAGAGCTTCTTGCCGGTGGTGATGTCGTACGCGGTCCCGGACTGGGAGCGGCCCACCATCAGGGTGTCGCCCGCGACCGACAGTTCCAGGCTGAGCGTGCTGTCGAACAGCGCGCCCTCCTCGACCTCGGTCTGCCAGCCCTTGGCGCCGGTGGCCAGGTCGATCTGCTGGAGCTGGTTGCAGGTGGCGCGGTCGCTGGTGCCGTTCATATAGGCGACGACGACGGTGTCGTCGGCGGACTGCTGCCGGGTGACCGCGCAGATCTGCTGGGGGAAGGTGATCGGGTCCCAGCTGGGGTCGCCGTTGGCCACGTCGTAGGCGAAGACCTGCTTGTAGGCGGCCTTCACCGCCGTCGTGCCGGTGATCCACATGCCGGGGGCGTCGGCGCCGTCGCCGGGGGCGTCCGGAGCCTCCTTGTACCAGAGCACCTTGGAATCGCCGTCCTCGCGGCCCGCGTTGAGGTCGTCCGGGTCGGCGCCCGCGGTGTCGCCCTCGCCGTCGCCGGGGTTGACCGGGTCGTCGGACGCGGTCGGGCCGGTGTCGCCGCTCTGCTCGGCGACGGGTTCCTTGCCGCCGTCGTCGTCGCGGGTGACCGCGAAGACCGTTCCGCCGATCACCAGCAGCACCGCCAGCGCCGCGCCGACGATCATCGCGGGCTTGCCCTTGAAGGGGTTGCGCGAGCCGGGGGGAGGGGGCGGCGGGGCGGGGTAACCGGGACCGCCGGGGTAGCCCGGACCGGGCTGCGGATAGCCGTAGGCGGGGGGCTGGGCGCCGTACGGGCCCGGGGGCTGCGGGTGCCCGTAGCCGGAGGGCGGGTACGACGGCTGCCCCGGTTGCGCGGGGGTGGTGTACGGGCCCGGCGGGGGGCCGTACGGGCCGGGGGCGGGCTGCTGCGGGGAGCCGTAGCCGGGTTGCGGCGGGGTCTGCGGGGGTGGGGGCGGCGCCTGTGGCGGGGGGCCGAAACCGCCCCCGGCGGGCGGCTGCTGGGGCGGCTGGTCCTGCGGTGCTCCGAACCCGCCCTGCGGCGGCGGCTGATTGGGCGGCTGAGCCATCAGCGTGTTCCCCCTGTTACTGACTTTTAGCCACGCCCGGAGGCTCGTGAGGGACTCGGACGCGCTCTCGTACGGTTCTCAGACCGGCCCTTTCTATCACCCGCCACCGACACCACAACGGCCCGGCGCCGCCCCTGTTCCCAAGGGAGCACCGGGCCGTGATGCGCCCGTGATGCGTCTTCACGCCCCCTTCACGAGGTGGGGGAAGCCCTCCGGATCCGGGCGGCGGGCGTCACGCGTCCTCCGCCAGTTCCAGCCACTTCATCTCCAGTTCCTCGCGTTCACCGCTCAACGCGCGCAGTTCGGCGTCCAGTTCGGCGACCTTCGCGAAGTCGGTGGCGTGGGTGGCGATCCGGTCGTGCAGCGCGGTCTCCTGGTCGGAGATCTTGTCCAGCCGACGTTCGATCTTCTGGAGTTCCTTCTTGGCGGCGCGCTGGTCGGCGGCGCTCTTCTCGGGCGCGGGGCGGGCGGCGGCGGCCGGGGCGGCGGAGGCGGCGGCCGTCTCCTCCATCCGCAGCCGGCGCTCCAGGTACTCGTCGATACCGCGCGGCAGCATCCGCAGGGCGCCGTCGCCCAGCAGCGCGTACACCGTGTCGGTGGTGCGCTCCACGAAGAACCGGTCGTGAGAGATGACGATCATCGAGCCGGGCCAGCCGTCGAGGACGTCTTCGAGCTGGGTGAGGGTCTCGATGTCGAGGTCGTTGGTGGGCTCGTCCAGGAAGAGGACGTTGGGCTCGTCCATGAGCAGCCGCAGCACCTGGAGGCGGCGGCGCTCACCGCCGCTGAGGTCGCCGACCGGCGTCCACTGCTTCTCCTTGTTGAAGCCGAAGGTCTCGCAGAGCTGTCCGGCGGTCAGCTCCCGGCCCTTGCCGAGGTCGACGCGCTCGCGTACCTGCTGGACGGCCTCCAGGACCCGCAGGGCGGGGTCGAGTTCGGCGACCTCCTGGGAGAGATAGGCCAGCTTGACGGTCTTGCCGACGGCGACCCGCCCGGCGGTGGGCTGGATCTCGCCTTCGCTGCGGGCCGCGTCGGCGAGGGCGCGCAGCAGGGAGGTCTTCCCGGCGCCGTTCACCCCGACCAGGCCGATCCGGTCGCCGGGGCCGAGCTGCCAGGTGACGTGCTGGAGCAGCACCTTGGGCCCGGCCTGGACGGTGATGTCCTCCAGGTCGAACACCGTCTTGCCGAGCCGGGAGGACGCGAACCGCATCAGCTCGCTCCTGTCCCGGGGCGGCGGTACGTCCCGGATCAGCTCGTTGGCGGCCTCGACGCGGAAGCGGGGCTTGGAGGTACGGGCGGGGGCGCCCCGGCGCAGCCAGGCCAGCTCCTTGCGGACCAGGTTCTGCCGCTTGGTCTCCTCGGTGGCGGCGATCCGCTCGCGCTCGGCGCGGGCGAAGACATAGTCGGAGTAGCCGCCCTCGTACTCATGGACCGAGCCGCGCTGGACGTCCCACATGCGGGTGCAGACCTGGTCCAGGAACCAGCGGTCGTGGGTGACGCAGACCAGGGCGGCGCGGCGCTCGCGCAGATGGCGGGCGAGCCAGGCGATGCCCTCGACGTCGAGGTGGTTGGTCGGCTCGTCCAGCACGATCAGGTCCTGCTCCTCGATGAGCAGCTTGGCCAGCGCGATGCGCCGCCGCTCACCGCCGGACAGGGGTCCGATGACGGTGTCCAGGCCCTTGGGGAAGCCGGGCAGGTCGAGGCCGCCGAAGAGCCCCGTCAGGACGTCCCTGACCTTGGCGTCGCCCGCCCACTCGTGGTCGGCCATGTCGCCGATCACCTCATGGCGGACGGTGGCGGCGGGGTCGAGGGAGTCATGCTGGGTGAGCACGCCGAGGCGCAGCCCGCCGGAGTGGGTGACCCGCCCGGTGTCGGCCTCCTCCAGCCGGGCCAGCATCCTGATCAGCGTCGTCTTGCCGTCCCCGTTGCGCCCCACCACCCCGATCCGGTCACCTTCGGAGACGCCGAGGGACACTCCGTCCAGCAGGGCACGGGTGCCGTACACCTTGCTGACGTTCTCGACATTGACCAGGTTGACGGCCATTTTTCTCCTGCTGCGCGGGGGTCGGTCAGCCTTCAAGCGTAGGGCCTGACCGGAACGGGGCGACGCGCGAGGGGGCGGTCACTCTTTGTGATGAGGGGATGGGGGACGGACGGTGGCGGGACAGGGAGTGCAGCAGGCTCTCCGCCATGGGAGAAACCTTGAGCGCCGAGCCGGGTGACAGCGTCCGGTGGCCCAGGCCGCCGGAGCGCGGCTACACCGTGGACGACCTGCTCACCCTGGACAGCCTCCCGCCACGCACCCAGCTGATGGACGGGAGCCTCGTTTTCGTGAGCCCGCAGCGCTACTACCACTTCTCCGTGATCGACCTGCTGATGAGCGGCCTGAGGCGGACTCTTCCGACGGAGCTGACGCTCGCCCGGGAGATGCCCCTGCGGCTCGACGACGGCAACGCCCCGCTGCCGGATGTCATGGTGCTCCGTGCCGGTGCTCTGACCAGTCTCGATCAGGACTGTTTCGAGGCGCGGGACGCGCTGCTCGCCGTCGAAGTGGTCACGCCGGAGTCCGCGTCGCGCGACGGTACGACCAAGCCGTTGAAGTACGCCGCCGCCGGTGTCCCGCACTACTGGCGGGTCGAGCGGGACATGGGGACGGATCAGCCGGTCGTCCATGTCTACGAACGTGTTCCGCTCACCGGGGCGTACCGGCACATGGGCCTTCGGCGGGAGCGGATCAGGGTCGCCGAGCCCTTCGACGTCGACTTCGAACTGGCCCTCGCCAGGCCCTGACGGACCCGTCAGACGACCGTCGCCCCCGGCGCCGGTGCTGTTGTCGTCCGTACCGTCCGGCACACCCCCGTCAGCGCCTCCGCGATCTTCGTCGCCGAGGGGGCGTCGGGGGCCAGGAACGCCGTCGTGGGGCCCGAGCCCGAGACCAGGGCGGTCAGGGCGCCCGCCTCGCGGCCCGCGGCGAGGGTGGCCGCGAGGGACGGGCGCAGGGACAGCGCCGCCGGCTGGAGGTCGTTGGAGACCGTGGCGGCCAGGGCGTGCGGGTCGCCCTTCGCCAGGGCTGCCAGGAGGGGGTCGGAGGGCATCGGCTCGGGGATCTCGCGGCCTGACTCCTCCGCCAGGCGGTCGAACTCGCGGAACACCGCCGGGGTGGACAGACCGCCGTCGGCCAGGGCGAAGACCCAGTGGAAGGTGCCGCCGACCTCCAGCGGGGTCAGCTTCTCGCCCCGGCCGGTGCCCAGCGCCGCCCCGCCGACCAGGCTGAACGGCACATCGCTGCCCAGCTCGGCGCAGATGTCGAGGAGTTCGGCGCGGGAGGCGCCGGTGCCCCACAGGGTGTCGCAGGCCAGCAGCGCGGCGGCGCCGTCCGCGCTGCCGCCCGCCATGCCCCCGGCGACCGGGATGTCCTTGGCGATGTGGAGATGGACGGCGGGGTCGCGGCCGTACCGCTCCGCGAGGGCGAGGGCCGCGCGGGCGGCGAGGTTGGTGCGGTCCAGGGGGACCTGGTCGGCGTCGGGTCCCGAGCAGGTGACCCGGAGGGCGTCGGCGGGGGTGACCGTCACCTCGTCGTGGAGGCCGACCGCGAGGAAGACGTTGGCCAGGTCGTGGAAGCCGTCGGGGCGGGCCGCGCCCACCGCGAGCTGCACATTGACCTTGGCCGGGACGCGTACCGTCACGCTCACGGGCTTCACCTGCTCCACGTGCTACGGCTCCTTGTGTTCGGCGATACGAGGCTAGGCACTGCGGTGTTCGGCGATGCGGGCGAACTCCTCGACCGTCAGCGACTCCCCGCGCGCCTGCGGGGACACTCCCGCCGCGACGAGCGCCGTCTCGGCCGCCGCCGCCGACCCCGCCCAGCCGGACAGCGCGGCCCGCAGGGTCTTGCGGCGCTGTGCGAACGCCGCGTCCACCACCGCGAAGACCTCCTTGCGGGCCGCCGTCGTCTTCACCGGCTCCGTGCGGCGCGTCAGGGACACCAGGCCGCTGTCCACGTTGGGCGCGGGCCAGAACACCGTGCGGCCGATGGCCCCGGCGCGCTTGACGTCGGCGTACCAGTTGGCCTTCACCGACGGGACGCCGTACACCTTCGAGCCGGGTGGGGCGGCCAGGCGGTCGGCCACTTCCGACTGGACCATGACGAGGGTGCGCTCGATGCTGGGGAAGGTCTCCAGCATGTGCAGCAGCACGGGGACGGCCACGTTGTAGGGGAGGTTCGCGACCAGCGCGGTGGGCGCGGGGCCGGGCAGTGCGGTGACCCGCATGGCGTCCGAGTGGACCAGCGCGAAACGGTCCGCCCGCTCCGGCATCCGCGCGGCGATGGTCGCGGGCAGCGCGGCGGCGAGCACGTCGTCGATCTCGACGGCCGTGACCCGGTCGGCGACCTCAAGGAGCGCCAGGGTCAGCGAACCGAGCCCCGGTCCGACCTCCACCACCACGTCGTCGGGCCGGACATCGGCGGTGCGGACGATCCGGCGGACCGTGTTGGCGTCGATGACGAAGTTCTGGCCGCGCTGCTTGGTCGGCCGGACGCCGAGCGCCGCGGCGAGGTCACGGATGTCGGCGGGGCCCAGCAGGGCGTCAGGGGTGGAGCTGCTCACCGCACCAGGGTACGGGCCGCCAGGGGGTCAGCCGCCCAGCCGGGCCCCGCAGTGCGGCCAGGGGCTCGCCCCGCGCTGCACATACAGCTTCTTCGCCCGGAAGGTCTGCTCGGTCGCGGGGGCGTCCTGGGGGCGCCCGGAGCCGCCGAGGCTCTGCCAGGTCTGGGTGTCGAACTGGTACAGCCCGCCGTACGTGCCCGACGGGTCGACCGCGCCCGGACGGCCGCCGGACTCGCAGACCGCGAGGGACCGCCAGTCGAGATGGTCCGCGCCCGCCACGCCCGACGGCATGGCCCGGGTGCCGACCCGCACCACCCGGTCCTGGGGCGGGCGCACCACCTCGGCGCCGATCCGGCGCGGCTGCTGGCGCACCCCGTTGACGGTCCGCAGGGCGTACGCGACCCGGCGCAGCCCCGGCCGTCCGGCCTGGTCGATGACCTCCTGCCCGGTGAACAGCGCCGGGTCCTCGGTCCGCCGTACCGCGAAGGGGATCTCCTCCTCGCGGATCTCGCGGGAGCCGGTGATCCGCAGCACGGTGACGGTCTGTCCGTCGCGGGGGAAGCTGCCCGGCGCCACCGAGAGGGCGTCCTCGCCGCGCAGGGTGACCCCGGCCGCGTGCACGGCCTCGCCGACGGTCGCCGCGTTGGTGCGGACGGTCCGGGCCCGGCCGTCGGCCATCACGGTCACCGCGCGTTCGGTCCGGACGTCCAGGGCGAGTCCCGCGCGGCCGATGGGGCGGGAGCGGGCGGCGGAGAGGTAGGCGCCCTCGGCACGCACCCCGAGCTGGCTCAGGGCCTCGCCGACCGTGCGGCCGGTGGTCCACACCTCGTGGCGCCGCCCGTCGAGGGTGAGCCGCAGGGGGCGGCCGTAGCGGACGGCGATCTCGTCGCCGCTGGTCAGTCCGGTGCCGGAGGCGGGGGTCACCTGGTCGTGGGCGCCTACCTGGACGCCCTGGTCGGCGAGGAGTTCGCGCACGTCGTCGGCGAAGGTGTGCAGGGTGCGGGGCTGTCCGTCGACGGTCAGTTCGACGGCCTTGTCCTTGGCGACGAACGCGGTGGTGCCCCCGGCGAGGAAGGCGACGACCAGGGCGCGGGGCAGCAGTCGGCGGACGGGGCCGACGGTCCCGCCGCCCGGAGCCCTGCGGCGGTGGGCGGAGCGGCCGGGGGCGGGGTCGTCGGGGGCGGCGGGGGCGGCGGCGGGGGCGTCGGCGGCGGGGGCGGTGCCGGACTGGCGGGGCAGGCGGGTCTCGCCGGGCGGGTCACCCGGAGTCTCGGACGCCTCGGACGCCTCGGATGTTTCGTACGTCCCGTACGGCCCGGGTGTCCCGTACGGCCCGGGTGTCCCGTACATCCCGGGCGTCTCGTACGCGGTCCCGTACGGGAGCGTCTCCGCCGCGTGCGGGGCGGTGCCGGTGCCGTACGGGCCCGGATCGGCGTAGGGGTTCGCGTGCGCGTACGCGGTCGCGTACTCGTGCTGCTGACTGCTCACGCCGACACGCTCCTGGGGCAAGGCGGGTCCGGATCGGGCTCCCAGAACGTAGCGGAGGGTTCGTCACTCTCCAAAGCGGCGCGGCTACTACACGTGTTCGCCATAGCCGAAGGCGCGGGCCGTGTTGGCGGCCAGGGCGGTCGCCAGCTCGTCCTCGTGCACCCCGCGCACGGCGGCCATCGCGCGGACCGTGACCGGAATGAGATACGGCGCGTTGGGCCGTCCGCGGTACGGGGCCGGGGTCAGGAACGGGGCGTCGGTCTCCACCAGGATCAGCTCCGGCGGGGCGACGGCGAGCGCGTCCCGCAGGTTCTGCGCGTTCTTGAAGGTGACGTTCCCGGCGAAGGACATGTAGTACCCGGCGCGGGCGCAGAT
Source organism: Streptomyces sp. NPDC048290 (assembly GCF_040652095.1). Taxonomy (NCBI): domain Bacteria; kingdom Bacillati; phylum Actinomycetota; class Actinomycetes; order Kitasatosporales; family Streptomycetaceae; genus Streptomyces; species Streptomyces sp. NPDC048290. The sequence goes on from NZ_JBEZLM010000009.1 coordinate 195,894, forward strand.
CTCGGCCATCTCGGCGTCGCCGGAGTAGCAGTGGAAGACGGTCCGTTCGGGGGCGCCCTCCTCCTTCAGTACGCGCAGGACGTCGGCGTGGGCGTCGCGGTCGTGGATGACCAGGGCCTTGCCGTGCCGTTTGGCGATCTCGATGTGGGCGCGGAAGGAGCGCTCCTGGGCGTCCTTGCCCTCCGGTCCGGTGCGGAAGTGGTCGAGGCCGGTCTCGCCGACCGCCTTCACATGGTCCAGCGCGGCCAGCCGGTCGATCTCGGCGAGCGCGTCGTCCAGGGCCGGGTCACCGCCCGGGGTCCTCGCCCCCTGCCGGGACCACCCGTCGGGATCGCCGTGCACGATCCGGGGCGCCTCGTTGGGGTGCAGGGCGACGGCCGCGTGGACGCTGTCGTACGCCGCCGCCGTCTCGGCCGCCCAGCGGGAGCCCCGGACGTCGCAGCCGACCTGGACGACCGTGGTGACCCCGGCGGACGCGGCCTTGGCGAGGGCCTCCGCGACCGTGCCCGACTGCATGTCGAGATGGGTGTGCGAGTCGGCGACGGGGACCCGCAGCGGCTGCGGCAGCGGCGGCGCGGAGTCCTTGCCGGAGGCGTCGGAGGCGTTCGAAGGCATGTGCCGATCCTACGGAAGGCACGGCACCGGAAGCCGCGGCACAGGTGCCGGACAGCCGTCGGGCCCGGCGGGGGAGGCCGTCCGCCGGGCCCGGGACCGTGGGCCGGGGCTCAGCTCGCCCGGCGGTGGAAGGGGTGCAGCAGATCGGAGAGGTGCCAGTGGTGCTCGCGCGGCGCGTCGGCCGGGGCGTCGCCGGACGCGTCCGCCGCCGGGCTCGGGGCGGGCCGGGCGGTGCTGCGTCGCGCCGCCTCCCGGACCCCGGAGACCTGGCCCGCGGCCATGATCCGCAGCACATGACCGTCGCAGTTCGCGCAGGTCGGCCGGTTCAGCGGGGACGGCACGACCTGCCCGTCCGCCACGTACAGCACGAAGGCGCGGCCGTCGGTGTCCGTGTGGTGCTCTATCTCGTACGACTGCTCCCAGCCGTGCCCGCACCTCATGCAGGCGAAGGAGTAGGACTCGTGGACGATGGCGCCCGCCGCGCTGCGGAGGCCGGTCTGCCCTGCGATCTCGCTCATGCCAGCTCCTGTGGTGTCCGCTGGTCCGTCGGGGACGGGTGCGTCCCCTCAGAACAGGGAACGCCTCCGCGGCCCCGGACGCACCCGCCCTGTAGAGAGTTGGCCACGGCTTGGCCGTTCCTTGCCGAAACCCCCGGAGGACAGCCCTCCACTTTGCCGAAGCGTGGATCAGGGGTCCGTCAAGACAGGTGTGGAAGGCGCGCGGACGGGGTGCCGGCGGGGCGTCACGGCGCGGACGGGATGCCCGGCGGGGCGTCACCGCACAGACGCGATCCCCGCCGGGACGTCACCGCACGCACGCGATCCCCGCCGGGGGCATCACGCGCCCTGCTTGGCCGCCACCACCGCGTCGAAGACGACCCGCTTGGGCACCCCCGCCTCCACGGCGACCGCCGCGATGGCCTCCTTGCGCCGCTCCCCCGCCTCCTCGCGCACCCGCACCCGGCGCACGAGCTCCGCCGGGCCGATCTCCCCCTCCGGCCGCTCCGGCGCCCCCTCCACCACCACCGTGATCTCGCCGCGCACGCCGTCCGCCGCCCAGGCCGCCAGCTCGGCCAGCGGTCCCCGGCGCACCTCCTCGTACGTCTTGGTCAGCTCGCGGCAGACGGCGGCCCGGCGGTCCGCGCCGAACACCTCGGCCATCGCCGCGAGAGTGTCGTCGAGGCGGTGCGGGGCCTCGAAGTAGACGAGGGTGCGACGCTCGGCGGCGACCTCGCGCAGCCGGGACAGCCGCTCCCCGCCCTTGCGCGGCAGGAACCCCTCGAAGCAGAACCGGTCCACCGGCAGCCCGGACAGCGCCAGCGCGGTGAGCACGGCGGACGGCCCCGGTACGGCGGTGACCCGGATGTCCCGCTCGACGGCCGCCGCGACCAGCCGGTACCCGGGGTCGGACACCGACGGCATCCCGGCGTCCGTGACCAGCAGCACCCGCGCCCCGCCGGACAGCTCCTCGGCCAGCTCCGGGGTGCGGGCGGCCTCGTTGCCCTCGAAGTACGACACCACCCGGCCCCTCGGCGTGACCCCGAGGGCCTGGGTCAGCCGGCGCAGCCGCCGGGTGTCCTCGGCGGCGATCACGTCCGCGCCCGCCAGCTCCTCGGCGAGCCGGGGCGGCGCGTCCGCGATGTCGCCGATGGGGGTGCCCGCCAGTACAAGGGTTCCAGTCACCCCTCCATCCTCCCAGGCACGCGCCGCCGCCCCGGTCCCGCGCCGGATCACCACGAACCGGGCGCATCGCCCCCCATCCCGCCCATGCGCGGGACTCGCACAGCACCGTTCCCTACGATGGCGCGGTGACCAGTACCGCGTCCTCCACGGACACCCGGCATGACCAGGCCCCGCCCGACCAGCGGCCGGCGTGGCAGCAGCGGCTGCGCCGTTTCGGCTACGCGGGACGGGCCGGCGGCGACGATGTCCGGGAACGGCTGGTGCCGCCGTACGCGGAGCCGAGCCCCCGGCTGTGGGCGGCGCTCGGGTTCTCGCACGGGACGGCCACCCGGCTGGTGCGCTGGGCGGGCTGGGGCGGTCCGCTGCTGGTCACCCTGTTCGCGGGGGTGCTGCGGTTCTGGAACCTGGGCAGTCCGAAGGCGGTGATATTCGACGAGACGTACTACGCGAAGGACGCGTGGGCGCTCGTCCACCGGGGCTTCGAGGTCAACTGGGACAAGAACGTCAACGAGCTGATCCTGTCGAACGGCGGGAACGTCCCGATCCCCACCGACGCGGCCTATGTGGTGCATCCGCCGGTCGGGAAGTACGTCATCGGGCTCGGCGAGCTGATGTTCGGCTTCGATCCGTTCGGCTGGCGGTTCATGACCGCGGTGCTCGGCACCCTTTCGGTGCTGCTGATCTGCCGGATCGGCCGCCGTCTGCTGCGCTCCACGTTCCTCGGCTGTGTCGCGGGCGCGCTGCTCGCGATCGACGGTCTGCACTTCGTGATGAGCCGTACGGCGCTGCTGGACGGCGTGCTGATGTTCTTCGTGGTGGCCGCCTTCGGCTGTCTGGTGGTGGACCGGGACAAGGCGCGGGCCCGGCTGGCCGCCGCGCTGCCGGTGGACGCGGACGGCCGGGTCCGCCCGGACGCGCGGACCGCCGACACCGCCTTCCTGGGGCTGCGCCCCTGGCGCTGGGCGGCCGGGGTGATGCTGGGCCTGGCGGTGGCGACCAAGTGGAACGGCCTGTACGTGCTGGCCGCGTTCGCCGTGATGACGGTCCTGTGGGACGTCGGCGCCCGCAAGGTGGCGGGCGCCCGCCACCCCTACCTCGCGGTCCTCAAGTACGACCTCGGCCTCGCGTTCGTCGCGCTCGTCCCGGTCATGGTCGTCACGTACCTCACGACCTGGCTCGGCTGGCTCCTCTCCCCCACCGACGGCACCGGCGGCTACTACCGCAACTGGGCCGCCACCGACGGCCGCGAGAGCGCCTGGGGATGGCTGTTCCCGGACTGGCTGCGCAGTCTGTGGCACTACGAGTCGCAGGTCTACCAGTTCCATGTGGACCTGGACTCGCCGCACACCTACCAGTCCAACCCGTGGAGCTGGCTGGTCCTCGGCCGCCCCGTCTCCTACTACTACGAGTCCCCCGCCCCCGGCACCGGCGGCTGTCCGGTGGACGCCGGGGAGAAGTGCGCCAGCGAGGTCCTCGCCCTGGGCACACCGATGCTGTGGTGGGTGGGGATCTTCGCCCTCGCGTACGTCCTGTGGCGCTGGTTCTTCCGCCGCGACTGGCGGGCGGGCGCCATCGCCTGCGCCATCGCCGCCGGGTACGTCCCCTGGTTCCTTTACCAGGAGCGCACGATCTTCCTCTTCTACGCCGTCGTCTTCGTCCCGTTCCTGTGTCTGGCGGTGGCGATGCTGCTGGGCGCGCTGATCGGACCACCCCGCTCCTCGGAGGGCCGCCGGGTGGCGGGCGCGACGGGAGCGGGCGTGCTGGTGCTGCTCATCGCCTGGAACTTCATCTACTTCTGGCCGATCTACACGGGCCAGTCCATCCCCATCGACGACTGGCGGTCGCGGATGTGGCTGGACACCTGGGTGTAGACGGCGTTCAACTCGGGCGGGTACCAAGGGAGTCGGCCGGGCGCGGTGTCCGGTGTCGTCGGCTCGTGGGGGTTGTCGTGCGGGGTGTGGGAGGACGGGCGGCCATGGCCGGGGCGGGGCTCGCGGGGGTGTTGCTGCTCGCCGGGTGTTCCGACCGGAGCGAGGCGGTGACCTGGACCGATGAGCACGGCCGGGTGTGCACCGGGGTCGCGGTGATCGACACGGACGGGGACCGGGAGATCAGCAGCATCGACTGCGACTACCCTCCGGCGGGGCGGACGCCGGGCGCCTCGACTTGGGTGCCGCTGCCGGAGTCGGACTGACCGCGCGGGACAGCCCACGGACGTACCGCGAGGCATCCCACCGGACATCCCATAGGTGCCATATGCACCGACTCGGCGCGCACTCCATGTCTCTGTTCTGCCACTGTCCGGCAACAGCCGTCACAGTGTGCCCTCCTGGCACTTACAGTTCGACACGCCCGGTTTCCTGAGCGCGTTCAGCATGTCCGCGTGTCGCCGGGGCGGAGCAGCACGGGACCGAACGGGGAATCGGGGAGGACGTCTTCATGCGCAAGGGGGTCAAGAGGACCGTCGTGGGAACGGTGTTCGCCGGGATGGTGGGCGCCGCCGGATACGGGGCGTTCACCTTCGTGTCCGCGATGGGCGACGGCTCCGGGTCGGAGGTGCGGACCGGACCGCCGAGCGCCGACGAGGTCGAGGAGACCAGCGGCGACTTCTTCGCGGCCTGGGAGAAGGCCGACGGCACCGCCGCCGCCGCGCTGACCAACAACGCCGCAGCCGCGCAACCGGTCCTCAACGCCTTCGGGCAGGAGGCCCGGATCACGGAGGTGAAGATCACCCCGGGCACGGTCACCGGCACCACGGTCCCCTACGCGGTGAAGGCCACCGTGTCCTACGACGGCAAGAGCAAGCCGCTCGCCTACGACAGCACGCTCACCGTCGTCCGCGGCAAGACCACCGGCAAGGCGCTGGTCGACTGGGAGCCGTCGGTGGTGCATCCGGACCTCAAGGACGGCGACACCCTGATGACCGGGCCGTCGGCGCAGCCGCCGATCGAGGCCGTCGACCGTGACGGCAAGGTCCTCACCGCGAAGAAGTACCCCTCGCTGGGCCCGATCCTGGACGAGCTGCGCGCCAAGTACGGCAGCAAGGCGGGCGGCACCCCGGGCGTCGAGCTGGCGATCCGGCACACCAAGAGCGGCGCCGCCGACACCCCGCTGCTCACCCTCGCCGAGGGCGAGCCGGGCAAGCTGACCACCACGCTGAGCGCGACGGCGCAGACGGCGGCGGAGAAGGCGGTCGGCGCGTACGACGAGTCGTCGGTCGTGGCGGTGAAGCCCAGCACCGGTGAGGTGCTCGCCGTCGCCAACAACCGCAAGGACGGCTGGAACGCGGCCTTCCTCGGCGAGGGCGCGCCCGGCTCCACCATGAAGATCCTCACCGCGGCCACCCTCATCGACGCCGGGCTGACCTCCGAGCAGGGTCCCGCGCCCTGTCCGGACTCGACGCTGTGGGAGGGCCAGACCTTCAAGAACCTGGACACGATCGAGCCCAACGAGGGCGCGACGCTGGCGGAGACGTTCGCGCGGTCCTGCAACACCGGGTTCATCGAGTACACCGACGAGCTGAAGGCCGACTCCGTCACCAAGGAGGCGCAGGAACGGTTCGGGCTCGGCAAGAACAACTGGAAGACCGGCGTCCCGTCGTTCGACGGTTCGGTCCCGGCCGTCGAGGGGCCGGACAAGGCGGCCAATCTGATCGGCCAGGGCAAGGTGCAGATGAACCCGCTGAACATGGCGTCGGTGACGGCCACGGCGATCACCGGCACCTTCCGCCAGCCGGTGATCGTGCCGCAGTCCCTGGACGACCGTGAGCTGGCGACCGCCGACGGGCTGTCGGACGGGACGGTCTCCCAGCTCCGCTCGATGATGAACCGCACGGCGGTCAGCGGGACGGCCGCGGCGGCGATGTCGGGGCTGAGCGGCAGCATCGGCGCGAAGACGGGGTCGGCGGAGGTGGACGGCCAGTCGGTGGCCAACAGCTGGTTCACCGGCTACCGGGACGATGTCGCCGCGGCGGCCATGTCGGAGCAGGGCGGGCACGGCGGGGAGACCGCGGGCCCGATCGTGGCGGCGGTGCTGCGGGCGGGCGAGTAGCCCCCTTCCCGGGCCGTGCGGCGGGCGGGCGGGCAGCGCCCCTTCCCGGGCGGCGGAGCGCGGCGGAGTCGCCCACGTCACCCGCGCGGCACGGGACTCCCGGGTGACGCGCTCGTTGGCACGGTGACGGCGCGGCGACCCGGAGGCGGTGTCTGTCGGTGTCGGTCGGTGTCCCCCGGCGCCGCGAGGAATCCATGGACGAGCGAGATTGAGGTCGGAACCAGCGTGGGCAACAGAAGGCGCGTCGTGGAGCGACGCAGGACCCGGCCCGCCGTCATCGGCGGTGTGGTCGCCGTGGTCGTCGGCGGCGCCGGTCTGGGCGGCTACGCGCTCTACGGGGGCGGTGCCGCCGCCGAGGACCACACATCCGCCGGGAACCGCACCAAGTCCGTGAAGTCCGGCCCCCTGTCGGCCACCGAGGTCACCACCGCGGCCCGGACCTTCCTCACCGCCTGGCAGCGCGGCGATGTCACCGCAGCCGCCGCTGCCACCGACGACCCGGCCGCGGCGAAGCCGCTGCTCACCGGGTACACCAAGGACGCCAGGATCGGCGGCGTGACCCTGACCCCCGGCGCCCGCCAGGGCGACAAGGTGCCGTTCACCGTCAAGGGCACGGTCACCGGGGGCACCCCCGAGGTCAGCAAGCCGCTGTCGTACACCAGCGCCCTCACCGTCACCCGCCGCGCGGCGGACGGCGTCCCGCTGGTCGCGTGGCACTCCGCCGTGGTCCATCCCGGACTCCAGGACGGCGACACCCTGGTCACCGGCGCGGCCGGTACTCCGCCGGTCAAGGCGCTGGACCGGGACGGCGGTGAGCTGACGGCGAAGGAGTACCCGTCGCTGCGGCCGGTCCTGGACGGGCTGCGCGAGAAGTACGGCAAGACGGCCGGCGGTAGGGCGGGCGTCGAACTCCGGGTGGTGCGGGGCAAGCAGTCCAAGGCGAAGGACGCCTCCGACACCACGCTGCTGGAGCTGAGCGAGGGCACGCCGGGCACGGTCGAGACGACGCTCAGCCCGTCGCTCCAGGCGGCGGCCGAGGCGCAGGTGAAGAAGCGGGCACGGTCGTCCGTGGTGGTGACCCGGCCGTCGACCGGTGAGATCCTCGCGTTCGCCAACGCCGACCCGGGCTTCAACACCGCGTTCCTGGGGTCGCTGGCGCCCGGCTCCACGATGAAGGTGATCACCGCCTCGCTGCTGATCGAGAAGGATCTCGCGGCGGTGGACAAGCCCCACCCCTGCCCGAAGTTCTTCACCTACGGGCACTGGAAGTTCCAGAACGACGACAAGTTCGAGATCAAGGACGGCACGTTCAAGGCGAGTTTCGCCCGCTCGTGCAACACCGCCTTCATCAGCCGGGCACCGAAGCTCAAGGACGACGATCTGACCAAGCAGGCCCAGCAGGTCTTCGGGCTTGGCCGGGACGACTGGGCGATCGGGGTGCCGACCTTCGACGGTGCGGTGCCGGTGCAGTCACAGGCGCAGATGGCGGCGTCGCTGATCGGTCAGGGCGGCGTCCGGATGAACCCGCTGAACATGGCGTCGGTCTCCGCGACCGTCCAGGCGGGCGCCTTCCACCAGCCGTATCTGGTCGACCCGTCGGTGGACGGCCGGACGCTGGCGACCGCCCCGCGCACGATGTCCGCGGACACGGTGGGGCAGTTGCGGGAGCTGATGGCCTATACGGCGGCGTCCGGCACCGCGGCGCAGGCGATGGCCGGGGTGGGCGGGGACACCGGGGCGAAGACCGGGTCGGCGGAGGTCGACGGGCAGGAGAAGCCCAACGGCTGGTTCACCGCGTACCGGGGCGATCTGGCGGCGGCCGGGGTGGTGCAGCAGGGCGGCCACGGCGGGGAGACGGCGGGTCCGATGGTGGCGGCGCTGCTCAAGCTGGGCGACGGCTGACCCGGCCGGTCGGGACGCCTTTCCTGTTCCCTGCCGGGGCCGGATGTCACCCGGCGATCGGCTCGCCCGCCAGATACGTCCGCCGCAGGAACCGCATCAGCGTCTTCGCGTCGAACTGCACGACCGACACGCCCTGCGCCGAGTGGAACTCCACCACGGCCTGGACCCGGCCGCACGGCCAGATCTTGACCTCGCCCGAACCGGCCGGTTCGCGCAGGCCCTGTTCCAGCAGGGTGCGGTCGAAGGTCCACTCATGGGGTCCGGGCGGGCCGGGCAGTCCGATGCGCACCGAGCGGGGGTCCGCCTCCGGGTCGTAGCGCAGCACGACGGGCACGGTGTCGGGTTCGTCGGGAATGTCGGCGTCGGTGACGATATGGGCTCGTGCGTACTGTTCGACTGCGGACATCGGACGGCCCCTTTACCCAGTGTGACCTGTGTGAAAGTTGTGCGATCCCGCCCCGCATCCAATGTCGCACATTTTCCTGATACCGCCCCTGGAGAGGCACCGAGAGGCACCGGGAGGCCCGGCGAGGATCGCTCCGGCGCCGGTCCCCGTATACGCACACGAGATGTTCTCGACACCCGCACGCTCTTGCACAGGCTTCGCAACAGGTCAATCATCGCCCTGTGCATGTACCTGACGGATTCATCGACGCCCCCACCTCCGCGGTGGCGGGCGTCGTCGCGGCGGGCGCCGTCGCGGTGTCCCTGCGTGGGGCGCGCAAGGAGCTGGATGAACGCACCGCGCCGCTGGCCGGGCTGGTCGCCGCGTTCATCTTCGCGGTGCAGATGCTGAACTTCCCGGTCGCCGCCGGGACCAGCGGGCATCTGCTGGGCGGGGCGCTGGCCGCGATCCTGGTCGGCCCGTACACCGGGGTGCTCTGTATCTCCGTGGTGCTGCTGATGCAGGGCGTGCTGTTCGCGGACGGCGGGCTGACCGCGCTCGGCGTGAACATCACGAACATGTCGGTGATCGGGGTCGTCGTCGCGTACGCGGTCTTCCGCGCGCTGGTCAAGGTGGCGCCCCGGCGGCCCGGCTCGGTGACGGCCGCGTCCTTCGTGGCCGCGCTGGTGTCGGTCCCGGCCGCCGCCCTCGCCTTCGTCGGGTTCTACGCGATCGGCGGCACGACCGATGTCCCGCTGGGCACGGTCGCCGCGGCCATGGGCGGCGTCCATGTACTGATCGGGATCGGGGAGGCGGTCATCACCGCGCTCACCGTCGGCGCGGTGATCGCCGTACGACCGGACCTGGTGTACGGGGCGCGGGACCTGCGGCAGCCGCTGAAGCTGCGGGTGGGCGGCGAACTGGTGGACGCGCCCGCCGCCGCGCCCGAGCCGGTGGCCGCGCCCCGCGCCTCCCGCCGTACCCTGCTGCTCTCCGGGCTGGCCGTCTCCCTGGTGCTGGCCGGGTTCGTCAGCTTCTACGCGTCCGCGAGCCCGGACGGGCTGGAGCGGGTCGCCGAGGACAAGGGCTTCGCGGACTCCGCCGAGGAGCACGCCAACGCCGACTCACCGCTCGCCGACTACGGCGTCCGGGACGTGGACGACGCCCGGCTCTCCGGGGGCCTCGCGGGCGTGATCGGCGTCGGTGCGACCGTCGTCGCGGGCGGCGCGGTCTTCTGGGCGGTCCGCCGCCGCCGGGCCGACGACACCGCCCCCGCGTCCACCGGCGGGGACGCCTGAGCCCATGGGGGCGGGACACGCGCACCGGCTGTACCGGCACGGGGACTCGCCCGTGCACGGGCTGCCGCCGCACACCAAGATCGCCGCGGTGTTCGCCTTCGTGGTGGTCGTGGTGTCCACCCCGCGCACCGCGATGTGGGCGTTCGGGCTGTACGCCGTGCTGCTGGCGGCCGTCGCCGCGCTCGCCCGGGTCCCCGCCGGGTTCCTGCTGCGCCGACTGCTGATCGAGGTGCCGTTCGTGGCGTTCGCGGTCCTGCTGCCGTTCGTGGCGCAGGGCGAGCGCACGGAGGTGCTCGGTCTTTCGCTGAGCGTCAATGGACTCTGGGGCGCCTGGAACGTGCTGGCCAAGGGCACGCTCGGGGTCGCCGCGTCGGTACTCCTCGCCGCCACCACCGAACTGCGGGCGCTGCTGCTCGGCCTCCAGCGGCTGCGGCTGCCCCCGCTCCTGGTGCAGATCGCGTCCTTCATGATCCGCTACGGCGATGTGATCACCGACGAGATGCGGCGGATGCGGATCGCCCGGGAGTCGAGGGGCTTCACGGCCCGCGGGCTCCGGCACTGGGGCGTGCTCGCGAAGTCGGCGGGCGCGCTGTTCATCCGCTCCTACGAACGCGGGGAGCGGGTCCATCTGGCCATGATCAGCCGGGGGTACGCGGGTGCGATGCCGGTGATCGACGAGGTGCGGGCGGACCGGGCGCAGTGGTCGTACGCGCTGGCGCTGCCGGTGTCGGCGCTGGTGGTGTGTCTGCTGGGATGGATGCTGTGAGTGAAGCGGGAGACAGACCCTGTGGATGACATGACCGCCTCGCTGGAGGTCGCCGGGCTGGCGTTCGCCTACCCCGACGGGCATCAGGCGCTGTTCGGTGTGGACTTCCGGATCGGACGGGGCGAGCGGGTCGCGCTGCTCGGCCCCAACGGCGCGGGCAAGACCACCCTCGTACTCCATCTCAACGGCATCCTGACCGGCGGGACCGGCTCGGTCCGGGTGGCCGGGCTGCCGGTCGGACGGGACCACATGGCGGAGATCCGGCGCCGGGTCGGGATCGTCTTCCAGGACCCCGACGACCAGCTCTTCATGCCGTCCGTGCGGGAGGACGTGGCGTTCGGACCGGCGGCGGCCGGGCTGAAGGGCGCCGCGCTTCAGGCGCGGGTGGACCGGGCGCTCGGGCAGGTCGGCATGGCGGAGTTCAAGGACCGTCCGCCGCACCATCTGTCGTTCGGGCAGCGGCGCCGGGTGGCGGTGGCGACGGTGCTGGCGATGGAGCCGGAGATCCTCGTCCTGGACGAGCCGTCCTCCAACCTCGACCCGGCGTCCCGCCGCGAGCTGGCCGACATCCTGCGCTCCCTCGACGTGACCGTCCTGATGGTCACCCACGACCTGCCGTACGCCCTGGAGCTGTGCCCCCGTGCCCTGATCCTCAGCGAGGGCGTGATCGCGGCGGACGGCACCACCCGCGAACTCCTCGCGGACGAGGCGCTGATGCGGGCGCACCGGCTGGAGCTGCCGTACGGCTTCGATCCCCGGTCGGTACCGGCGGCGCGCCGGGACTGAGCGCCCCGCACAGGAATCGCGGCCGGTGGAGGGGCGTTGCACCCTCTGTCGGGGCCGGTGGACGGAACGGAGTACGGACGGTGGGTGCGGGCGTGGAGATTCAGGGCACGGTGGCCGAGGGCTTCGAGCCGGTGCGGGACGCGTTCGTGCGCAACTTCGCCACGCTCGGCGAGCGGGGCGCGGCCGTCGCCGTCTACCGGGACGGGCGGCGGCTGGTGGACCTGTGGGCCGGGACCCGGGACATCGACGGGACCGCCCCATGGGAGCGGGGCACCGCCCAGATCGTGCGCTCGGCGACCAAGGGCGTGGCCGCCGCCGTACTCCTGCTGCTGCACCAGCGCGGGGAACTGGATCTGGACGCGCCGGTCGGCGAGTGGTGGCCGGAGTACAAGACGGCGGGCAAGGAGCGTACGGCGGTCTGGCAGGTGCTGGCGCACCGGGCCGGGGTGCCGGTGCTGGATCGTCCGCTGACGCCCGAGCAGGCGGCGGACCCGGTGCTGGGGGCGCGGGCGGTGGCGGCCCAGGCCCCTGCGTGGGAGCCGGGCACGGCCCACGGGTATCACGCGCAGACCTACAGCTGGCTGACGGCGGAGCTGGTGCGGCGGGTGACCGGGCGGCCGGTCGGGGAGTGGATCGCCGAGGAGATCGCCGGGCCGGTCGGCGCGGACTTCTGGCTCGGTCTGCCGGACGCGGTGGCGGGACGGGTGGGCCGGGTCGGCCGGGGCGAGACCCCGGAGACCGGTCCCGGCGGGCTGCGCACCCGCCCCAAGCGGGCGGTGTCCGACGCGTACGCCGACCCGGACTCCCTGACCCGGCGGGCGTTCGCCGCGATCACGCCGCTGCCGGACGAGAACGACCCCGGCTACCGGGCCGCCGCGCTCCCCGCGTCCAACGGCATCGCGACGGCGGACGGACTGGCCCGGATCTACGCCTCGCTAATCGGCCCGGTGGACGGCGGGACACGGCTGTTCACCCCGGAGACGGTGGAACTGGCCCGGGGCGAGCGCTCGGCGGGCCCGGACCGGGTCCTGGTCGTCGGCACCCGCTTCGGCCTGGGCTACATGCTGCACGGCAGCGCGTCCCCGCTGCTGGGGGAGGGCTCCTTCGGCCATCCGGGGCGCGGGGGCGCGCTGGGCTTCGCCGATCCGGAGTCGGGGATCGCGTTCGGCTATGTCACCAACGGGTTCCGCAAGAGCGTGACGGCGGACCCGAGGGCGCAGGCGCTGGTACGGGCGGTGGGGGTCTGCTCGGCGGGACGCTGAGCGGGCGGGACCGGTCGCCTCACCCGGGGGGGGGCCGTCAGCCGTCGAAGCGCTGGCGGGCGTCCTCGATCCGGCCCAGGTGCTGCTGGGTCCACTCGCAGATGGTGTCGACGGTGGCGCGCAGGGCGTGGCCGGGGGCGGTGAGGGTGTAGTCGACGCGGGGCGGGACGGTGGCGTACACCTTGCGGTCGACCAGGCCGTTGCGCTCCAACATACGGAGGTTCTGGGTGAGCATCTTGTGGCTGATGCCGTCGACCTCCTGGCGCAGCTCGCTGAAGCGGAGGGTGCCGTCGCCGAGGGCCTCGATGATCAGCAGGGCCCATTTGTTGGCGACGTCCGAGAAGATCTCGCGGGCCAGGGAGTCGGCGCGGCGCAGATCGGCGTTCTCGGGCAGGTCGTGCAGCAGTCGCTTGGTCACCATGAGGTTCCCCTGTCACCAAAAAGTGCGTTCTTCCAGGTCAAGGGTCACTCTCTTACAGTTTCCGAGTAACCACAAGAGAGTCTCGTGCCGGTCGGCGCGGGCGACGAGAAGGGCGTACCCCATGACCGGGACCGACTCCATGACGACTACGACCGCCGCCTCCCCTGATGTCCACCGGCACGGCATACCGGCCGAGAGCGCCTTCGGCTACGCGCAGGCGATCCGCTCCGGGGACCTGGTCCATGTCTCCGGGCAGCTCGCGCTGGACGCGTCCGGCACGTTCGCGCACACCGACGACCTCCCGGCCCAGCTGGCGCTGACGTACACGAATCTGGACCGGGTCCTCGGCCACTACGGGGCGACCCGGGCGCAGGTGGTCTCGCAGGTGGTGTACGTGGTCGACCTGCACCGGTACGCCGACGCGGTCGCGGACGGCAACCGGGCGTACTTCGGTGGGCACTGGCCCGTCAGCACGGTCGTGGGGGTGGCCGGGCTGACGTTCCCCGGTCAGCTGGTGGAGATCAGCTGCGTACTGGACGTGCGGCTGCCGAGCGGCCGGTAGCAGACGTCTCGCCGGCGTCCGTCAGGCGTGGATCGGGCTGGAGACCCGGCCCGAGTCCGCGTCGATCTCGCCGTGCGCCTTGCTGAGGAGCTGCATGGCGATCTCGTTGAGGGCGCGGGCGCCCGCGATCTCCTCGCCGACCCGTGGCTGATTGGAGTCGGCGTGATGGCGGCTGGCCCGGCCGTGGGCGCGCAGCTCCGTGCCGTCGGGGAGCCGGACCAGGGCGGCGGCCCGGGTGTGCTGGTCGTCCTCCATGAACTCCAGCTCGACATGCCATCCCACGGCGGTGTGCAGGTTCGTCATGGCGGTCACCTCCGGAAGACCTGCTTCCAGGGTGCTCCAGGGCGGGCGGGCGCGCATGTGGTCCGGCCCGCCCGCGATCGGCTCAGACGGCTCCCGCCGCGTCCTCGATCAGATCGGTGACCGGGCCCGGCTGGGAGGCGAGGGAGGCGTGGCTGGAGTCCAGCTCGATGGTCTTGCGGGGGTTCATCCGGGCGGCCATCCGGCGTTCGTTGTCCGGGTGGATCATGCGGTCGCCGGTGGAGACCTGGTACCAGGTGGGTTTGGCGCGCCAGGCGGGGACGGTGATGGCGTCGCCGAAGGTGGAGGCGAGCGGCGCCTTCTGGGTGACGCCCATGACGAGCCCCTCCTCCTCGGTGAGGTCCTGGCAGAAGCTGTCGTGGAACTTGTCCTGCCGCACCCACAGATAGCCGTCGGAGTCGGGCGCGATGTTGTCGAACGCGGCCGGGGGTTTCTCCTGGCTGATCCCCCCGGGGCTCTCCCCGGCGTCCGGCGCGAACGCGGCGATGTAGACGAGCCCGGTGACGTTGGGCAGGTCGCCGGCCTCGGTGATGACGGCGCCGCCGTAGGAGTGGCCGACGAGGACGACGGGGCCGTCGATCTGCCGGACCATCTTGCGGGTGCGTTCGGCGTCCTCGGCGAGGGAGGTGAGCGGGTTCTCGACGGCGTGCAGGTCGGTGAAGCCCCGGCGGTGCAGTTCGGGGATGACCTTGGCCCAGTGGGCGGCGCCGCCCCAGAAGCCGTGGACGAGGACGATGGCGGGCTTGGCGGCCATGGGGATGTTCCTTCCGGTTCTTTCCGGGACCCCCCTGGTCGGCAGGTTCAGCAGACCGCGCCGGGCGCCGCCGTGCAACCGGAGACGGACGCTGCTCCCCCTTACATTCGCTGCGTGGCTCTGGGAATGCTCTGCGCGCTGGGCGCGGCGGTCTGCTTCGGTACGGCGACGGTGTGGCAGGCGATGGGCGCCCGCCGGGCGGCGGACACCGGCGGGCGGGGCGGGGAGGCGGCGCTGCTGCTGCGGGCGCTGCGGCAGTGGCGCTATCTGGCGGGGCTGGCGCTGGACGGGCTGGGTTTCGTCCTCCAGATCGTGGCGCTGCGCTCGATCCCGGTGTACGCGGTCGGCGCGGCGCTGGCGTCGAGTCTGGCGGTGACGGCGGTGGTCGCGGCCCGGCTGCTGGGGGCGCGGCTGAGCGGGCTGGAGTGGGGCGCGGTGGCGGCGGTGTGCGCCGGGCTGGCGATGCTGGGGCTGGCGTCCGGCGCTCAGGGCGGTCTGACCGGCCCGGCGGTGCTGCCGTACGCGATGGTGGGGACGGCGGTGGGGGTGCTGGTGCTCGGGGTGGTGGGCGGGCGGGTGCTGCGCGGCCGGACGCGGGCGCTGGTGCTGGGGCTGGGGGCGGGGTTCGGTTTCGGGGTGGTGGAGGTGTCGGTGCGGCTGATCGACGACCCGGCGCCGGGGGCGCTGGTGGCCGACCCGGCGGTGTACGCGCTGCTGCTGGGCGGGGGCGCGGCGTTCCTGCTGCTGACGTCGGCGCTCCAGCGCGGGTCGGTGACGACGGCGACGGCCGGGATGGTGATCGGCGAGACGATCGGGCCGGGGCTGGTGGGGGTGGTGTGGCTGGGGGACGGTACGCGGGAGGGTCTGGCGTGGCTGGCGGTGCTGGGGTTTGTGCTGGCGGTGACGGCGGCGCTGCTCCTGGCGCGGTTCGGGGAGGCACCGGGGGCGGCGGATCGGGCGTGAACCCGCCGGGTGACGTGACCTGGCGTGACGCGGCCAGGGTTTTCCGGCGTGACTTGGCCGGGGGTTCCCCGGCGTGACCCGGGACGGGGTTTTCCGGCGCGACTTGGCCAGAGGTTCCCCGGCGTGACCCGGACCGGGGCGATCCGGCGTGATGTGGCCGGGGGTCCCCGGCGTGATGTGGCCGCGGGCGGCCCGGCGTGACGCGGCCGAGTGACCCGGTGTCCGTCACCCGGACCGCAGCATCAGCCCGATCCCCAGCACCAGCAGCCCCGCCGCCGCGATCCTGGGCAGCCCGAACCGCTCCTTGAAGAGCACGGCGCCGATGGCGGCGCCGACGATGATGGAGGACTCCCGGAGCGCGGCGATGGGCGCCAGTTCGGCCTGGGTCTGGGCCCACAGCACCAGCCCGTACGCGGCGACCGACATCGCGGCGCCGACGAGCCCGAGCACGGCGAACGGCCGCAGCCGGGCGACCGTGTCCCCGCGCCACCGCCACCAGGCGTACACCGGCAGGACGGCGCCCTCCAGGATCATCAGCCAGCCGATGTACCCGAGCGGGGAGTCGGCGGCGCGTACGCCGAGCCCGTCGACCACCGTGTACGCGGCGATGGTGACGCCGGTGGCGAGGGCGGCGCCGATGGCGGCCCAGTTCGGGGCCCGGCCGCGCAGTCCCCACAGGGCGACGCCGGTGAGTCCGGCGCAGGACAGGGCGATCCCGGCGGCGGCCCAGCGGTCCGGGACCTCATGGGCGAAGAGCGCGGCGAGGACGGTGACGAGGAGCGGGGCGGTGCCGCGCGCGATGGGGTACGCCTGGCCGAAGTCGCCGAGCCGGAAGGAGCGCATGAGCAGGGCGTAGTAGGCGATGTGGATGAGCGCGGAGAGCACGAGGTACGGCCAGGCCTCGGCGGCGGGGAGGGGGACGAACGGCACGATGGCGGCGCCGATGAGCAGCCCGCCCCCGGATATCAGGGTGAACCCGACGAGTTTGTCGGTGATGCGGTGGGCGATGGCGTTCCACCCGGCGTGGGTGACCGCCGCCGCGAGCACGGCGGTGGCGACGAGCGGGGTCACGCCTGGGGCTCGCGCACGTCCACCAGGGTGGCCCCGGCGTGCGCGATCAGCTCTTTCGGCTCCATCGGGAACACGGTGTGCGGGTCTCCGGCGGCGGCCCACACGAGGTCGTGCGCGAGCAGCGACCGGTCGGCCAGCACGCGGGTGCGGCTGCGGTGCCCGAAGGGCGGGACGCCGCCGATGGCGTACCCGGTGGTCTCCCGGACGACATCGGCCTTGGCGCGGGTGACCCGCTGGGCGCCCAGTTCCTCCCGGACCCGCTCGACGTCGACGCGGGACGCCCCGTCCATCAGCACGAGCACGGGGACGCCGTCGGCGGCGAAGATCAGCGACTTGCAGATCTGGCTCAGCTCGCAGCCGATCGCCGCGGCGGCCTCGGCGGCGGTACGGGTGGCGTCGGGGAAGCGCCGGACGCGCCCACCGACGTCCGCGAGCCCGAGGGCGAGCAGCGCCTCGGCGAACCGGGGGTGGGCGGCGGACTCGGGACCGGCGGCATCGGGAGTGCTCATGGGCGGCACGCTAGCGCCGCGTGCACGGTACACGCGACCAGGTTTCAGATCCGGCGTACGGGGGCCGGGACGGGGGACACCGTCTCCCCCGCCCCGGCCCCGCCGCCAGGCTCAGTGCTCCCGGGTCGCCGACTCCGAGGCGCCATCGCCCACCGCGCCGGAATCCTTCTGGAACCCGGGCGCGGTATCGGTCCAGCGCTGCTCGACGGTCGTCGTGTACGAGACGGTCTCGCCCTCGTTCCAGCCGTCGTGGGCGCGGACCGCGACCGTCAGGGTGCCGAGCGGGGCGCCGGTCGAGCGGTCCAGGATGAGCCGCAGTTCGGTGTTCCCCTCTGGGGAGGGCAGGGCGACACCGTTCCCCTTGCGCCCGGAGTGGTCCTTGACGACCCCGAGGTCGCGGACCCCCGGCTCCTGCGAGAGCAGCCGGTAGGCGGCGGCGCGGAGTTCGGCGTCGGCGGGCTGATGGACGGCGATCTCGATGGCCTGCCAGACCACGATCTGGTCCCGCAGCTCGTCCTTGCCGCCGCCCTCGGCGGGCCTGAACGTGTCGTCGGACCGCTTCTCCAGTTCCTCGCGCAGGGCGCCCGGTTCGGTCGGCAGCCCGTCCAGCCGGCCGGTGGCCAGCCCGCCGATCGACACGACGTCGATGCCGTCGTTCGGCGCGTCCCGCTGCACGACCCCGCCGGGCTCCTGCCGGACGACGCCACCGCCGTCCGCCGCCGGAAGCGTCCACTTGCCAGGCGCCCCGGCGGCCCGCCAAGCCTTCTCGTCCTCCTCGGAAGCGGGTCCGGTCCCCCGGTCCTCCCGCTCCGACCACCGGTCCTGGGACTCCTCGGCGAGCCACTGGCGGTTGGTGGTGCGCTGGTCGATGACGTAGTCGTCGCCGGGCACCTGGTGGAGGGTGCCGAGTTGCTCCTCCTGGAACCAGTACGCGCCCCCGGCCCCCTCCCCCCCGGCCTCGACCTTGCTGGCGGCGGCGAGCAGATAGTCACTGGCGTTGCCCCCACCACCACCGGGCGCGACTCCGGACCCGCCCCCGCCGCCCTGCACCACCGCCACGGCCACGGCCGCGGCGACCGGCAGCGCGGCCAGCGCCCACCGGGGCCGCACGGGCCGCCACGACTTCCTGGGCACCGGAGCGTCGTGCCGTACGGCGACGGCGAGTTCCCGCGCCCGGGTCACGGGGTCGGGCCGCGCGCCCTCGTCCAGCAGGGCGGGCCGCGCGCCCGCCAGCCGCGCCATCACATCCATGTCTCGATCCTGCCTACGACCCATGTCTCACACTTCCTCTCGAACGAGCCGAACCCGGGGCGGGACGGGGGCGGGCGGCGGGGGCATGTTCCCGAGCGCCTTGGTCAGCCGCTTGCGCGCCCGGTGCAGCCGGACCCGCATGGCAGCCGCCGAACACCCCACGACCTTCGCGGCGTCGGCGGGACCGAGCCCCTGCCAGGCGGCGAGGATCAGGACGTCACGGTCGTCGTCGGGCAGCGTCGCCAACGCCCTGAGCAGGTCGTTGCGGTCGGCCACGTCGTCCGCGATGTCCGGGTCGGGTTCGGTCCACGCCGTCAGCTCCGCCGCGAACGACTCCCGTCTGATCTCCGCCCGTACGGTGTCGCGCAACACGTTCCGCGCGACGCCGAGCAGCCAGGGCAGCGGGGGGTCGGGCACATCGGCCCGCCGCCGCCAGGCGATGGCGAAGGTCTCGCTCACGACCTCGTCGGCGACCTGCCGTCCGGCCCGGCTGACGACATACGCCCACACCCGCGCCCGGCAGTCGTCGTAGATCGCGGTGAAGAGGGCTTCCTCGTCGCCCACCGCCGCACCTCCGTCTTCTCCGGTGTTCTGTGTCATGGGGAAGTGGTGCGACGGGGCGGATCGTTACAGGGAGGGCTCAGGAATTCTCGCGAGCGGTTCGTCAGCGGTCGCCGGTGTGCGCGACGAAGGCGTTCCAGGTGGTCGCCGTGACGGTGAAGTGAGGGGCCGTGGGGGTCTTGGAGTCGCGGACGTGGATGGCGGCGGCTATGGCCACCTCCACGCAGGACTGGATGTCGCCGTCATCACTGAAGCTGCTCTTGAACCAGTGCAGTTCTGTGGCGCTCATAGTTCTCCTAGTCTGCGCTCGACGAAGGCTTGCGACTCCCTCGGGGAGAGAGCCTGCGCCCGGATCATGCCATAGCGCAATTCCAGGATACGGAGTTCCTTTGGGTCATCGATCGGGCGGCCGTAGAACTCGCCATCGGACCTCCCCACGGCTGTCCCGTCGGCGAACTTCATCACCTGGATGCGGCCGTTCACCCCGGCGTGTTCCTCCCGATCGGTCGGCATGATCTGGAGTGAGACGTGTCGGAGTTGGGATACCTCCAGCAGGTGCTCAAGCTGTCGGCGCTGTGTCGCCCTACCGCCAACGGGGCGTTCCAAAGACACCTGCTCCTGTACGAAGCTGAGTGCTACGGCGGGCTCGCGCTCGAAGATGACCTTCCGGGCCATCCTCCACGCCACGCCCTTCTCCACGTCCTCCGCCGAGTACGGAGGTTGCACCATCTCGAACAACGCCCTTGCGTGCTCCGCCGTCTGAAGCAGCCCATGGATGTTGTGGTTGCTGTAGATCAGGGCCTCGACGGTCCGGTCCTCCACCGCCTTCAACTCCCTTACCCGCTTGGGATAGCGGGCCTGCTCGACGTCCTCCATGAACCAGCGCACGCGCCCGTCCGCCCGTACCACGTCGTCCGCCCGGTCCAGGAACTCCGGGCGGGGAATCCGGTCCCCGCGCTCCAGTTTGCGGATCATGTCCTCGCCGTAGCCCATCACATCGGCGAACTCCACCACGGATAAGCCGGACTCCTTCCGGCAGGTCTTCAGCATGCGTGCCACCGCCTGGATGAGCGGCATGAACTCTGCCTCCGGTGGTACGTCCCACCCGGGGTCGTCCGCATTCTCGTTGGTCATCTGCATCCCTCCTCCAGCACGCACACGTACCCTTCGCGCGCCCAAGAACAGCCGAGACAAGCAAGACAAGGGCGAGACAAGCTGGATACGCACGGGCATCAACGCCCGCCAAGGCAAGCAGGCCCCGCCACTCTGGGTGACGTGAACTCCCAACTCACCCAGGCAATCCACAGCTTCACCGGCCTCTACTCCCCCACCCCCCTCGGCGCGCGCCAAGCCCGGATCCACGCGCGGGGGCAACTGCTCGGGTGGGGGTTTCCGCTCGACCCTGCGGAGCACATCGTCGGGGAGCTGGCCGCCAACGCCGCCACCCATGGCCGCGTGCCCGACCGGCGGTTCCGGCTCACGCTCTACACCGTCGGGCACACGCTGCGGATCGAGGTCACCGACACGCTCGGGGAGCGGGTGCCCCGGCTCACCCATCCTCGGCTCGACCATGTCTCCGGGCGCGGGCTGCTCCTCGTGGACGCGCTCGCCGATGTCTGGGGTGTCGATCACGGGCCGCGGCCCAAGAAGACCGTCTGGGCCGAGGTCCGGGCAGCAGAAAGCCGGTGAGGGCGGCCCCGTCCCCACGGGTCCCTCACCGGCTGGTCCTGCGAGCCGAGCGCTACACGCGCGCCAACTCCTTCTCCTCGTCCGGGTCGCGGCGGTCCGCGTCGGACGACAGGGACTTCAGGCCCTCGCCCTCCACGTCGACGTTCGGCACCACCCGGTCCAGCCACCCCGGCAGCCACCACGCGCGCTTGCCGAGCAGGGCGAGGACCGCCGGGACGATCGCCATACGGACCACGAACGCGTCGAACAGGACCGCGATGGCGAGACCGAAGCCGATCATCTTGACCATGGCTTCCGAGGAGCCGATGAAGCCCGCGAAGACCGCCATCATGATCACGGCCGCCGCCGTCACCACCCGTGCTCCGTGCTTGAAGCCGGTCACCACGGCTTGTGTCGGCTGCTCGCCGTGGACGAACGCCTCCCGCATCCGGGTCACGAGGAACACCTCGTAGTCCATGGCGAGTCCGAAGACCACGCCCACCATGAAGATCGGCATCATCGACATGATCGGGCCGGTCTCCTCGACCCCGATGACATTCGCGAACCAGCCCCACTGGAAGACCGCGACGACCGCGCCGAGCGCCGCCAGCACGCTCAGCAGGAAGCCGAGCGCCGCCTTCAGCGGGACCAGGATCGAGCGGAAGACCAGGATGAGGAGGAGGAAGGCCAGGCCGACCACCAGTGCCAGGTACGGGATCAGCGCGTCGTTCATCTTCTGCGAGAAGTCGATGTTCATCGCGGTCGTGCCGGTCACCAGGACGTTCGCTCCGGTGTCCGATGTGATCTCGCCGCCCGCGTCGCGGATCGCGTGGACCAGGTCCTCGGTCTGTACGGACGACGGCTTGGAGTCCGGGATCACCGTGATCGTGTACGTGTCGCCCGCCTTGTTCGGCGCGGGCGGAGTCACCGTCACCACGCCGTCCAGGCCCTCGATCCGGTCCGCGACCTGGTCCGCCGCGGCCTGCGGGTCCGCGGCGGCGCGGGCGTCGGTGACCACCATCAGCGGACCGTTGAAGCCGGGGCCGAAGCCGTCGGACAGCAGGTCGTACGCCTGGCGCTGGGTGGTGTCGGTGGGCTGGGAGCCGTCGTCGGGCAGGCCCATCTCCATGGAGCCCACCGGGATCGCGGCGGCGCCCAGACCGACCACGCCGATCAGCAGCACGGCCAGCGGACGGCGGACGACGAAGCTCGCCCAGCGGGTGCCCATGTTCGGCTTGGCCGGCGCCGTACCGGCGCGCTTCTTCGCCTTGGCGTCCGCCGGGCGGATCTTGCGGCCCGCGTAGCCGAGCAGCGCGGGGATCATGGTGAGCGCGATGACCACGGCGATGACGACCGTGCCCGCCGCCGCCAGACCCATCTTGGTCAGCATCGGGATGTTGACGACCGCGAGTCCGGCCAGCGCGATGACCACGGTCAGGCCCGCGAACACCACCGCCGAGCCCGCCGTGCCGACCGCGCGGCCCACCGCTTCCTCCCGCTCACGGCCCTCGGCGAGTTCCGCGCGGTAGCGGGAGACGATGAACAGGGCGTAGTCGATGCCGACCGCGAGGCCGATCATCATGGCGAGGGTGGAGGTGGTGGAGCCCAGGTCGAGGGCGCTGGCCAGGGCCGTGATGGCGCCGATGCCGATGCCCACGCCGATCATCGCGGTCAGCAGCGGCAGCCCGGCCGCGATCAGCGAGCCCAGGGTGATGACCAGGACGACGGCGGCGATGGCGATACCGATGATCTCGGTCGCCCCGGTGTGCGGCACCGCCTGGAGCGCGTCACCGCCGATCTCGACGGTCAGCCCGGCGTCCCGCGCGTCCTGCGCGGCGGCCTCCAGGGCGTCCTTGGTGCTGTCCTCCAGCTCCATCCCGGAGACGTCGTAGGTCACCGAGGTGTAGGCGACCGCCCCGTTCTCGCTGACCGCGTTGGTCGTGAAGGGGTCGGTGGCGGAGGTGACCTCGGCGCCGTCGGACAGCGTCCGCACGGTGTCCTCGACGATCGACTTGTTGCCGGGGTCGGTCATCCGCTCGCCGTCGGGCGCCTGGAAGACGACCCGGGCGGTGGCGCCGTCGGCACTGGTGCCGGGGAAGCGCTCTTCCAGCAGGTCGAAGGCGCGCTGCGCCTCCGTGCCGGGTATGGAGAAGGAGCCGGAGCCCGCTGCGGGGGCGCTCGCCGCGCCCACTCCGACGAGGGTCAGCATCGCCACCCAGAGCAGGACGACGAAGTGGCGTCGCCGGAAGGCGAGACGGCCGAGTCTGTAGAGGAACGTGGCCACGAGGGCGTACTCCCGGTCATGGTCGTGGATACATCGGGGCAGGGGTGATCAGCCCGGCGTCGGCGCAGGGGTGACCGTCCCGACGACATGAGCGGTGACGTCAGGTGGAAGGTGGGGTGGGAACCGGTTCCGGCCGGGGCTGCGGCCGGGAGCGGCTCAGTCGGTACGCACGCCGAGGGCGGGGAGGACCACGGCGTCGATGTACGAAAGGAGGAAGTCCTGCGTGGGCGGTCTGTCGTCCAGCAGGGCAGTGGTGGCGAACCCGCCGACCATCATGTGGATCATGAAGTCCAGCGCCGGACAGTCCGCGCTGACCTCTCCCCGGGCGACGGCCCGTTCGACCATCCTGCGGAACTCGCCCATCTCGGGTTCCACGAACTGCTCGCGGAACGCGTCCCGCAGATCCGGGTTGGAGTGGATCGCCATGGCGACGCCCCGCATCAGCGCCGAACTCTGCTCCATGGAGCAGTCGTCCTCATGGGTCGCCATCGCGTGCAGGTCGCCGCGGAGCGACCCGGTGTCGATCTCGTCCAGCCGGTGCTGCTTGTTGTGCCGGAGCGCCCGGACGACCAGCTGTGCCTTCCCGCCCCACTGGCGGTAGAGGGTGGCCTTGCTGGACCGGGTGCGGGCGGCCACGGCGTCCATGGTGAGGGCGTCGTAGCCGACTTCCCGGAGCAGATCGAGCACGGCCTCGTACAGCTCTGCCTCGCGCTCGGGCGTGAGCCGACTGCGACGCGCCGTTGCGACTTCAGTCATGTCCCTCGCCTTCCCTCTCCGGTTGAAGACGACACCGTAGACGACACCGTTCCGTACCCGGCTCTCGTACACGACGAATATAGCGGCCGACTCAGCGAAACGAAACCGTTTCGTACGTGTGCTGGGTCACGTTCGTAAAGAGTGGCTAAAGAGGTGCCGGGCAGGGTGCCGCACATGCGCCGGGTGTTGTGGTTCACATGTACGAGTTGCCCGGCCCCGTCCCCCGGAAAAGCATGAGGACGTGAGCTATCTGCGCATGCCCCATCTCCATGGCGATCTGCTGTGCTTCGTGACCGAGGACGACCTCTGGCTGGCCCCCCTCGACGGCGCCGGGCGCGCCTGGCGGCTGACCGCGGACCGGGCCAAGACCGGGCGCCCCCGGTTCTCCCCCGACGGCCGCCACATCGCCTACACGAACTGGCGCAGCCTCGCCCCCGAGATCCATCTCGTCCCGGTCGACGGCGGGACGGCGGAACGGCAGCTGACGTACTGGGGCAGCGCCGACACCCGGGTCTGCGGCTGGACCCCGCCGGACGACGGCGACGGCGGCGCGGAGATCCTCGCCGTCGGCTCGCACGGCACGCCCTTCTCCTACTTCACCTGGGCCTACAAGCTGCGGCCCGACGGCGAACCCGGCCGCAGACTCCCCTGGGGCCCGGTCTCCCACATCCAGGTCGCCGACCTCGGCGGCGAGCGCCGCACCCTGCTGCTCACCGGCACCCCGCCGCACGAACCCGCCTCCTGGAAGCGCTACCGGGGCGGCGCCACCGGCCGTCTCTGGCTGCACGGCCGACGGCTCCTGGAACACCTCGGCGGGCATCTCGCCGACCCCCTGTTCGTCGGCGACCGGATCGCCTTCCTCTCCGACCACGAGGGCGTCGGCAACCTCTACTCCTGCGCCCACGACGGCACCGACCTGCGCCGCCACACCGACCACGACGCCTTCTACGCCCGCCACGCCGCGAGCGACGGCAGCCGCGTGGTCTACCAGTGCGCCGGTGACCTGTGGATCGTCGACGACCTGGCCGCCGACTCCGTACCGCGCCGGATCGACGTCCGGCTCAGCGGGCCGCGCACCGGGCGCCGCCCCTACCAGGTGCCCGCTGCGCAGCACGTGGACGGACTGTCGGTGGACGAGACCGGACGCGCCAGCGCCGTCGTGGTGCGCGGCAGCCTGTACTGGCTCACCCACCGCGACGGCCCCGCCCGCACCATCGACGACACCCCGGGCGTCCGGGTCCGGCTGCCCGAGATGCTCGGCGCGGGCGGCCAGGTCGCCTATGTGACGGACGCGGCGGGCGAGGACGCCGTCGAGATCGCCTCACTGCCCCGGGCCAGCGGCGACCGGCCCGCCCGGCGGCTCGCGGCGGGCGCCCTCGGCCGGGTCCTCGAACTGGTCGCCGACCCCCGGGGCGAACGCCTCGCCCTCGCCTCGCACGACGGCCGCCTGCTCCTCCTCGACACGGCCGAGGACTCCGGCGGCGCGCTCACCGAGCTGATCCACTCGGTCAACGGGCCCGTCCGCGACCTCGCGTTCTCCCCGGACGGGGCCTGGCTGACCTGGTCCCATCCGGGCGTCGGCCGCTCGCTGCGCCAGATCAAGCTGGCCCGGATCGCGGACCGGCTGATCACCGACGTCACCAATGGGCGCTTCGAGGACGAGAACCCGGTCTTCACCCGCGACGGCCGCTACCTCGCCTTCCTCTCCTGGCGCGGCTTCGACCCGGTCTACGACGTCCACACCGGCGACCTCTCCTTCCCGCTCGGCTGCCGCCCGTACCTCGTCCCCCTGTCCTCCGCGACCCCGTCCCCCTTCGCGCTCTCCGCCGACGGGCGTCCGGCGGCGGGCGGCTGGGACCCGGTGGAGTCCGACGGACTCACGGCGGACGGCGACGGCACGGACACGCCGGGCGCCGGTACGGCGGGCTCGGTGACCGTGGAGACCGAGGGGCTGGAGAGCCGGGTCACCCCGTTCCCGGTGACCGCCTCCAAGTACTCGGCGCTGTGCCCGGTCGCGGGCGGCGGGCTGCTCTGGCTGCGCTGGCCGATCTCCGGGGCGCTCGGCGAGACC
This sequence comes from Streptomyces sp. NPDC048290, assembly GCF_040652095.1. Lineage (NCBI taxonomy): Bacteria > Bacillati > Actinomycetota > Actinomycetes > Kitasatosporales > Streptomycetaceae > Streptomyces > Streptomyces sp. NPDC048290. The sequence goes on from NZ_JBEZLM010000009.1 coordinate 221,832, forward strand.
TTCGCCAACCCCGCCGACACCACCGGGCGCCCCACCCTGGAGCACTTCCACATCGCCAAGGGGAAGAAGTCCGAACTGGTCGACCACCTCGACTGGTTCGCGCCCAGCGGCGACGGCTCCCGGGTGGTGGTGATGGACGAGGACGAGCTGCGCGCGGTCCCGGCCACCGAACCCGGCGACGGCGAGAGCACCAACTGGATCGATCTGCGCCGCGTCCTGCACGAGGTCGCCCCGGGCGCGGAGTGGCGCCAGGCGTACGCGGAGGCGGGGCGGCTGACCCGGGACTACTTCTGGGACCCCGGCATGAGCGGTATCGACTGGCCCGCGATCCTCGCCCAGTACCGCCCGCTGGTCGACCGGGTGGCGACCCCGGACGAGTTCGCCGACCTCCTGCGCGAGGTCCTCGGCGAACTCGGCACGTCCCACGCCTATGTGACCGCCGCCCGCCGCGACGAGGGCCCCCCGCACTACCAGCGCCGCCAGGGCCTGCTGGGCGCCAACCTGGTCTGCCGGGAGGGGCTGTGGCACATCGGCCGTATCCTCCCCGGCGACTCCTCGGACTCCAAGGCCCGCTCCCCGCTGGCCGGGACCGGCATCCGCGAGGGCGCGGTCCTCACCCATGTCGACGGCCGCCCGGTCCACCCGGTGACCGGCCCCTACCCCCTGCTCGCGGGCGCGGGCGGTACGACGGTGGAGCTGACGTTCCGGCCCGCCGACAGCGAGCCCGGCCCGCCCCGCCGGGTCGCGGTGATCCCGCTCCTTGACGAACGGCCGCTGCGCTACCAGGACTGGGTGGCGGGGCGCCGGGAGGTGGTCCGCGCGCTGAGCGACGGCCGCTGCGGCTATCTCCACATCCCCGACACCGGCGGCTCGGGCTGGGCCCAGTTCAACCGCGATCTGCGCATGGAGATGTCCCGGCCCGCGCTGATCGTGGACGTCCGGGGCAACGCGGGCGGCCACATCAGCGAACTGGTGGTGGAGAAACTGACCCGCACGATCCTCGGCTGGGACCTCACGCGGGGCGCCCAGCCGGTGTCGTACGCCTCCACCGCGCCGAGGGGGCCGCTGGTCGCGCTCGCCGACGAGGCGACGGCCTCCGACGGTGACATGATCACGGCCGCGTTCAAACTGCTGGGGCTCGGGCCGGTGGTGGGGCAGCGCACGTGGGGCGGGGTGGTCGGGATGACCGGCCGTCACCGGCTGGGGGACGGGACGGTGATCACGGTGCCGATGAACGCGGCGTGGTTCGACGCGTACGGGTGGGGCGTGGAGAACCATGGCGTGGAACCGGATGTGCCCGCGCTGCGTACGCCGCTGGACTGGGCGGAGGGGCGGTACGCGCAGCTGGACGACGCGGTGGCGCTCGCGCTGGCTGCCCTGACCGAGTCTCCGCCGGCGGCTCCGCCGACGTACGAGCACGCTCCGGACCGGACCCGCCCACGGCTGCCGCCGCGGGGGTCGGGGCCGAGCGCGGACTGACGGCCCCGGCGGTCTGCGGGTGCGGGTGACTGGTGCGGCCGGGTGGGAGCTGATCGCGCAGTTCCCCGCGCCCCTTTCGATCTCCACACGCACGCGGAAAAGTGCGGCCGAGTGGGGGCTCGTCGCGCAGTTCCCCGCGCCCCTATCAGTCTCCACAGGCACGGGGAAAAGTGCGGGTGTGTGGGGGCTCGTCGCGCAGTTCCCCGCGCCCCTATCAGTCTCCACAGGCACGGGGAAAAGTGCGGGTATGTGGGGGCTGAGCGCGCAGTTCCCCGCGCCCCTAAGAGCCTTGGGTCTGCCCGGCGTCGGATGGGCCGCGACCCCTGAAAGCCTCGGCACTGCTCGGCGCCGGATGAGGGCACGTCCTTCAGGGGCGCGGGGAACTGCGCGATCAGCCACCCACAGGCCGCACTCGACAACCCACCGGACCCCCCACCCCTCAGGGGCGCGGGGAACTGCGCGATCGGCCATCCACGGGCCGCACCCGGCGACGCACCGAAGCCCCACCCCCGACCCCGCCCGTCAGTCACCGCCCGTCGGCACACCCCGGGCGCGCGCAACCTCGTCCGCCGTGCCGCCCGCGCCCACCAACCCGGTCCGTACCTCCCGCAGCCGGGGTGCGAAGCGGAGCATCTCGCGACGCCCCACCGCTCCGATCACCCCCGGCAGATACCCCCGCACCCCCTGCATCCCCCGCAGCCACCACTGCGCGTACACATGCGGAGCGCGCCGCTCGATCCCGGTGACGATCCGGTCCACCGCCGGGCCCAGCGGATACGTCTTGTTCGACGGCCACGGCAGCCGCTGCCGCAGCTCCCGCATCACCGCGTCCTGATCCGCCCCCCGCACCATGTCCGTGTCCGTCCAGGAGAGATACGCGACGCCGACCTTCACCCCCTGGTAGCCGACCTCCGCGCGCAGGCTGTGCGCGTACGCCTCCACGCCCGACTTGGACGCGCAGTACGCCGTCATCATCGGCGCCGGGACGATCGCGGCGAGGGAGGCGATCTGGAGCAGATAGCCCCGGCTCTCGATCAGCACCGGCAGGAACGCGCGGGCGGTGACCGCCGAGCCGATCAGATTGACCTCTATCACCCGCCGCCAGGCGTCCGGATCGGAGTCGGCGAACGGACCGCCGGACGCCACCCCGGCGTTGGCGACCACGATGTCGACCTTCCCGAACCGTTCCTTCACCTCCGCCGCGACCTGGGCCATGGCGGCATGGTCGGTGACGTCGGCGTGCCAGTGGGCGCTCTCGCCGCGCAGCCGGGCGGACACCTGCTTGAGTTCGTCCGGCTCCAGGCCGACGAGGGCCACGACGGCGCCGCGCGCGGAGAGCTTGCGGGCGAGGAGTTCGCCCACGCCCCGCGCCGCCCCGGTGACGACGGCGACCTGTCCCTCCAGGCTGACCCTGGTCATGCGCTCTCCTCGGTGCGGGCGGGGCGGAGGTGGGTGTCCACCAGCGCGCGGATCTGTTCCGTGACCAGGTCCGGTACCTCCACCGGGGTCATGTGCCCCACGCCGGGCAGTTCGACGAGACCGGTGCAGTGCGGCAGCGCCGCCGCCAGGGCGTGGGCGTGCACGGGCGGGGTGAGGCGGTCCCGTCCGCCCGCCACGACCACCGTCGGCACCCGCAACTCCCGGACGGCGGCGTCGAGGTCGAGGGTGGCGAGGGTGTGGGACCAGGCGGCCCGCGCCCCGCGCGGACAGGCGAACACGATCCGGGCGCCCGCCTCCACCATGTGCGGGGCGGCACCGGGCCCCATGGTGGCGTACTTGAGTACCGCGCGACCCACCGGGTTGACCGGTCCCATCGGGGCGCGCGAGCCCAGCACCCGCCCGGTCAGCGCGGTCCGCAGCCGGCCCGGCCGCAGCGGCAGCACCGTCGACTCGGCGACCAGCCGTCCGCTGCCGGTGCTGCACAGCAGGGCCGCCGCCGTACGCTCCCGGAAGCCGTCCCGTCCGGCCGCCGCCATCACGGTCATGCCGCCCATGGAGTGTCCGGCGACCACGGCCCGCCGCCCCGGTGCCAGCGCGGTGGCGAGCACCGCCTCCAGGTCGTCGGCGAGCGCCTCGGCGGAGCAGCGCGGGTCGGCCGGGGAACGGCCGTGGCCGCGCTGGTCGTAGGCGACGACCCGGTGGTCGGCGGCCAGCGCCCGGATCTGGGCCGCCCAGAACGCGGTCGAGCAGGTCCAGCCGTGGGCGAGGACGACGGCGGGCGCGTCCTCGGGGCCGTGCAGTTCCACATGCAGCCGGGCGCCGTCCGCCGACCGGGCGGTCAGCTCGCGGACGGGCACGGGCGGGGCGTACGGCCCGGAGGTCACATGGGGGGTCGGCCTGCTCATGCCGCGCTCACCTCCGTGGCGGCGTCCTCGGCGGAGGCGTCCTGGGCGGAGCCGTCACGTACCGGGTCGGGCGCGCGCAGCACGGCGTACTCGGTCAGGTCCACCCGGCGGGTGACGCGCCGGAACTCGGCGGTGGTGCCGGGCCAGACGGTCGTGTTGCGTCCGGCCGCGTCCAGGTACCAGCTCGTGCAGCCGCCGGTGTTCCACACGGTCCGTTTCATCCGTTCCTGGACCCGGCGGTTCCAGACGCCGACCGCGCTGGGCCGGGCGTCGAGGGCGACCCGGCCGCCCAGCGTGTCGAGCTGGCGCAGGAAGTCGGCCAGGTAGTTCAGCTGGGACTCGATCATCAGGATCATGGAGGAGTTCCCGAGGCCGGTGTTGGGGCCGATGATGCTCAGCCAGTTGGGGAACCCGGCCGCCGAGGCGCCGCGCAGCGCCTCCATCCCGCCCTGCCACGCCTCGGCGAGGGTCCGTCCGTCGGCGCCGACGACCCGGTCGGCGATCGGCATGTCGGTGACATGGAAGCCGGTGCCGAAGACGATCGCGTCGACCTCCGTCTCCGTACCGTCCGCCGCGACCACCGTCGAGCCGCGGATCTCGCTCAGGCCGCTGGCGACCACGTCCACATTGGGGCGGGTGAGGGCCGGGTAGTACGCGCTGGAGAGCAGGATGCGCTTGCAGCCGATGCGGTAGTCCGGGGTGAGCTTGGCGCGCAGGGCCGGGTCCTTGATGGCGCGGGTCAGGTTGCGCCGGGCGATGCGCTCCACGAAGCCGAGTTCGTCGGGGTGCTTGGTGAACGCCTGGACCTGCATCTCCCGGATGCCCCACAGCAGTCCGCGGCGGGCCTGCGCGGTCAGCGGCAGCCGCCGGTGCAGCCAGCGCTCGGCGCCGCTGATGGCACGGTCCATCCGGGGCATGACCCACGGGGGCGTCCGCTGGAACAGCACCAGCTTGGCCACCTCCGGCTGGATCTCGGGGACGATCTGGATGGCGGAGGCGCCGGTGCCGACCATGGCGACCCGCTTGCCCCGCAGGTCGTAGTCGTGGTCCCAGCGGGCCGTGTGGAAGACCTTGCCGGGGAAGGTGTCGAGTCCGGGGACGTCGGGGACCTTGGGGTCGGACAGCGGTCCGGTGGCGGAGGCGATCACATCGGCGGTCAGGGTGCCCGCGCTGGTCTCGATCACCCAGCGCAGCTCCGCCGGGTCCCACACCATCCGCTTGACCTCGGTGCCGAGCCGCAGGTGCGGGCGGAGTCCGAAGGTGTCGGCGACATGCTCCAGATAGGCGCGGATGTGCCGCTGGCCGGAGAAGGTGCGGGGCCAGTCGGGGTTGGGCGCGAAGGAGAAGGAGTAGAGGTGGGAGGGGACGTCGCAGGCGCATCCCGGGTAGTCGTTGTCGCGCCAGGTGCCGCCGACGCTCCCGGCCCGTTCCAGGACCACGAAGTCGGTGACGCCCTCGCGCCGCAGCCGTACGGCCGCGCCGAGTCCGCCGAAGCCGGACCCGATCACCGCGACCCGTACGTGTTCCTGCCGCCGTGCCGCATCCCCGGTGTGCTGAGCCATGTGGCCGCCTCCACGCATCGCCCTGGACTCTGCCAGTGAATACTGGCGCAATGGGGAGCGTAGAGCAGGACCGTACCGACCGGTAGGGGTCGGCACGGGGAAAGTTACCGGCGGTACGAACTAGGGTGCGGGACGTGGCACGGAAGCGGACATCACAGGCGCAGGCTTCACCGGACCAGCGGGAACCGCGGGAGTACCGCATGGAGGAGCTGGCCCGGCTGGCCGGGATCACCGTGCGCACCCTGCGCTTCTACCGCGAGCGCAGACTGATCCCGCCACCCCGCCGCGAGGGCCGGATCGCCTGGTACGACGACCATCACCTGGCCCGGCTGCGCACCATCGCGGCGCTGCTGGAGCGCGGCCACACCCTCAGCGGTATCGCGGAACTCGCCGAAGCCTTCGACCACGGCCGCGATGTCGCCGATCTGCTCGGCGTCGGCCCGCCCTCCGAGGAGACCCCGGTCCGGCTCACCCCCGAGGAACTCGCCGACGCCTTCGCCGGACAGGCCACCCCGGAGAACCTGGCCGCCGCCCTCGACCTCGGCTACCTCGGCACGGACGGCGAGGAGATCGTCCACATCAGCCGCCGGCTGCTGGACGTCTCCCGGGCCCTGGTGGACGAGGGCATACCGCTCTCCGAGGTGCTGGCGGCGGGCCGCCAGGTCCGCGAGCACGCCGACGCGCTCGCCGGGCTCTTCGCCGGGCTCCTCCTGCGCCATACCTCCGAGGCGGACCTCCAGCGTCTGCGTCCGCTGGCGAAGAGCGTGGTGGAGGCGGAGCTGTCGCTGGCGATGGACCGACGGCGGTTGCGGGCCGGACCACAGGGGTAACTCCCCTGCGTTGCAAGGGTGTCGGGAGGGAAGGGGGCCTGACCGTGTCCGACGGGGAACCGGTCACGCGGGGCGACGCGACACGCAACGCCTGGCAGTTGCACACCGTACTGGCCGAATGGACCCGCGCGGCCGACGCCAAGGCGTCCTTCGCCCTCGCCCTGGAGTCCGCCGCCGTCGCCGCGGTCTCCGCGCTGTCCGGCACGGACCGGGCGCTGGGCGGGATCTCCTCCGGACCCGCCGGAGCGGTGCTGTGGACGGGCACCGGACTGCTCGCACTGGCCGCCGTCCTCGCCGTGTCCGCCGTGTTCCCCCGCCACGCCGGGGACGGCCGGACCCGGTCCGCCCACCGCGACGCCTACATCTTCTACGGGGACATACGCCACTGGAACCCCGACGAACTGACCGAGGGGCTCGTCCGGCACGACCCGCTCCCCGCGCTCACCCGGCAACTGGTCACCATGAGCCGCATCCTCTGGCTCAAGCAGCGGCTGGTGCAGCTGTCCCTGCTCGTCGCGGTCGGCGGCTGTCTGCTGATCGCGGGCGCGGCGCTCGGCGGCTGAGGCATGGGGACGGAACTGCCGACCGTAGAACCGGTGGGGTGCGGACCGGGCCGGAGCCCCTTCTGGAACCTGCTCGACCCACCGTCACGGACCGTGCTGCGGGCCGCCGGGCGGATGGAGTCGTACGCGCCCCGCGAGGATCTGATGCGCCAGGACGATCTGACCGACCATCTGCTGGTGCTGGCCACCGGATGCGTCAAGGTGACCGCCGTCTCCGCCGCCGGATACCAGGCCGTGCTGGCGCTGCGCGGCCCCGGCGACCTGGTCGGCGAGCAGGCCGGTCTGGACGGCGGACCGCGCTCGGCCACCCTCACCGCGCTCACCCCGGTCCGGGCGCTGCTGATCCCCGCCGCCGGGTTCAAGGCGGCGGCCGACGACCGTACGGCGATCTCCGGCGCCCTGCACCAGGTGCTGTCCATCCGGCTGCGGGACGCCGACCGCACCCGGACCTCGGCCGGTTCGGACCCGCTCGCCGCCCGGCTGGCCGCCCTGCTGCTCGACCTGGCGGCGGCACACGGCCGCCGGACGCCGTCCGGGGCGGTGCGGATCGGACTGCCGCTCTCCCAGGACGACTTCGCCGGACTGGTCCTCGGCTCGCGCCGGACCGTCAGCCGGATACTCGAGCAGTGGCGGGCCGACGGCTGGGTCAGCACCGGCCGCACCCAGGTCGTCATCGAGAACCCCGACGCCCTCAAACGGGCGGGCCACGGCGGCGGGACGGGCGCGGGAGGCTGAGGCGGGCGTCGCGGGCTGAGGCGGGCGCGGCTCACAGGTCCGTCCAGTCCAGCTCGGTCAGCGCGTACTCGACGGCCAGCGGGTTCCACCCGGCGACGAAGTCCTTCTTGGCCGCCGTCGCCTGCTCGTTGGCCTGCGCCGCCTCCTGCCAGGCGGAGGAGCCGGTCACCCCCTCCGTGGTGCAGTCGCCGCCCACCTGGTCCACCACGTCCACATAGGCCCAGTCGGCGGTCGCGGAGCTCTGCCAGGCCGTGCGCAGGTGGTCGGCCAGGCCCTCGGGGAGCTGCCCCAGGTCCATCGTGTCGAGCCGCTCGACCTGGTCGTCGCGGGCGACCGCCGCGCTCTCGAAGACCTCCCGGGCGTCGTCCGTGCCCTCGCAGCTCAGCAGCATCTGCACGGCCTCCGCGACCCCGCTGCGCCGCCCCATGTTCTCGGCCAGCAGCGCGTCCAGCGCCGCCGCCTCGTCCTGCGGGCCGCTCTCCTCCGTACCGGTGTCCGTGCCGGAGTCCGTGCCGGAGTCGGGGCTCGGGTCGGAGCCGGAGTCGGTGCCCGGGTCCGTGCCCGAGTCCGTGCCAGTGCCGCTGTCGCCGTAGGCGCTGTCGCCGGAGCTGCCGCCCGGCGCGGTGATCGCGCCGCTGCCGTCGAAGGGCGGCCAGTCCTGGACGTAGGCCAGACCGACCAGGACCAGGACGGACCAGAACAGCGCCTTGGCCCCGCCCTTGCGTACGGGACGGGCCGGCGGGCGGACCTGACGCGGCCCCGCTCCGCCCCCGGCCGTCGTACGACCCGCCGGAGTCGCCCCGGTGGTCGGGGTCGTACCGGTGGTCGGAGCCGTACCGGTGGTCGGAGTCGCCCCGGTGGTCGGGGGCGTCCTGGTCGTCGGGGGTCGCTGCCCGGTGGTGCGGGGTCCCTGGGTGGTGGTCCGGGGCCGGGACCCGTGCCGGATGCCCGGGGAGGGCGACGGACCCGGCCATGCCGTCGCGGGGGCGGCGCAGGCGCGGCGCAGCGGTTCCAGCCAGGCGGACAGGGCGGGCCGGTCCGCCGGGGTACCGCTCAGTCCGGCGGCGGCGAGGGCTCCCAGCCGTGGGTCGGCCCGGCGCAGCGGCGCCGGGTCGGCCCCGTGCTGTTCGTGCAGGAACAGCCGCACGGCCAGCAGGGCGAACTTGTAGCGGTCCCCCTCCAGGGTGCCGGGCTGCTCCCCCTGGGGCAGGACCCAGCCCGGGGTCTGCACCGGCCGCAGCGCCCAGCTCCCCCCGATCCCCATCGCGTCGCAGTCGATGAGGAAGCAGGCCGGGCGCTGCCCCGCCACCCGGGAGAACAGCACGTTCTTCGGCGAGAGGTCACTCACCACCACACCCAGTCCGTGCAGCCGGTCCAGCACCTCCGCCAGCGCCAGCAGCAGCCCGTACACCTCGTGGGGTGAGATCGCGCCGACCGTCCGTTCCACGAACGGCAGCGGATTGAGCAGGAACTCGAAACCCGCCGTCTTGCGGACACCGCCCGGCAGCGTCACGAAGAACTGGTCGGGAATCCGGCACATCAGGAAGCCGGTGACCCGCCCCCCGTCCGTCACCAGGGCGGCCGGCCAGGCCGTGTTGACCGCCAGCCACCGGCCCTCGGCGGCCGGTCTGCCGGGCAGGAAGGCGGCCAGCCGCTCCAGCGCGTCGACCCGCAGCTCGGCGAGCGCGTGCGGCTTGTACTCCTTGTAGACGACCGGCCAGGTCCGGTTGATGAGGCGGTTGGGCACCTCGTAGACCTTGCCCTGGCCGCCGTCGCCCAGCGCGGGGCCGAGACCCAGCGCGTCACGGGGGACCCGGGGGACCGCGGGCCCGGTCATCGTGGCCCGCCGCCCGGCCGGCGCGGGCGGCGCCAGACGGCGAGCAGGGTGCGGTCGTCGTCGAAGGTCTCCCGTGAGAAGTCCAGCAGATGGGCCAGTCCCCGGGGCTCCGGCGGTTCGGCCAGGTGCTGGGCGAAGTGCGCGCCGACCATGCCGGTGCCGTCGCCGAGCGGTACGCCGAAGCCGTCGGTGCCCACCAGCAGCACACTGTCGCCGGGCAGCGTGTAGCTGATCGGCCGCGGGCGGCCCGACAGCCGGGGCAGGGCGACCACCGCGGTGCTGGAGATGCCGCCGGACTCCGTGTCGCCGTCGGTGTCGCGGAACAGGGGGGCGTAGTCGCCCGCGCGCAGACACCACGCCGAGGAGTCCCCGGCACGGACCAGGGTGACTTGCAGGTCCCCGTCCCGCCGCGGCGCGACCGTGCCCGCCACCAGCGTGGTCGCGAGGGTGCGCGCCGCCTCCGCGCGCTCCCGCTCACCGGGTTCGCGGCCCGCGGCCACCCGCATCAGCAGCTGGTACGCGGCGGCCTGGAGCACCCGTGGCCAGTCCGGCTCGGAGCGGTCCTCGTCCAGTTGGGCCAGCAGATCGCCGACCGCCGTACGGCAGGCGAGCGTGGCGCCGATATGGGAGAGCGGGGCGGCGGAGACGCCGTCCGCGACCGCGAACACCACGGTGCCGGTGGGTTCGTGCCAGGCGACGACCGCGTCGTCCTGCCGGGGCACCCCGCCGAAGCGGTGCTGGTCGCCCCGGACGGAGGCCAGCCGGACCGTGAGGCGCGAGGTGGACCAGCCGTCGAAGAAGGTGTCCGGCCGGTAGGGGTCGGCGGGCGGTGGCTTGGGCTCCACCCGGGGCGCGGCGGTGCCCAGCACGAACCGCCGCCATCGCGTGGTCCTCGTGGGCGGCGCGTCCGGTGTCCGCCCGTCGCCCGGCGGTCGCGGCGGCTCGGGCTCCCCGGTGCGGGGGGCCGCGTGGCGCGGGGCACGGGTGGGCGCCCCCGCCGCGGCGGACGGCGTGAGCGAGGACACCGGGGGCGGGGGGTCCCAGGCGGGGTCGGGGGCGAACGGGCGGCGGGTGGGGTACGGAGGGGCGGAGTCACGGGGACGGTCGGGGTCGTACGACGGTGACGGGTCGGGCGGGGTGACGGGGCGGGGGCGCCGGGTGGGCAGGGCGTCCCGCTCGTAGCGGTCCCGTGCGTCGGGGGGGTCGGCGCGGTGCCGGGGTCCGTCGGCCCCCGCCCGGCGCCCGCGCTCCCGCTCCGGGTCGGCGCGCTGCCCGCCACCGCGGTCCGCCCGGTACTCCTCCTCCAACGGGGGGCCGTCGTACGGCGGGACCTGGAACGGCTTGACCTCGTATTCGGAGACGGTGAAACCGGCCGCCCGGGACGCCGGTGACACCTCGGGCTCTCCCCGGCCGCCGGACTCCGGTGCCCCGGCGGAGTCCGCCGGCTCCGACGGGCCCGACGGGTCGTCGGGGCCGGGCCGCTGCTCCTTCTTCCGCCTACGCAACATCGATTCCTTCTCCACGTCAGACCTCGTCGATCGCGAGCCGGAAGCCCTCGGGCCGTTCCACCACCAGTTCCGGCTGTCCGGCCGCCATGGCGTTGCCGGACTCCACGACGCTCTTGGTGAGCGCCGTGAAGAACCGGGCTATGGAGTCGCCGAGCTGGGCGCCGGGCACCGACATGAACGCGAAGTCCTGCCGGGTCGCGACGGCCAGGATGGTGTCGGCCCTGGCCTCGCCGATGCCGAAGGCGATGACATTGGGCGCGGCGCCGGTGACGGACCGGTCGGTCAGCCGCCGGTGGGTCTCCCGCCACTCCTCCCCGCAGGTCGGCTGACCGTCGCTCAGGAAGAACACGGCCGGGCGGTGCACCCGGTAGCCCTGCTGCTTGAGGGTCCGCACATCCTTCGGCACCCGGTCCAGCAGCGCGGCGAACGCCGCGTCGTAGTTGGTGCCGCCGCCCGCCGACAGCCGTGGCAGCTCGGCCTCACTGCGCAGATCGGCCAGCACCAGCCGCTCGGTGACCCGGCTGGCGAAGCCCAGCACCGAGAAACGCACCTTGGCCGCGGCCATCGGCTCGCCCAGCAGGGCGACATGCAGCGACTTCATCCCCTCGTTGAGGTCGCCGACGTAGTCCGCCATCGAGCCGGACTCGTCCGCGAGGACATACACCGGCAGCAGCTGTCCCAGCGTCTCAGCCATCCCCGTCGTCTTCCCTTCGCGTCACTTCACTGCGCTCAGCTCCGCCCGGTTCTCCCCGCTCGGCTCCGCCGAACGCCCCGGGCCGTCCCTACCGGCGAGGCCGGTCGTGCCGGTCGTGTCACTCGTCCACGACCCTTGTCAGCCCTTGCGGGCACTCCAGGCTCAGTTCCATCCGCCCGGCCAGCGCGCTGCGGCCGAGGTGCAGCAGCGTGCGCTGCACCAGGACGGAGAACTGCACCGCCGACCGCGCCACCTCCGCCCCGTCGACGGCGGCGACCGCCAGTTCGGGCAGCGACGCCAGCCGGGCTGCGGTCCGCGCGCCGTCGGCGCCGATCCCGCACGCCACGATGTGCGGGTGGTAGCGGTGCTGCCGCAGCTCGGCCAGGACGTCCGGCCACTGACCGTCGTCCTCGGCCTGTCCCACCGCCAGGAACAGCACCACCGGCCTGAGCACCCGGGGGACCTGCTCCTTGAGCCGCTCCGTCTCCAGCGGCAGCAGATCCTTCAGCCGCCGCAGCACCGGCCCGTACCGGCAGCCCGGCAGTGCGGTGAGCCCGGGGACACCGGTCCGCCAGGTCACCTCGGTCAGTGGCAGCACCACGTCCGCCCCGTCGGCGTAGGTGATCACCGAGAGCCGGATCGCCCCGGCCACGTCGGGGCTGTTGGCGAGGAGGGTCTGGAGCGAGCGCAGGGCGTTGCCGAGTTCGGTGAGACAGCCCGCGGCGGCCGACGAGGTGTCCAGCACCAGATACACCGGGATCAGCCCGCTGGGCGGCGCCGAGGACGGCGGGACGGCCGGGCCGCCGCCCCACTGCACGGCGCCGGTGCCGGTGTCCGGTCCCGCCTCCCCGGCGTACGCGGAGGCGGGCGCGGACGCGGGCACGGAGCCCGCCCCGGCGCCGCCGTCGGTCAGGGCGCCGCGGGCCGGGGGGTTCCCCGGGCGTTCCAGCACCCCGGCGACCCCGCTGCCCGGCGCGCTGGGCCCGAGCACCCCCCGCCGCAGTCCGGGCAGGTCGACCTCGCGCACCACGCCCCGCTCGACCAGGTAGCGGACCATCTCCGCGTGCCGTTCGTCGCGCAGGTCGCCGCGCGCCTGCTCGGCCTCCTTGGCCCGCGCCAGCAGCTCCATCGCCTGGGCGGTGTCCTCGGGGTGGCGGGCCAGATGCTCCCGGATCAGGCTCTCGACGTCGAGCCGGGTACCGGCCAGCACCTCGCGTTCGGCGGACTGCCGACGGCGGCGGCCGTCCGCCCGGATGTCCTCGACATGCTCGTCGGAGCGGGCCTGGCCGACCACGATCTCATGGGTGTGCACCCCGAGCCGGGCCTGGCGGCGGGCCCTCTCCAGCTCCTGGATGTGCTCGGCCGCCGCGGCGTCGGGCTCCATCTGGACCTTGCAGTAGTAGATGGTGATGCCCTCGGGCAGCCGGATCTCCGCGCCCAGCTCCTGGTTGAGGCGCCGTTGCGCGGCCATCGCCTCGGTGATGGCGAACTGGGCGGCGCACAGTCGGATCCGGTCGGTGAGATGGCCGTAGACGACCGTCAGCGCGTCCCGCACATTCCCGGTCACCACCCGCGCCGGATCGTGCACCCGGAAGCCGACGTCGAGCGTCGCCTGAAAGCGGTGGCCGCCGTCCTTGCAGGTCAGCGGGGTCTTGCTGAGGACGGCCTGACGGCGGTGGTCGCTGAGGTCGACGACGAAGCAGAGGCGGCCCCGGCCGAGCCAGCGCTGCCCCAGCGTGCGGACCGTCTCGACCTCGAACGGGCCGCCCTCGACGGGATAGACGATCGCGACGGCGGGCGGCAGTCCGGGCAGGTCGCCGACCCGGCTGCGGGAGATGGCACGGTCGTTGAGGATGAGGGAGACGAGGGAGACGGACATGGTCACGCCCCTTCCGCGGTGAGCTGGGCGCGGGTGATGGCGGCGGTCTGGGGCAGCGGGACCAGCCGGTCCTGCTCGGTCCAGGTGTCGGCGCAGCGCCGCAGGATCAGCCCCGACCTGGGGTCGCCCTGGGCGATCGCGCCGACCATCAGCCGGAACATCTCCCGCAGTTCCGAGTCCCGTTCGGCGAGCGCCGCCCAGGTGTCGAGGACCTGCTCGGCCTCGTGGTGGAAGAACGACTCGTTGAGCGCGTCGCGCCACAGCCGGACGAACGGGTCGCGCAGTTCGTGCCGGCGGTGGGCGAGGTACAGCAGGGCGGGCCACTCGGGCACCACGGCACCGGCCCGCACGTCCTTGGCCTCCACCACGACCTGCACGGCGACGATGAGGAACGCCAGCAGCGCGGCCCCGCGGGCGCGGTGGGCGGTGGTGGCGGTGCGCAGCGCGGCCAGCACGGAGCCGGTCCGGTCGGGGTCGTCGGCCACCAGGTCGGCGAGGGCGAGGCCGCAGGACACGGCGACGGTGGGATGCTCCACCGCGAGCAGCCGGGAGATCTCCGCCACCGGCTGTCCGGCGACGGCGCCCAGGCCGTGCACCCGGGCGGCGGTCGAGCGGACCGCGGGGCCGCCGTGCGCGTACCAGCCGCGCACCAGCTCGGTCGCCTCCTCGCGCACCCAGGGGTGCTGGCAGGCGACGGACAGCGCGTAGGCGACGGCCACCCGGCGCTCCGGGACGTCGCCGCGCGCCCAGGGGATCAGCACCCGCGCCTCGACATGACGGTAGGACTCGGCGGCCAGCACCCCCAGCCCGGACGCCGCCGCGTACACCCGTACCCGCTCGGCCCGGTGGACGACCAGCTCCTTGAGCCAGTCGAGGAGTTCGCCCTGGATGTCGTACTGGGTCCAGGCGTGCAGGATGACCCGGCGGGCGTAGCCGGGGTCCTTGTACTCCAGCACCGTGCCCGGTTCGCCGTCGGGTTTGTCGCGCTCCTGGGCGCGCAGCCGCGCCAGTCTGCGGCGGCGCGGCACCTCGAAGGGGTTCCTGGCCCGCACCGGCCGCCCGTCGGGACCGGGGCCGCGCACATAGGGGCCGTCGTCCTCCAGCCGGTCGCACAGCGACCGCGCGGCGTACGCGATGTCCTCCAGCGGCAGCCCGTTGAGCACGGCGAGGGCGAGGGCGAAGCTGCGGGTGGCGGGGTCGGGCAGGCTCTCCGCCCAGATCTCGAAGTCCTCGGCGGCCAGCCGGGCGCGCCGCTCCCGGAGCCGGTCGAGATCGACGCCGCCGCGGGTGTCGTACTCCTCGGCGAGGGCCGCCGCCAGCTCGCCCGCCTGGCGGCAGACCGGGTCGGTGCCCAGCAGGTCGTCGACGGTCTCGCGGACCCCGGGGCGGGCCAGCAGCCGGTCGGCGTGGCGCTCCCCGAGGTGCCAGCGGACATGCGCGCGGACCACGTCGAACGGGGCGGGCGCGTGGGCGAGGTCGGTCACGCCGAAGAGCAGTTCGCCGTCGGCGGGTTCGCCGCCGCGCACGGTGACGACCATCCAGGCGTCCGCCTGGACCAGCGCGCCCTGCACCTTCTCGTAGGTCTCGCGGCCCAGTTCGGCGACATGCTCGGGCCGGTCGAGGAGGAAGCCCGCGCCGCGCTCGATGACCCCGCTCTCGTTCTCCAGTTGCTCGGCGAGCGAGGCGAAGTCGACTCCGCTGTCGAGGTGGTAGAGGGTGCCCTGACAGGCGCCGAGCAGCAGCCGTACGGCCATCGCGGACTTGCCGTAGCCGTCGGCGCCGCGCAGGATCAGCAGGCGCTGGCGGCCGAGGGCCTCCCGGGCGCCGTCCAGACCGGTGGGCGCGCAGTAGGCGAACCGGACGCGTTCGGCGATGAGCGGGGACAGCGCGCGCAGTTTCCGCCGGGTGCCGCCGGTCAGCACCACGTACTTGTCGCCGCCGACCATGTCGCCCTCGACATTGGCCACGGCGTCGTGCAGATGGCCGCGGCGCTGGGTGCCCTCGCCGAGCCGGCCGGTCGCCTCGTACGACTCGGCGCCGGGGCCCGACGAGGGCGGCTCCTGCGGGGCGGCGTCCGCCGGGGCGGCGGAGGCGCCGTCGCCCGGGGTGCCGCCGTGCGGCGGCTGGGGCGCGCCCTGACCGGCGACGGGCGGTTGGGGCGCACGGCCCGCACCTCCCGCCGCCGGTCCCCCCGTACCGGCCGCCGGACGGCTCCCCCGTGGATCACCGGCGGCCGGGGCTCCCGGGGCGGCGCCGTCCGTCACGGCCGCACGCTCCCGGTGGTGTGCACGGTGACGTGTTTGTCACCGGCGATCTGATCGCCCTGGACGGTCCGGGCCCGCTGGTGGACGGTGGGGCGGGGGGACGTGGCGGGGGGCGTCGTACCGGTGGCCGGGGATGGGGATGCCGTATTGGTGGCCGGGGACGCGGGCGTGCTCGTGGGGAGTCCGGGCGGCGCCGGACAGCCCGGTACCGTCACCCAGCTGCTGATCGTCTCGCCGTGCTTGGTGGTGAAGTCCAGCGGCAGGTAGGCGGCCGGGTCGACGCCCCGGTGGCCGTGCCGGACCACCGCGTGGTGCAGTTCCCCGGAGACCGCGAACACCAGCCGCGCGGACGGCGCGGCGGCCAGTACGTCCCGCAGCGGCTGGGCGTCGACCAGCCGGCACGCGGTGTTGACCGCGTCGCCCGACCAGCCGTGCTCGTCCCGGGCGGCCAGCCCCTGGTGCAGCGCCACCCGCAGCCGGACGGCGTGCTCGTCGTTGCTCTGCTCCTGGTACTCGCGCAGTTGCTCGTCCAGTTCTCGGACGAAGGGCCCGGCGATCAGCACCGGCGGCACCGCCGCGTCCACCAGCATCAGCACACCGTCGCCGCGGTCCTCCATCACCACGGCGCCGCGCTGGAGCCCGGCCCGTGCCAGCGCCGTGGTGAGCACCCGGTACATCGCCGCCCGCACCCGCCGCTGCACAGGGTCCCGGCGCGAGCTGAAGTTCTCGACGTCCAGCACCAGAATCCACTGGTGCACGGCCTCACCCGCCATGCCTGTGCCTCCCCCGAAACAGCCGCCGGTGCTCCAGCGGCTCCACCAGTACAGGGCACGGGCCGGGACGGGGTCCACGCCATATGGCGCATTCGCGGGATTGACCGGAAACCGCCCCATGAGCGGTTTCCGGCCGGGCGTCAACGGGTCGGGCGGGGACCGCTCAGCGGTCGTAGACCACCGTCACCGGAGCGTGGTCCGACCACCGCTCCCCATGGGTCGCCGCCCGCTCGACCCACCCCTTGACGGCCTGACCGGCGAGCCCGGGGGTGGCCACCTGGTAGTCGATCCGCCAGCCGGTGTCGTTGTCGAAGGCCCGCCCCCGGTACGACCACCAGGAGTACGGCCCCTCCGTGTCCGGGTGCAGCGCCCGCACCACATCCACGTACCCGACCGCGCCGGGGTCGAAGACGGACGTCAGCCACTCCCGCTCCTCCGGCAGGAACCCGGAGCTCTTGGCGTTGCCACGCCAGTTGCGCAGGTCGGCCGGCTGATGGGCGATGTTCCAGTCACCGCAGACCAGCACCTCGCGCCCGTCGGCGGCGGCCCGCTCGCGCAGCTCCTCGAGATGGGCGGCGAACTCCGCCATGAACCGGTACTTCTCGTCCTGCCGCTCGGTGCCCACCTCCCCGGACGGCAGATAGAGGGAGGCGACGGTGAGCCCCGGGAGGTCCGCCTCCACATACCGTCCGGCGGTGTCGAACTCGGCCGACCCGAACCCGATCCGCACCCGGTCGGGCTCACGCCGGGTGTACAGCGAGACCCCGGCGCGGCCCTTGGCGGCGGCCGGGGCGTGCACCACGGACCAGCCCTCGGGCGTGCGGATCCGCTCGGGCAGCTGGCCGGGCTCCGCGCGCACCTCCTGGAGGCACAGCACATCGGCCTCGGTGGCGGAGAGCCACTCCACGAAGCCCTTCTTGGCGGCGGCACGCAGCCCGTTCACATTCACGGAGGTCACAGTGAGCACCCCGGCACCCTACCCGCACAATGGACCGAGTCCATTTACGCCGTACGCGGCGGCGGACGCCCATGCCCCCGTATGAGGCACCCTTTCCTGGTGAGCAGCATCGACACCCTCTTCGAGATACGGGCCCTGCCCTTCGACCACCCCGACGCGGTGGTGCTGAACGACGTGGTCCAGACCGAGTACCAGGAGCGCTACGGCGGCGACGGCGACGCGACCGCGCTGGCCCCGGACGATTTCCAGCCACCGTCCGGCGTCTATCTGATCGCCTACGACCCCGACGGCCGCCCTGTCGCCACCGGCGGCTGGCGCAGCCAGGACACCAACGGCGAGGGCAACGAGGACGGCGACGCCGAGCTGAAGCGGATGTTCGTGGTCCGGGACATGCGCGGCCGGGGGCTCGCCCGGCGGGTCCTGGCCGCCCTGGAGGACGACGCCCGCGCGGCGGGCCGGGTCCGTATGGTCCTGGAGACCGGCACCGCACAGCCGGAGGCGGTCGCGCTGTACACGTCCAGCGGCTACGAGCCGTGCGTCAAGTTCGGCTACTACCGGCACTACGAGTCCAGCCTCTGTTACGCGAAGCCGCTGTAGCTCCTCGCGGGTCCGGCCCGTCGCCACGTGAAGTCGCTGTAGAGGCCCCCCGAGGTCTGGCCCCTCGTCACGCGAAGCCGCTGTAGGGCCCCTCGCGGGTCCCGGCCCGTTCCTCGGAGTGGGCGGCCCGGCGCAGATGCCCGGCCAGCGCCTCGACGGCCTCGGGCGCCGGACGCGGCTCGACCCCCCAGGCCAGCAGATGGTGGCGGCGCGCCCAGGGCTCCTGGAGCGCCCGCACATCGAGCGGCTGAAGCGGATCGACGGCCCGCCGCGGTACGACGGCCAGCCCGGCACCGGCGGCGGCCAGCGCCACCAGCACATTGAGGTCGGCGACGGTGGTGCGGTAGCGGACGGCGGGCGCGTGCGGCCCGAGGTGCCGTTCCATCCAGCGCCGCAGCGAGGACCCGGCGGCCAGCCCGACGAGCGGATGCTCGGCGACCTCGCTGTAGGTGAGCGCGGTGCGCCCGGCGAGCACGCCCCCGGCCTGGCCGATCACGACCAGGGAGTCGTCGCCCAACGGCTCCCTGCGCAGGGCGCTGTCCTGGGCCTCGTCGTCCAGTACGAGCCCCAGGTCGGCCCGTCCGTCGGCGAGCCTGCGCAGGGTGTCCGGGGTACGGCTCTCGGACACGGCGACATCGACGTCCGGGTGCGCCCGCAGGAACGAGATCAGCGCCCTCGGTACCAACCGGTGCAGTGACGAACCCCCGGCCAGCAGGGTGAGCCGGGCGGTGGGCGAGGCGGTGTAGCTGGCGACGGCGCTCTCCAGCCGGGCGGTCCGGTCGAGCACGTCCCGGGCGTGCCGGGCGAGCGTGGTCCCGGCGGGCGTGGGCCGTACGCCGCGCCGACCGCGGATCAGCAGGGTGACCCCGGCGTGGTGCTCCAGGGCCCGCACCCGGGCACTGGCCGACGGCAGGCTCAGATGCATCAGCCGGGCCCCGGCCGTGATGGACCCCTCGTTCACGATGTGCAGAAAGAGCCGCAGGTCGTCGAGGTCGTAACGCACCCGCCCACCCTAGGGCCTGTCGCTCGGCCCCTGCCTTAGCCCCCGCCTAAGTCAGACTGCGCCGATCACACACGGTGCACCCATTGTGACCGCGCCCCGGCCCCGCGATGCTCGGCTGATGTGGGAACTGCTGCTGCCCTCGGTGACGGGTGTCGCCGCGGGCGTGCTGAACGCCATGGGCGGGGGCGGCACCTTCGTCGCCCTGCCCGCGCTGGTCGCCTGCGGACTCTCCCCGGTGACGGCGAACGCGGTGTCCCGGATCGCCCTGGTCCCCGGCGCGGTGGCGAGTACCTGGGTGTACCGGCGCGAACTGACGCAGGTCGGACCGGTACCGACGGTCCGGCTGACGGCGGTGAGCGGGGCGGGCGGCGCGGTGGGCGCGGCCCTGCTGCTGACCCTCCCGGCGTCGTCCTTCGACACGGCGGCGCCCTGGCTGCTGGCCTTCGCCACCCTCGTCCTCGCCGTCGGCCCCCGTCTCTCCTCAGGGCTGGTGGGCGCGCTGGGCCGCCCGGTCGGCATGGGCCCGCGCACCCTCCTGGCCGGACAGTTCGCGCTGGCGGTGTACGGCGGATACTTCGGCGGGGCCGTAGGCATCATGATGCTGGCCCTGTGGAGCATCGGCCTGGGGCTGGACGCCGCCGTCACCAATCCGATGCGGATCGCCCAGCTCGCCGCGGTCTATCTCACCGCGACGGTCCTGTTCCTGGCCGCGTCGGACGCCCTGCGCACCCCGCTGCTGCTGACCGCGATGCTGGCGGGCGCGGTCCTGGGCGGCTGGTCGGGCGCCCACCTGGCCCGCGCGCTGCCGCCCCGGGCCCTGAGAGCGGTGATCCTGACGACGGCCACGGCGACGACGGTCCTCTATTTCCTACGCGACTGAAGCACGTCCCGTACGTCCCGCGTGCCTGGAGCCCTTCCCGCGCGGGCGAAGCACCTCCCGCGCGGGAAGCCCCTCACCCGCACCGCCCCCCCATGACCCCTCAGGAACCCGGCATGACACCGACCAGCGGCCCCCCGCCCTACCCCGACGCCGCCCGCGCCCGCCTGCTGCTGTCCTACGAGGCGTGCGCCCTGTCCGACCTGGCCCGCGCGGCGGTCCCGTTCCCGCCGGACGACCTCGCCGCCGACGGCACCGCGACCGCCCCCGGCGCCGCCCTCACCGACGCCCTGCGCATCCTCACGGCCGCCCATCGCCTGGTCGCGGCGGCGGTGGTCTACGAACGCGCGGCGGGCACCGGCTGGCCCGCCGTCGCCGACGCCCTGGCCGTCTCCCCGGACGCGGCCCGCGCCCACTTCGTCCCGGCGGAGACCGCCTTCCTCACCGACCTGCGCTCCCCCGCCCCCGAACCCCCGTCGCTGCGCGCCCATATGACCCGCGAGCCCCTGGAGACGGCCCAGGACCTGGACGACTGGCTCCGGAACCCCGCCCCCGACGCCCCGGAGACACTGGGGACGACACCGGTGTCCGGCGGCCTGCTGGCCCACCACCGGACCCCGGGCACCTCTGACCGTCACACCCCGTGAGGACACCCGGGAACGACGAAGGTCCCAACCGATCTGATCGGTTGGGACCTTCGTCAATGTGCGGTGGACCTGTGGGGATTTGAACCCCAGACCCCCTCGATGCGAACGAGGTGCGCTACCGGACTGCGCCACAGGCCCTTGCAACGAGTGAAACCTTAGCACCCCGATCGCCGTGCTCGGAAATCCGTTCCGGGGCGGCCGACGGGGCCGCTATTCGTTGGCCGCGCGGGGCCGGTCGCCGTCCTCGTACTGGTCGAACAGGGGGGTCCGGCCCCGCTCGCGGGCCCGGCGGGCGGACGCGGCGCGGCGGGCGTCGCTGCGGCCGTCGTCCTCAGCCCGGTCCTCCGCCGGGGCGGCCGGCGCCTCCTCGTGCGGCTCCTCGTACGGCTCCTCGGCGGGCTCCTGGTCGCGGGCTACGGAGCTGGAGCGGGCCGAGCTCCACGCGTCGGGCGCGCCGAGATCGACATCGCTGGTGGCGCGCGGGGCGACCGGAGCCGTCACATACGTCGGCAGCGGCACCGGCACCGGGTCCCAGCTCTCCCCGTGCCCCGGCCCGCGCTGCCGCTCCCGCTGCTGGTCGACCCACTCGGCGTGGTCGGTCTGCTCCACCAGCGCCCGGCGGTCCGCCGCGAGCGCCGAGAGCCCGGGGTCGGTCTCCGGCTCTGGGTCGGCCTCCGGCTCGTCGCTGTCGGCGGCCGTGGCCGTGGCGGCGGCCCGGCGCGGCAGCCGCTCCCGCTCCCGCAGCCGCTGCGCGGCGGCCTCGGCCATGCGCCGGTCCATCTGGTACGCGAACCGGCGGCGCTCCTGGGAGCGCAGATAGGCGATGTACGCGCTGAGCAGCACCGCGGGCACACCGGGCGCCCACAGGAAGGTGAGCCCCCCGACGGCCGCGACGATCGCGCCCAGCGTGAAGGCGAGGAAGAGGACGACGGTGGTACGGCGGCGGCGGGCGAGCACCTTCGAGCGCCGGGCGCGGGCCGCGGCGGCCTCGGAGCCGGGGGTGCGGCGGGCACGCGGGACGACCCGGCGGGCGGCTGCGGCCGGGGGCTGGGCGTGGTGCTGGGGCTGAGCGTGGCGCTGCGCGGCCTGGCGCTGCGGCTGGGCGGGCGCGGCCTGGCGCTGCGCCTGGGCGGGCGCGGGGGCCTGCTTGGGCGTGGCGGCCTGCTGGGGCGCGGGCGCCTGCTGCGGTGTGGCGGCGCGGCCGTGGGCGGCGCCGGTACCGGCTCCGTTGCCGCGCCCGGAGCCGTTCCGCCCGGCGCCCGGCACCGGTGCGTCCGCGTGGACGCGCGCCGGTCCGGCGCTCTCGGCGGCGGAGGCGCGCCCGGCGCCGCGCGCCTGCGGGGCGGTCGGGGGCATGGCGAAGGCCCGGACGTCCACCGAGTTGGTGACGCCCGGGTCGGTTCCCGGCTCCGCCTCGTCGGCCGAGCGGGTCCGCAGGTCCTTGGCGTAACGGCGCTCCATGCCCGCCCGGCCGGACAGAAGCCGGATGGCGGTGCTGAAGCGTTCCGTCGGACGGGCCTCGTTCAGCTCGTCCTGCCTACGGAGCCACATAGGCACCAAGTAGGCGGCCCAGGCCCCGACAATGACTGCGTAGATGAGGCCGCTGCTGCTCACGCCTCACACGGTAGAGGGGTTTGTGTGAGGCCATCCGCCAATTGGGCCGGTGTGTCGCACGATCTGGCTGATATTTCGAACTTTTTTTGTGACCAGTGCGATCAGCAGGTCGCGGGGACCGTGAATTCAGCGGTCGGCGGCAAACCCCGGGGCGATCCCCAGTACGGTCCGCGTCCGATGCCGCGGCCTGTTTATTTCGAACACTTATTCAATTTCCCGGGTCATGGCGGATTCCCCGGAGTGTTCTGCCGGTCCCAGGGCCGGCTCGGGCGCTCCGGGGGCGTGCTGTGCTGGTCGTGCGAGGCGGGCTCGGCGCGGGAGCGCTGCCAGCGGGCGAGGAGCCCTTCGGGGACTTCCTCGGCGGTGAGCGCGAAGACGAGGTGGTCGCGCCAGGCGCCGTCGATGTGGAGATAACGCGGGCGCAGGCCCTCCTCACGGAATCCGAGTTTCTCCACGACCCGGCGGCTCGGTCCGTTCTCGGGGCGAATGCAGACCTCGATGCGGTGCAGTCCGATGGTGCGGAAACAGTGGTCGACGACCAGCGCCACGGAGGTCGGCATCACCCCGCGTCCGGCCACCGACTGATCGACCCAGTAGCCGATGTGCCCGGAGCACATGGAGCCCCAGGTGATACCCGCGACGGTCAACTGCCCCACCAGGCGCCCCTGGTACTCGATGACGAACGGCAGCATCCGCCCGGCGGCGGCCTCGGCGCGCAGATGGCGGACCATCTGGCGGTAGGTGGGGCGGTGGGTGAGGGGGCCGCCGGGGGTGGGCGGCGGGATGGTCGCCTCCCAGGGGCGCAGCCAGTCGCGGTTGCGGCGGTTGACCTCACGCCAGGCCCGCTGGTCGCGCAGCTTTATCGGCCGGAGGACGACATCGCCGTCGACCAGCTCCACCGGCCATGACGGACTGTTCAGCGGGCACCCCCGGGGCGTCTCGATCCGTCGTCGGCCACCGCGCGGTCCACGGCGGGCTCCGGGCCGGGCTCCATGGCGCGGTCCTCGGCGGGGTGTGCGACGGGGTCCACCGCGGTCCCTGGGGCGGGCTCCATGGCGCGGTCCGCTGTCGGCCGTACATGGTCGCCGCCGCGGAGCTGGTCCACGGCGTGTCGCAGCAGGGGCTCCAGGACGGCGAGGCCGTCCCGTACGCCGCCGGTCGAGCCGGGCAGGTTGACGATCAGGGTGGTGCCCGCGACGCCGGCCAGTCCGCGGGAGAGGGCGGCGGTGGGGACCTTGTCGCGGCCGTACGCGCGGATCGCCTCCGGGATGCCGGGCACCTCGTGGTCGAGGACCGCGCGGGTGGCCTCCGGGGTGTGGTCGGTGGGCGAGACGCCGGTGCCGCCGGTGGTGACGATCACGTCGTACCCGGCGCCGACGCCCGCGCGCAGGGCGGCCTCCACCGGGTCGCCGTCCGGCACCACCCGGGGGCCGTCGACGCGGAACCCGAAGGCGGTGAGGCCCTCGGCGACCAGGGGGCCGCCCTTGTCCTCGTAGACCCCGGCGGCGGCCCGGTTGGACGCGGTGACGACCAGGGCCCGGTACGCGGGGCCGGGCGTGTCCCCGGCGCTCATGACCGGCTCCAGTCGCCGGACTTGCCGCCCGTCTTCTCCTCGACCCGTACGTCGGTGATGACCGCTCCCTTGTCGACCGCCTTGACCATGTCGATCACGGTGAGCGCGGCGACGGAGACCGCGGTGAGGGCCTCCATCTCGACGCCCGTGCGGTCCGTGGTCCGCACCGTGGCGGTGATCTCCACGGCGTCGTCGGCCACCGACAGGTCCAGTCTCACACCTGAGACCGCCAGCGGGTGGCACAGCGGGATCAGGTCGGGGGTGCGTTTGGCGCCCATGATGCCCGCGATCCGCGCGGTGGCGAGCGCGTCGCCCTTGGGCACGCCCTCACCGCGCAGCAGCTCGACCACCCGGGGCGAGACCAGGACGCGCCCGCTCGCGCGTGCCGTGCGGGCCGTCACGGCCTTGTCCGAGACGTCGACCATGCGGGCCGCGCCCGAGTCGTCGAGGTGGGTGAGTCGGTGCTGCGTGCTCATGGTGTGTCGCGCTCCCGGTCCGGGCCCGCCGCGCCGTACGGGCCTGTCGTGCGCGACACGGTACCCCCACCGGGGGCGATTCAGCCGAGCAGGACCACCTCGACCTGTGTGCCCGGCGGGACGGTCTCGACGTCCTCGGGGACGACGATCAGGGCGTCCGCGTGGGCGAGGGCGGCGATCAGGTGGGACCCGGCTCCGCCGACCGGGGTCACGGTCCCGTCGGTGTGGGTGGCGCGCAGGAACTGCCGGCGTCCCTGGGGCGAGGTCAGTGCCTTGGGGGCGGTGAGTTCCGCGCGGACGCGGGGCCGGTGGACGTCGGGGAGGCCCATGAGGGTGCGGATCGCGGGCCGGACGAACAGTTCGAAGGAGACGTAGGAGGAGACGGGGTTGCCGGGGAGGGCGAGCAGCGGGGTGTGGTCGGGGCCGATGGAGCCGAAGCCCTGGGGCTTGCCGGGCTGCATGGCGAGCTTGCGGAAGTCGATGCCGCTGCCCGCCTCGTCCTCGTCGGCCACATGGGACAGGGCTTCCTTGACGACGTCGTAGGCGCCGACGCTGACTCCGCCGGTGGTGACCATGAGGTCGGCGCGGACGAGCTGGTCCTCGATGGTGGTGCGCAGGGTCTCGGCGTCGTCGGCGACCGCGCCGACGCGGTAGGCGATGGCTCCGGCGTCCCGCGCGGCGGCGGTGAGGGCGAAGCTGTTGGAGTCGTAGATCTGCCCCTCGGCGAGCTGTTCGCCGGGCTGGACGAGTTCGCTGCCGGTGGACATCACGACCACGCGCGGGCGGGGGCGGACCCGGACGCTGCCGCGGCCGATGGCGGCGAGCAGGGCGATCTGCGGCGGTCCGAGGACCGTACCGGCCTCCAGGGCGCGCTCTCCGGCCTTCACGTCGCTGCCCTTGGCCCGGACATGTGCGCGGGGTTCGGCGGCGCGGTGGACGAAGACCTGGCCGGTGGCGCCCTCGGGGGCGAGGCTGCGGGCGCGCATCCCGGTGACGGGGCCGCCGCCGAGTCCGCCGTCGGTCCACTCGACGGGGACGACGGCCTCGGCGCCGGGCGGCAGCGGGGCGCCGGTCATGATGCGGGCGGCCTGGCCCGCGCCGACGGTGAGCAGGTCGGCCTGGCCCGCGGCGACATCGCCGACGACCTCCAGGACGGCGGGGAACTCCTCGCTCGCGCCCGCGACATCCGCGACCCTGACCGCGTACCCGTCCATCGAGCTGTTGTCGAACGGCGGCAGCGACACCGGGACGGTGATGTCGTCGACCAGGACGCAGCCCTGGGCGTCGAGGAGCTGCAACTCGATGGGGTCGAGCGGGCGGACCGTGGCGAGGATGTCCTCCAGGTGCTCGTCCACCGACCAGAGGTGGTCCTGGCCGGCGGGGCGGGGCGCGGCGGTGCTCAAGGGGCTACATCTCCTCGGTGACGTAACTGCGGAGCCAGGTCCGGAAGTCCGGTCCCAGATCTTCACGTTCGCACGCGAGTCTGACAATGGCACGCAGGTAGTCGCCGCGGTCGCCGGTGTCATAGCGGCGGCCCTTGAAGACGACGCCGTGCACCGGGCCGCCGACCTTCTCGTCCTGGGCGAGCTGCTGGAGGGCGTCGGTGAGCTGGATCTCGCCGCCGCGGCCGGGCTCGGTCTGGCGCAGTATCCCGAAGACATGGGGGTCGAGGACGTACCGGCCGATGATGGCGTAGTGGGACGGGGCGTCCGCCACGGCGGGCTTCTCGACCAGGTCGTGGACCTTGACGACATCGCCCTCGTCGGTGGCGTCGACGGCCGCGCAGCCGTAGAGGTGGATCTGTTCGGGGGCGACCTCCATGAGGGCGACGACGCTGCCGCCGTGCTGCGCGCGGACGTCGATCATGCGCTGGAGGAGGGGGTCGCGGGGGTCGATCAGGTCGTCGCCGAGGAGGACGGCGAAGGGTTCGTCGCCGACGTGCGGGGCGGCGCACAGCACGGCGTGGCCGAGGCCCTTGGGGTCGCCCTGGCGGACGTAGTGCATGGTGGCGAGGTCGCTGGACTCCTGGACCTTGGCGAGGCGGGCGGCGTCGCCCTTCTTGCCGAGCGCGGACTCAAGTTCGTAGTTGCGGTCGAAGTGGTCCTCCAGGGGGCGCTTGTTGCGCCCCGTGACCATGAGGACGTCGTCCAGACCGGCGGCGACGGCCTCCTCGACCACGTACTGGATCGCCGGCTTGTCCACCACCGGCAGCATCTCCTTGGGAGTGGCCTTGGTGGCCGGCAGGAACCGGGTGCCCAGACCTGCTGCGGGGATGACAGCCTTGCTGATCCTGGGGTGCGACTGAGTCATGTCGGCAACCCTATCCGGTGCCTTTGAGATGAATCTGTGGCTCCGGTTAATTGGCTCTCATATGAGCACAATTAATACGGTACGGGAGCAAGAGTGAATCACATCGAACGTACGCCTGACCCTGACAAACGGACGTTGCGACGGCAGATCCTCACGGTGAGGGAAGGGTTGCCGGGAGATGTCGTCCGGGAGACGGGGCGGACGCTGGCCGCGCGGGCGCTGGAACTGCCCGAGCTGGCGCGGGCGGGCACGGTGGCGGCGTACGTCTCCGTGGGCAGCGAGCCCGGCACCATCGCCCTGCTGGACGCGCTCCGGGCGCGGGGCGTGCGGGTCCTGCTGCCGGTGCTGCTGCCGGACAACGACCTGGACTGGGGCGCCTACGACGGCGAGGGCTCCCTCGCGCGGGTGCGGCGCGGCGGGCGGATGACCCTGTTCGAGCCGTCCGGCGCGCCGCTCGGCCCGGACGCGGTGACGGACGCGGACGTGGTGCTGCTGCCCGGTCTCGCGGTCGACACGCACGGGACGCGTCTGGGACGCGGAGGCGGCTCCTACGACCGGGTCCTGGCCCGGCTGGACCGCGCGGGGGCCCGTCCCGCCCTGGTGGTGCTGCTGTACGACACGGAGGTCCTGGAGCACGTCCCCACCGAGCCGCACGACCGGCCGGTGCACGCGGCCGTCACTCCGTCGGGCGTACGCCGCTTCGGCTGATCCGGCCGGACGCGCCGGACCCGCCGCCGGACGTCTGAGGGCCGGACCCGACAGCCCCGCCGGACGCCGGAGGGCCCCCGCACGCGGCACGTGCGGGGGCCCTCCGGAACACCGTCCTACAGGAGGCCGCTCAGGGCTTCAGGACCAGCGTGTCGCTGGTGGCGTCCTCGACCGCCTGCTCGGTGAACGCCCAGTCCAGCAGTTCCCCGTCGGCCCACTTCTGGGTCTGGTCGGTGTAGTGCGGGTTGTAGGCGTGTCCGGAGGCGCCGGTGAGGTTGATCCACTTCGACTTGTCGAGGTCGTCGAGGTTGACCACCATCCGCATCGACGGCACCCAGATCACGCCGTAGCCGCCCGCCGCGTTCCAGCCGGTGGCGTTGACGGTGCCCTCGCCGCCGCCGAGCTTCCAGGGGCCGCGGTTGAGGGCGTACTGGAGGAAGCCGGGGCCCTCGGTGCCCAGGGTCTGGTTCTTCAGGAACAGCCGGTGCAGCCGCCCCCAGCTCCAGGTGTCGATGTCCTTGCCGAGCTGGGCCGTCAGCTCCCAGCGGGCGTCGATCATGGCCCGCTTGAACAGGTCGTCACGGTCGCTCTCGGCGGCCGGGCGGCCGTTGCCCGACTCCGGCGTGGTCCACCAGTCGCTGTCCTGGTCGTCCATCAGATTGCGGACCACCTCGAACCAGCGGTCGCCGCCGTCGGGCTGTGCCTGGTCGGCGTCGCGCCGTCCGCACTCGCGGACCTTGGTCTCGTCGTCCACGGGACCGGTGTTGGCGACCGGGTCGACCCACAGGCACTGTCCGGTGACCCGCAGCTCCTTGGGCAGCTTGTTGCCGAAGGCGAGCTTGAGGATGTTGCGCCACACCGAGTTGAAGTAGGCCGCCGCCGCCGAGTCGGCGTCCTGGGTGTAGTCCCAGCCCTCCAGCAGCTTCTGCGCCTCGCGGACGTCCTTGTCGCCCACGTCGATCTTCAGCAGTACCGGCACCAGCAGCCGGGCGATCTCGCTGCTGTTGTCCAGTTGCATCTGGCGCATGTCGTCGGTGGAGACCTTGCCACCGCCCTTGATCTTGGACTCGATCAGGTCGGTGATGCGCTGGCTGCGGGTGCCGTAGCCCCAGTCCGTGGTGAGCGTGTGCGGGTAGTCGTCCTCGTCGACGACGGCCTGGTTGGCGGTGACGACATAGCCGCGCTCGGGGTCGTACTCGTAGGGGAGTTCGTCCTGGGGCACGAAGCCGGTCCACTCGTACTTCTTGTCCCAGCCCGGCTGCGGGACCGAGCCGTCGACGCCCTCCGCGCGGGTGGGGATCTTCCCGGGCAGGGTGTAGCCGATGTGGTTGTCGGTGTCCGCGTAGACGAGGTTCTGCGAGGGCACCTCGAACAGGGCCGCCGCCGCGCGGAAGTCCTCCCAGTCGGCCGCCTTGTTCATCGCGAAGACGGCGTCCATGGAGGTGCCCGGGTCGAGCGCGGTCCAGCGCAGGGCGACGCCGTAGCCGTCGCCGCGGTCGGGGGCGGCGGTGTCGACCCCGGCCTTCCTGCCGACCTGGACGAGTTCGTCCGCGCGGTCGGACAGCAGGGGGCCGTTGTTGGTCTCGCGGACCACGATCTTCTTGGCCGTGCCCCCGGCGACCTCGATGGTCTCCTCGCGGGTGGTGAACGGCTTGACCTTGCCGTCGTAGAGGTAGCCGTCGCCGGTCAGCTTCTGGAGGTAGAGGTCGGTGACGTCGACGCCGGAGTTGGTCATGCCCCAGGACACGTCCTGGTTGTGGCCGATGATCACGCCGGGCAGCCCGGCGAAGGTGTAGCCGCTGACGTCGTACTGGCAGCTCTCGGAGACCTCGCGGCAGTGCAGGCCCATCTGGTACCAGACGGAGGGCAGCGCCGCCGACAGGTGCGGGTCGTTGGCCAGCAGCGGCTTGCCGGTGATGGTGTGCTCGCCGCCGACGACCCATGAGTTGGAGCCGATGCCGTTGCCGTTGACCCCGACCGCCTCGGGCACGTTCTCCAGCAGGTCGTAGAGGCCGGAGAGCTGGGTCTGGAGGGCCGAGGAGCCGTCGGAGGTCCCGGTGCCGGTCCCGGCGGCCACGGGGTCCCCGGAGCCGCCCTGGACGCCCGTGCCGAGGCCGGTGGCGGGGTCGGTCAGACCGGTGCCGCCGCCGTCGGAGCCCGTCTCCGTGCCGCTGCCGTCGCCAGTGGTGGCGCCGTCGTCACCGCCGTCGAAGGTCTCGGTCTCCTCGTCGTACCGGCCCTCCTGGACGATCGCCTGATTGCGGTCGTAGGGGTACTGCGGATACAGGTCGGCGATCTGCTGCGGGCCCAGCCTGCTGGTCATCAGCGCCCGGTCGATCTCGTCCTGCATGTTGCCGCGCAGGTCCCAGGCCATCGCCTTCAGCCAGGCCAGCGAGTCGACCGGGGTCCACTTGCCGGGCGTGTAGTCGTTGGTGAAGCCGAGCGCCGCGTACTCCAGCGAGATGTCCGCGCCGTCCTTGCCCGCGAGGTAGGCGTTGACCCCCTTGGCGTAGGACTGGAGGTACTTCTTCGTCTCGTCGGTCAGCGTGGAGTCGTACTCCTCCTTCGCCACCCGGTCCCAGCCGAGCGTGCGCAGGAAGGCGTCGTTGTCGACCTGGCTCTCGCCGAACATCTCCGACAGGCGCCCCGAGGTCAGATGGCGGCGCACGTCCATCTCGTAGAAGCGGTCCTGCGCCTGGACGAAGCCCTGGGCCATGAACAGGTCGGCGTCGGAGTCGGCGTAGATCTGCGGGATGCCGTTGCCGTCGCGCCGGACCTCCACCGGGCCGGAGAGACCGTCCAGCGTGATCTCGCCGGTGGTCTGCGGGAACGAGGCGCGCACGGTGCTGATGGTCCAGTACGCCCCGTAGGCGAGGCCGCCGACGATCGCCAGCACCAGGACCAGCACGATCAGCTTCGCCCTGCGTCCCTTCTTCCTGCCGGCTGTGCCGGGCTTGCGACCCGTGGTGGCGGTGGTGTTGGGGGGCATCGCTGTCCTTGCTGTCCTCACGCGAGCGGCAGGGCGGGCTGTGCTTTTGACTGAGCGCTGGAGCAACCATAGGCGCAGGGCCTGAGGGCACTTGACGCGGACCGGTGAACCGGCGCGCACGAGCGTTCGATCTTGCAGGGTAGCCGCGTCAAGAAAGCGTCAAGAGTTAGGTAAGGTAACGAAGTAGTTGGGATACGCGGCGCGGAGCCTCGTGTCCGATGTAGGTGACTGCTCATGCGCGGGGAGCGCGCGTGGGCCAGGGAAGGGAACGGCCGCTGACTGTCCACGACCTCAACGAACTCCTGCTCGTCTGCTCGCTCGTCCTGCTCGTCGCCGTCGCCGCGGTCCGGATCTCCTCGCGCAGCGGGCTCCCCAGCCTGCTCGTGTACCTGGGCATCGGCATCGCGATGGGCCAGGACGGCATCGGCGACATCCAATTCGACAACGCCGCACTGACCCAGGTCATCGGATACGCGGCCCTGGTCGTGATCCTGGCCGAGGGCGGGCTCGGCACGAAGTGGAAGGAGATCAAACCGGCCCTGCCCGCGGCGTCCGCGCTGGCGCTGGCCGGGGTCGCGGTGAGCGTCGGGGTCACGGCGGCGGCCGCGCACTACCTGGTCGGGCTGGAGTGGCGGCAGGCGCTGATCATCGGGGCCGTGGTGTCCTCCACGGACGCGGCGGCGGTGTTCTCCGTGCTGCGCCGGATCCCGCTGCCCGCGCGGGTGACCGGCACCCTGGAGGCCGAGTCCGGCTTCAACGACGCCCCGGTGGTCATCCTGGTCGTCGCCTTCTCCACCGCCGGACCCATCGACCACTGGTACGTACTGCTGGGCACGATAGCGATGGAGCTGGCGATCGGCGCCGCCATCGGCCTCGCGGTCGGCTTCCTGGGCGCCTGGGGACTGCGGCATGTGGCGCTGCCCGCGTCCGGTCTCTATCCGATCGCCGTCATGGCCATCGCCGTCACCGCCTACGCGGCCGGTGCGCTGGCCCATGGCAGCGGCTTCCTCGCCGTCTATCTCGCCGCCATGGTGCTGGGCAACGCCCGCCTGCCGCACGCGCCCGCCACCCGCGGGTTCGCCGACGGGCTCGGCTGGATCGCCCAGATCGGCATGTTCGTGCTGCTCGGTCTGCTGGTCACGCCGCACGAACTGGGCGACGACATCATCCCCGCGCTGGTCATCGGGCTGGTGCTGACCATGGTGGCGCGTCCGCTCAGCGTGGTGCTGTGCCTGGTGCCGTTCCGGGTGCCCTGGCCGGAGCAGGCACTCATGTCCTGGGCCGGGCTGCGCGGCGCGGTCCCCATCATCCTGGCGACCATCCCGATGGTGAACGGCGTCGAGGGCAGCCGCACCATCTTCAACATCGTCTTCGTCCTGGTCGTCGTCTACACCCTGGTCCAGGGGCCCACCCTGCCCTGGCTCGCCCGTGTGCTCCGGCTCGGCAAGGGCGACGAGGCGGCCGACCTCGGCATCGAATCGGCGCCCCTGGAGCGGCTGCGCGGCCACCTGCTGTCGGTCGCGATCCCGGACGGGTCCCGTATGCACGGCGTCGAGATCAACGAACTCCGGCTCCCGGCGGGCGCCGCGGTCACGCTCGTCGTCCGGGAAGGAAAATCGTTCGTTCCGCTGCCCACCACGGTGCTGCGGCGGGGTGACGAACTTCTCGTGGTCACCACGGACCCGGTCCGCGACGCGGCCGAGGCGCGGCTCCGCGCGGTCGGTCACGGCGGCAAGCTGGCGGGGTGGCTGGGGCCGAACGGGAGGGGGCGGCCCGGTTCCGGGCCCGGTTCCGGGTCGGGGGCTACGGGGGTGCGGCGGCGGTAGGGGGTGCTTGTCGGTGGGGCCGGTGGGGTGTGTGCCGGTGGGGGTGTGCCGGTGGGGATGCCGGGCGGCCGATTTAGGCAGGACCTATAGGCAGGCCCTATAGGCAGGACCCTGCATCGGCCTTCGGCCTCATGTCGGCCTTGTAGGCGGGCCCTGTATCGGCCTTATGGGCAGGCCCTATATCGGCCCTATAGGCGGGCCGCATGAGCGGGACGTGGGCGCGGGACGTGGGCGCGGGGACGCGCGAACGCCAACTCGACACGGGAGCCCTTGTACGGGAGCCCTTGTACGATTGGGGCGGACCTGATCGAACCGACTCTGCCTGACGCAGAGCTGGCGCGACCGTATGGCGGCCGGGACGCACCTCGCAGTGGATGCCGGTATCTACCGCAGTTCCGCGCAAGAGGACAGCTCTCGGCGCCCCCGCACGGGCGCGCTACCAGGCGGCAGAAAGGCACGGGGCCGTGGATTCCGCGGTCACCAGCGAACCGTCCGGCAACCCGCCCGAGACCCCGGGGACCCCCGCGGCACCGGCGGACTCGCCGGAGCTTTCCCGCCCGGGTTACGGGCGGCTGCTGCGCACCAAGGGCGCCTGGACGTTCCTGCTCCCCGGCTTCGCCGCCCGGCAGCCGTTCGCGATGCTCACCATCTCCATCGTGCTGCTGGTGCAGCACACCACCGGCTCCTACGGCGCTGCGGGCGCCGTCGCGGCCGTCACCGGCGTGTCCATGGCGCTGTTCGCACCCCTCACGGGCCGTCTCGCCGACCGCTACGGGCAGGGCGCGGTCCTGCTCCCCGGCGTCCTCACGCACACCCTGTCGGGCCTCGCCCTGACCGCGCTGGCGCTCGCGGACGCCCCCCTGTGGGCGCTGTTCGCGGCGGCCGTCCCCACCGGCGCCTCGGTGCCGCAGATCGGCCCCATGGTGCGCGCCCGCTGGGCCGCCCGGCTCCAGGGCACCCCGCTGATGAGCACCGCCGCCGCCTTCGAGTCCGTCACGGACGAGCTGACCTTCGTCGTGGGCCCGCTCCTGGCGACCGCCCTGTGCACCACCGTCGACCCCGCCGCCGGACTGCTCACCGAGGCCGCGCTCACCCTGATCGGCGGTCTGCTGTTCGCCGCGCAGAAGAAGAGCCAGCCCCAGGTGTCGGCCGCCCGCCATCTGCGCGCGGCCCACGGCTCGGCGCTGCGTGTGCCCGGCGTACGGGTGCTGGTCGTGGCGTTCCTGGGCATCGGGTCGGTCTTCGGCGGCATGCAGGTCTCCCTGGCCGCGTTCTCCGAGTCGATCGGCGAGCCGGGCCTGAACGGGGTCCTGTACGGCGTCTTCGCGGCGGGCAACATGCTGGCCGGTATCGCCTGCGGTGCCATCGCCTGGAAGTCCGCCCCGCAGCACCGCCTCCTGGTGGGCTACGCGGCGCTCACGCTCACCGCGTCGGGGCTGTGGGCGGCGCATTCGGTCCTGGTCCTGGCCGGGCTCGGGCTGCTGGTCGGCATGTCCATCGCGCCCGCTCTGATCACCGGCTACACCCTGGTCGACGGCCTGGTTCCGGCCGGTGCCCGCACGGAGGCGTTCACCTGGCTGACCGGCGCCGTGGCGCTGGGCCAGGCGGCGGCCGTCACCGTCGCCGGACAGCTGGAGGACCGCCTCTGGGACGGCGCCGGGTTCCTGGTGCCGATGGGCGGCACCGTGCTCGCCCTGGTGACGCTCGTGTCCCTGCGCTCCCGGCTCGCGACCCGCCCCCGGGGCCGTACGGTGGCGCGTGGCGTGGGTCACCGCGCCCCGGTGGCGGTGGACTGATCCCGAGGAATACGTCACTATGGACCGTCGTTAGCACTCATCGAGTGAGAGTGCCAGGAGGAAGACAGTGCCGACGTACCAGTACCAGTGCACCGAGTGCGGCGAGGGCCTCGAGGCGGTGCAGAAGTTCACCGACGACGCCCTGACCGAGTGCCCCAACTGCGGTGGCCGCCTCAAGAAGGTGTTCTCCGCGGTAGGCATCGTCTTCAAGGGCTCGGGCTTCTACCGCAACGACAGCCGCGGCTCGTCGTCGAGCAGCGCTCCGGCGTCGAAGTCGTCGTCGGGTTCGGACTCCAAGCCGTCGTCCTCCGACGCCAAGTCGTCTTCGTCGGCCTCGTCGACGTCGTCCTCGTCGTCCTCGTCCTCCGACTCGAAGTCGTCGAGCGGCTCCGGCACCTCCACCAGCAGCTCCGCGGCCTGACCTCGGCGCTCCCCGCACCTGTGGCTCCGCGGCCCGACCGCCGCGTTTCGCGCTCCGCGTCCCCCGCTGTCCTGAGCGACGGCGGGGTTTTCGCGTTCCCGGTGGTCCGGGGAGCCCCGCCCTGGGGGGCTGATCCCGGCTCCGCCGCGCCCGGCCCGCCCTGCGGCTAGGGTGCTGGGCATGGCGAACGCAGAGATCGGTGTAATCGGCGGCTCCGGCTTCTACTCGTTCCTCGACGAGGTGACCGAGGTCCAGGTCGACACCCCCTACGGGCCGCCCAGCGACTCCCTCTTCCTCGGCGAGATCGCCGGACGGCGGGCCGCCTTCCTGCCCCGGCACGGCCGCGGACACCATCTGCCGCCGCACCGCATCAACTACCGCGCGAACCTCTGGGCGCTGCGCTCGCTCGGTGTGCGCCAGGTCCTCGGCCCGTGCGCGGTGGGCGGTCTGCGCCCCGAGTACGGCCCCGGCACCCTGCTGGTCCCCGACCAACTGGTGGACCGTACGAAGGGACGGCCCCAGACCTACTACGACGGACTGCCCCTGCCGGACGGGACCGTTCCGAACGTCGTCCATGTCTCCCTCGCCGACCCGTACTGCCCGGTCGGCCGCGCGGGGGCGCTCAAGGCGGCGCGCGGCCGGGACTGGGAGGTGGTGGACGGCGGAACGCTGGTCGTGATCGAGGGACCGCGGTTCTCCACCCGCGCCGAGTCGCTGTGGCACCGGGCGCAGGGCTGGTCCGTGGTCGGTATGACCGGCCACCCGGAGGCGGCACTCGCCCGTGAGCTGGAGCTGTGCTACTCCTCGCTCACCCTGGTCACCGATCTGGACGCGGGCGCGGAGACCGGCGAGGG
This sequence comes from Streptomyces sp. NPDC048290, assembly GCF_040652095.1. NCBI lineage: Bacteria > Bacillati > Actinomycetota > Actinomycetes > Kitasatosporales > Streptomycetaceae > Streptomyces > Streptomyces sp. NPDC048290. The sequence goes on from NZ_JBEZLM010000009.1 coordinate 256,950, forward strand.
CGTCTCGCACGACGAGGTGCTCAGGGTGTTCGCGGCCAACGTCGACCGGCTGCGGGACGTGCTCTTCGACACGGTGGCGGCGCTGCCGTCCAACGACGACCGGGACTGTCTGTGCGCGAACGCGCTCGGCGGGGCGGACCCGGGGATCACGCTGCCGTAGAGGGCGGGGCTCCGGAGGGGGAAGGCGGAACTCCTCGTTCGGGTGGCGGAGTTGTCCACAACCGGGGAGTAGGACACGGGCCTCGGCGGGGGTCGGCGAGAAGCCTCATCGTGGGCTCATCAGCCGATTCCTCCACTGGCGGTGATCCCCGTGACGTTCCCTCCTCCCGACCCCTCATTCCCTTCGCCTTCCTCCCCCTACTTCTCCGGCGTCGACCCGTGCCCGCCCGGCAGCGATGTGCCACCCCCGCGCTCCGTGCCGCCGTTCCCGCCCGTGCGGGTGCGCGGGCTGCGGTACGGGGCCTGGCGGCTGGTACGGCGGTGGCGGCGGGTGCTCGCGGCCGGTCTCGCGGTCATGGCCGCCGCCCTGGTCACGCTCGGCCCGCGCGCACCGGCGGACGCCGGGGGCGACCGGGCTGACGGACTCGACGGACGGGCGCGGGGGCATCCGGCGGTCGGGCCGCACGCCGGTGAGCGGAAGGCCGTCCGGCAGGAGCCCGACGAGAAGGTGACCGCGCCCGTGCGGATCGCCGACGCGGCCACGGTCCGGCTGCTGCGCCCCGGTGACCGCGTCGATGTGGTCGCCGCGCGGGAGCCGAGTGCCGATGGGGACGCCCGGGTGGTGGCGCGGGGCGCGCTAGTGACCGAGGTGCCGGAGCCGGTGGACGAGGCTGTGGACGACGGGGCGCTGGTGGTGCTGTCGGTCCCGCGCGCCACGGCCGTACGGCTGGTGGACGCGAGCACGACGGGCCGGCTGGCGGTGACGCTGTGCGGACCGGGCCGAACGGGCTGACCTGGGTCAATGAGCTGAACAGGGCGAGCTGGCCAAGCCTCCCGAAACCACTCAATCGACCCCCGCCACCCCCATCCCGCCCTCGAACACCTCTTCCCCCACTGTCAAGTCCCTCGTTCGAGGGAAGCGATTGGGCAGAATGGCCGCGCCCTGACGTAGGTTGCGGACCGGTCTGTTCCAGTACTCCCCGCATGGATGAAGGAAGGCTCCGAGGTGAGCGAGAAGAAGGAACCAAGTGCGTGGGATGGCTTCAAAGCCTTCCTGACGCGCGGGAACGTCGTCGATCTGGCAGTAGCGGTGGTCATCGGCGCCGCCTTCACCAGCGTCGTCAACTCGGTGGTGAAGGGCGTCATCAACCCGCTGATCGGGGCGATCGGCACACAGAACCTGGACAGCTACAGCTCCTGTCTGAAGGGTCCGTGCGAGAAGGCCGCCGACGGCACGGTCACCAGCGGTGTGATGATCCTCTGGGGTTCGGTGCTGGGCGCCGCGCTCAGCTTTGTGATCACGGCGGCGGTGGTCTACTTCCTGATGGTCCTGCCGATGGCCAAGTATCTGGCCCGGGTGGAGGCCCGCCGCAAGGCGAAGGAAGGCACACAGGAGGTCATCGAGGTGACCGAGCTGGAGGTGCTGAAGGAGATCCGGGACACGCTGCTCGCCCAGCGCGCGCAGGGGCAGGGCCCGGGGTCCGGGCCGGACGAGCGCTAGCGCGGGTCGTTCACAGGTGGTGGGGCGGCTTCTCGTCGAGGAAGCGCTTGAGGTCGTCGGCGCTCTCCGGGGCGGGCCGGTCGCCCCAGCCACGGTCCGTGTCGTCCGAGGACTGGGCGTCCAGCGGATCGTCGAAGATCAGCGCGGGCCTGGGGGCGCGCGGCTCGGGGTCGGAGGCGGTGGTCATGTCTCCAGCGTACGGGTCCGGGCGCGCCACCCCGGTGGGAGCGTCAGCACACGCCTTCCGGTCCGGTTTCGGCTGTTATGGGAGGCATGACCTCCAGCCCGCCCCCGCCGACCCCACCACCCCCACCGCCTGCCCCACCGTCCGCCCCACCGGGCCCGACCGGACCGCCACCCCCCTCCGGCCCCCTTCACCCCCTCACCGCGCGGGGCCGGGGCGAGGAGCACCGGGCCTCGACCCCCCTCGAACTCTTCTTCGACCTCTGTTTCGTGGTCGCGGTCTCCCAGGCGGGTGTGCAGTTGGTGCACGCGCTGGCCGAGGGCGAGGTCGGCAGAGGAATCCTGAACTACGCGATGGTCTTCTTCGCCATCTGGTGGGCCTGGATGAACTTCACCTGGTTCGCCTCCGCGTACGACAACGACGACGTGCTGTACCGCGTGGTGACCCTGGTGCAGATCTCGGGCGTCCTGGTGCTGGCCGCCGGGGTCTCCCGCGCCTTCGACCAGCACGAGTTCCTGCTGGTCTGGCTGGGCTACGCGATCATGCGGGTGGCGATGGCCTTCCAGTGGCTGCGGGCCGCGAAGAACGCCGGGGGACCGGAGCGCCGCTGCGCGGTGCGGTACGCGGTCGGCATCCTGGTGTGCCAGATCGGCTGGCTGGGGCTGGTGCTGCTGCCGCAGTCGGCGCGCGGCTGGGTGTTCCTGGTGATGGTGATCGCCGAGTTGTGCGTACCGCCGCTGTCGGAGCGGGGGTTCGCCACGTCCTGGCATCCACGGCACATCGCGGAGCGGTACGGGCTGTTCACCATCATCGTGCTGGGCGAGTCGATCGCGGCGGCCACGGTGGCGGTGAAGTCCGGGGTGGACGAGAACGAGGCGGTGGGCGATCTGCTGCCGATCGCGGCGGGCGGGCTGCTCATCGTGTTCGCGGCCTGGTGGATCTACTTCGTCGTCCCGATCCACGGTCATCTGCGCGGCAACCGGCAGTCGTTCCTGTGGGGATACGGCCACTATCTGATCTTCGCGTCGGCGGCGGCGATCGGTGGGGGGCTGGAGGTCGCCGTGGAGCAGGCGGTGCACGAGGCGCACATCTCGACGCTGGCCGGGTCGGCGGCGGTGACCCTGCCGACGGCGCTGTATCTGCTCACGGTCTGGGCACTGCACTCGCGCCACTTCAAGGTGGGCATCGCCCAGCAGTCGGTCCTGCCGTCGGCGGCGCTGCTGGTGATCTGCTGCACCTTCCTGGGGCACTGGGCGGTGCTCGCGGCCGGGGTGGTGGCGGCGCTGACGGTGGCGACCGGAGAGGCCCTGTCGGCGCGCGGCCGGCGCCGGGGCCGCGCGGCACAGCTGTCGGCACCGGCGGGCTGACGGCGGGCGGGGCGAGACTGGGAGGCATGACAGTTGACGCTCTGACGGATGTGACCGGTCTGCGGGTGGGCCATGCGACGCTGACCGGGGACGGCCGGCTGACCGGGACGACGGTGGTGCTCGCACCGGAGGGCGGGGCGGTGGCCGCGGTGGATGTGCGCGGCGGCGGCCCCGGCACCAAGGAGACCGACGCGCTCGATCCCCGCAATGTGGTGCAGAAGGTCGAGGCGATCGTGCTGACCGGGGGCAGCGCGTACGGGCTCGACGCGGCTTCCGGGGTGATGGCCTGGCTGGAGGAGCGGGGGCGCGGGGTGCGGGTCGGACCGGATCCGGGGCATGTGGTGCCGGTGGTCCCGGCGGCCTGTGTCTTCGACCTGGGGCGCGGTGGTGACTTCCGGGCCCGCCCGGACGCGGCGACCGGACGGGAGGCGGTGACGGCCGCCGCGGCGAGCGAGCCGGGCGCGCCGGTGACCGAGGGCTGTGTGGGCGCCGGTACGGGCGCGTCCGTGGGGCATGTGAAGGGCGGTGTGGGCACGGCGAGCACGGTGACGGAGTCCGGGTTCACGGTGGCGGCGCTGGTGGTGGCCAACGCGGCGGGCGAGGCGGTCGACCCGGAGACGGGTGTGCTGTACGGGGAGTTGTTCGGGGGGCGGGTGAGCTATCCGTCAGCGGCCGTGCACGGGAGAGCCCGGGACCGTCTGGCCGAGGCGGCGGCCCGCAACTCGCTGCCGCCGCTCAACACCACGCTGGCCGTGGTCGCCACGGACGCCGACCTCACCAAGGCGCAGGCGCAGAAGCTCGCGGGCACGTCCCACGACGGGATCGCCCGCGCGGTCCGCCCGGTCCACCTCCTCAACGACGGCGACACGGTCTTCGCCCTGGCGACATCCGCCCGCCCGCTCCCCCAGGACCAGCCCCTGATCCTCAACGAGATCCTGGCGGCGGGCGCGGACACGGTCACCAGAGCCATCACCCGCGCCGTACGCGCGGCCCACTCGGTGACGGGGCCGGGGGGGCTGTGGCCGTCTTATGGGGAGCTGTACGGGGGTGGGGAGAGGTAGGGGGGAGCGGGGGCCGGGGGGCAGGCGCCTCACAGGTTCGTGTGGCGTGGGCGGGCCTCCGGCCTCCCCTGGCTCAAGACCCGGGTGAGGGTCTCACGGAAGCGGGCGACGGCCTCGCCCGGCGCATCGAGTTCCACCTCGATCTCCGGGTCCATGAGGTGCAGGTCGTCGAGTGCGGCGGGGTCCAGGGTCACGGTGAGCAGCCGGTCCGTCAGGACGACCTCGCGCACGCAGCCGTACGCGGTGCCCTGATCCGGTGTCACCAGGCAGTGGCTGTCGAGCCCGAGGGCCACCGCCTGCTGGTCGGGGGCGGTGATGCCGCTCATGAAGAGGAGGAAGAAGCCCTCGCCGTCCTCGTCCTCGGCGACGCCGGCCTGCATCATGTCGTTGCCGGGGTCGACTTCCGCCGTCGTCACGCGGGCGGTGAACCTGTGGGTCATGGCGCAGTTCTAGCAGGCGCCCGCAAGCCCCCACCTCGTGCCTTCCGGCCATCGGCCACCAGGCGCCTCCCAGCGCGCCAAGCGTCCCGCTCAGGACCCCGTTCCGTGGGATTGTCCCGGTTCTGTCACGTGACGGGCTTCGTTGGGGACGGGTGGAACCCGGGGGCGGGGTCGGGCCCTCTCTTCTGACGCATGGGAGCGGATCACGCACATCACCGGAAATGGAGTCGCTCGTGACGACGTCGGACATAGCAGCGCGGCGCGGAGTCGTGGCCTTCGCGGCCCTGGTGGTCGGTGGCATGGTGCTCACCGCCTGCGGGGGAAGCGCCAACGCCGATGACGACAAGGGCGGGAAGGACTCGGCGAAGTCCGCCGGTGCGCGGATCGTCATCTCGGCGAAGGACGGTTCGACGGGCGCCTCCATCAACACCACCGGCGTCAAGGTCAGCGACGGCAAGCTGACGGGCGTGACCATGACCGATGTCACGACGGGCGAGGAGGTCGCCGGGGAGGTCGCGGCCGACGGTGGCAGCTGGAAGCCCGAGGAGCAGTTGGAGCGCGGGACGAAGTACCAGATCTCGGCGAAGGCCAAGGGCTCCGACGGCCGGGCGACCGCCGCGAACTCGGTGTTCACCACCGTCACGACGGCCAACAGCTTCATCGGGACGTACACCCCGGACGGCGGGACGACGGTCGGGGTCGGGATGCCGGTGTCGTTCAGGTTCGACAAGGAGATCAGCGACAAGAAGTCCGTGCAGTCGGGGATCACCGTCACCTCCAGCAGCGGTCAGCAGGTCGTGGGGCACTGGTTCGGCGACAAGCGGCTCGACTTCCGGCCGGAGGAGTACTGGAAGGCCGGTTCCAAGGTCACGATGAAGATCGACCTGGACGGGGTGGAGGGCGCCAACGGGGTCTTCGGGGTCCAGAAGAAGACCGTGGAGTTCAGCATCGGCCGCTCCCAGGTGTCCACCGTCGATGTGAACACCCAGACCATGACGGTGGAGCGGGACGGCAAGGTGGTGAAGTCGCTGCCGATCTCCGCGGGCAGCGCCGAGAACCCCACGTACAACGGACAGATGGTGATCTCCGAGAAGTTCGAGGAGACCCGGATGGACGGGTCGACGGTCGGCTTCGGCGGGGAGTACGACATCCCGGACGTGCCGCACGCGATGCGGCTGTCCCAGTCCGGCACCTTCGTGCACGGCAACTACTGGTACCCCAAGGGCAACCCGCCCTTCGGTCGGCAGGGCACCAGCCACGGCTGTGTGGGCCTCGCGGACGTCCAGGGCGCGCAGGGCGCGACGGACGGCAAGTGGTTCTTCGACAACTCGATGACCGGTGACCTGGTCGTGGTGAAGAACTCGCCGGACGACACCATCGCCCCCGACAACGGTCTCAACGGCTGGAACATGGCCTGGAGCGAGTGGACCGCGGGCAGCGCCACCTGATCCGGCCCGCCCGGTCCGGCTGCCTCAGCCGTCCCACGTGACCCGGCCAACCAGGTCCGTCTCACCAACCCCTTTCTGACCAGCCCTTTTTGAGGGATCATCAGGCCGTGCGGGAACTTCCCGCACGGCCCGTGAGTTTTCTCTGCGTACGTTTTCTCGGTTCCCGGACATGATGTCCGACCGAGGGGCTACGGTATGCACCCACAAGGTGACACGCAGCAACGCCGGGAGAAACCTTGAGCGTTCCGTACGAGACGGCAGCGTACGAACCACCAGAGTCGCCGGAGTCTCCGGAAGAGCATCTCGCGCGACTGCTCGGCCGCGCCCTCAATTCCTTCGAACTGCCCGACGACACCATAAGGCAGCTCGACTGCGCGCTGGCGCACGACACGTCCCTGCACTCCGCGCACCACAGCGCGGGCCTGCACCGGGAGACGTACCGCCACACCTGGCTGCTGGCCGACGGTTCGGCCCGCACCCTGTGGGAGCTGGTGCACAACACCAGACCGGGCAGCGGCCCACAGCACGAGGTGTACGCCGACGAGGAGGAGCTGCGGGCCGCCACCGCCCGGCTCCCCCTCCCGCCGGACGCGCCCGACTTCGAGCTGTCGGTGCAGGTGCGGCTGCCGCCCGTCCCGGGTCCCCGGCACGCGTATGTGCCGGACGACTCGGCGGACCACGCACGCCGGCTGCTGCGCCGCGCGGAGAACGCGGACCGGCCGGACGCAGACACCGCAGCGCTGCTCACCACGGCGTTCGCGCACCAGATCACCCAGGCGTTCGGACGGCCCTGCCGGGCCGGGCGCGCGGGACTCTGCTTCTCCCTCTACGAGCACGCCTTCCTGCTCCGCGACGGCCGGGAGATCTCCCTGTGGGAGGTCGAGCACACGGCCACTCCGGACGGCCGCCACATGTGCGAGGTGTACATCAGCGAGGACGCGGCGCGGGAGGCCATGGAGCGGCGCGCCGCTCACCCCTCCTGACCGCACCTCCCCCACACCCGCCGGTGCGCGGTGTCGGCGGCGCGCACTGTCAGCGTCGCTCGTCCAGGTTCCGGACGAGGCCCGCGAAGGCGTCCTGTTCGGCGGGGGTGAGTTCCACCGACTCCAGCGCAGGAGCGGACTGGCGCTGATGCGGCAGCGCGGCCAGCGTGTGCGCCCCGGCGGGACCGGAGTGCCAGAGGGCGAAGCCGCTGCGGCCGTGGCGCAGGATGCGGATCACGCAGACGACCCAGGCGACCGCACACAGCACCAGGACGGCCGTGCCCACCCATGGCAGGGGCGAGAAGTTCTCGGGCATGTGCCCCAGTAGACAGCACGGCCCGGGACTTTGGCCCCGGACCGTGATCTATCTCGCAGGTCTCCTGAATGACTCACAGTCATCCACAGCAATTCATAGCTGACTCTAAGGGTTTACATCCGCCCATAGTCCCCTCAAAGGGGCGGACCCTTCTCCTCCGGCGGTACCCACCGTCACACCGTCACCGGCTGCTTGGTCCCGTTCGCCGCAGCCGCCCCGGCGTCCGGCGCACCCGCGGTGGCCGACCCGGCGGGCCCGCGCAGGCTCTTGAGGATCACCACCAGCGCGGTGGTGACGCCGACTCCCGCGGCGAGCGCGAGCAGATAGAGGAACGGATTGCCGATCAGGGGGACGACGAAGATACCGCCGTGCGGGGCGCGCAGGGTCGCGCCGAAGGCCATCGACAGCGCGCCGGTGACCGCGCCGCCCGCCATGGACGCCGGGATCACCCGCAGCGGGTCGGCCGCGGCGAACGGGATCGCGCCCTCGGAGATGAAGGACGCGCCCAGCACCCAGGCGGCCTTGCCGTTCTCCCGCTCGGTCGGCGTGAAGAGCTTGCCGCGCACAGTCGTGGCCAGCGCCATCGCCAGCGGCGGGACCATCCCGGCGGCCATCACCGCGGCCATGATCTTCATCGCGGAGTCACCGGGCGCGGCGACCGCGATCCCGGCGGTGGCGAAGGTGTAGGCGACCTTGTTGACCGGGCCGCCGAGGTCGAAGCACATCATCAGGCCGAGCAGCGCGCCGAGCAGCACGGCGTTGGTGCCGGTCAGCCCGTTGAGCCAGTCGGTCATGGCGTTCTGCGCGGACGCGATCGGCTTGCCGATCACCACGAACATCAGGAACCCGACGATCGCGGAGGAGATCAGCGGGATCACCACCACCGGCATGATCCCGCGCAGCGACGCCGGGATACGCACCCGCTGGATCGCCAGCACCACCGCACCGGCGATCAGCCCGGAGGCGAGACCGCCGAGGAACCCGGCGTTGATGGTGAGCGAGATGGCACCGCCGACGAAGCCGGGGACCAGCCCGGGGCGGTCGGCCATGCCGTAGGCGATGTACCCGGCCAGGACCGGGACGAGGAAGTTGAAGGCCACGCCGCCGATCTGGAAGAACAGCGCGCCCCAGCTGTCGGCCTGGGTCCACCCGAAGTGGTCCATCACCGACGGCGCCTGGTTGATCTCGTAGCCGCCGATCGCGAAGCCGAGGGCGATCAGCAGACCACCGGCCGCGACGAACGGGACCATGTAGCTCACCCCGGACATCAGCCACTTGCGGAGCTTGGTGCCGTAGCCCTCGCCCGCCTCACCGGCCCGGTCCACCGGCGTACGGCCCGGCGCGGGCGCCCCGCTCACCTCGCCGCGCGCCGCCTTGTCCCGGGCCTCGGCGATCAGTTCGGCGGGGCGGTTGATGCCCGCCTTCACTCCGACGTCGACCGTGGGCTTGCCCGCGAAACGGTCCTTCTCCCGGACGGGGACGTCATGGGCGAAGATCACGGCGTCCGCGGCCTCGACCACCGCGGGGTCGAGGCGGGTGAACCCGGCGGAGCCCTGCGGCTCCACGACCAGGTCGACGCCCGCCGCACGGCCCGCGTTCTCCAGCGCCTCGGCGGCCATGTAGGTGTGCGCGATACCGGTGGGGCAGGAGGTGACGGCGACGACACGGAAGGGGCGGCGCCCGGAGTCGACGGCGCCCGGCCCCTCCGGGGTGTCCGGCATCTCCGGGGTACCCGGGGTGGCCGAGGTAGCCGAGGTGGCCATGGAGTCGGACTCAGCGCCAGAGCCAGTGCCGGACTCAGCACCGGAAACAGCACCGGACCCCGCGCCGGAGCCAGTGCCGGACCCCGCGCCGGACCCCGCGCCGGAGTCAGCACCGGACCCAGCCTCGGACTCAACTCCGGAAACAGCGCCGGAAGCACCCTCAGCCCCAGCCGAAGCACCGGCACCCGCACCGGCACCCACACCGGCCCCCGCCCCCGCCTCCCCCATGATCAGCGCCGCCGCGCCCCCCGCGTCCTCCACGGCCCGCAGCGCCGCCGTGAACTCGCCGTTCATCAGCTGCCGGGCGAGCGCGGACAGGATCGTCAGATGGGCGTCGTCGGCGCCCGCGGGGGCGGCGATCAGGAAGATCAGGTCGGCCGGGCCGTCCGGCGCGCCGAAGTCGACACCGTCGGCGCTGCGGCCGAAGGCGAGGGTCGGCTCGGTGACATGCTCGCTGCGGCAGTGCGGGATACCGATGCCGCCGCCCAGGCCGGTCGGCATCTGGGCCTCGCGGGCGGCCACGTCGGCGAGGAAGCCATCGAGGTCGGTCACCCGGCCCAGGGTCACCATGCGCTCGGCGAGGGAGCGCGTGGCGGCTTCCTTGGTGTCGGCGGACAGGTCGAGATCGACCAGATCCGCGGTGATCATCTCGCTCATCGCGGGCTCCTTCGCACGCGTATCACCCGGGGGACGGGGTGGACCGGACAGACATCGTTGGGGACAGAGAAGACAAGAGGAAGAGACGGGGCATAGAGGACCCCGGAGCGGAAGAGCAGACGCCGGTTCATGACACCGGCTCCCGCAGCGCCCGCCCCACGGGGATCTCCGGCGTCACCGTCACCCGCGCCGCGTCCAGGTCCGCCGGGGTCGGCATCACACTGCCGGGCAACTGGACGGCCGCCGCGCCATGGGCGACCGCGGAGGCCAGGGCCGTCGGGCCGGTACCGCCCGCGATGAGGAACCCCGCGAGGGAGGAGTCGCCCGCGCCCACGTTGGAGCGTACGGCGGTGACGGGCGCCGTGGCGAACCACGCCCCCTCGGCCGCGACCAGCAGCTGGCCGTCCGCGCCCAGGCTGGCCAAAACCGCGCGGGCGCCCATCGCCCGCAGTTCCTCGGCCGCCGTCAGCGCGTCACCGACGGTGGCGAGGGGCCGGGCGACGGCCGCGGCGAGTTCCCCGGCGTTGGGTTTGACCACATCGGGGCGGGCGCGCAACGCCTCGACCAGGGCGGGCCCTGAGGTGTCGAGGGCGATCCGGGCGCCCGCGTCATGCGCCCGAGCGACCACGTCGGCGTACCAGGACGGCGCGAGTCCACGGGGCAGGCTGCCGCAGCAGGCGATCCAGTCGGCCCCCGCCGAACGGTCCCGGACGGTCCGCAGCAGGGCTTCCTGCTCGGCCGCCGACAGCCGCGGGCCCGGCGCGTTGATCTTGGTGAGGACGCCGTCGGGTTCCGCCAGCGCGATATTGGAGCGGGTGGCTCCGGCGACCGGTACGGGGGCGACCTCGATGCCCTGCGCGTCCAGCAGTTCGGCGACCAGCGCGCCCGGGGCGCCGCCGAGCGGCAGTACGGCGACGGTCCGCCGACCGGCCGCGGCGACCGCCCGTGACACGTTCACGCCCTTGCCGCCGGGGTCCATGCGGTCGGCACCGGCGCGGATCACCTCACCGCGTTCCAGTGCGGGGATCTCGTAGGTGCGGTCGAGGGACGGGTTGGGGGTGACGGTGAGGATCGTGCCGGTCATGCCCGGACCACCTCGGCGCCGCCGCGCTCGATGGCCGCCGCGTCCTGCGGGGTCAGTCCGTCGTCCGTGATCAGCAGGTCGACGTCGGTCAGATCGCCGAAGCGGGCGAAGTGTTCCTGTCCGTGCTTGGTGGAGTCGGCGAGCAGCACCACACGGCGGGCCGCCGCCATCGCGGCCCGCTTCACCGCGGCTTCGGCGAGGTCGGGGGTGGTGAGTCCGTGCGCGGTGGAGAAGCCGTTGGCGGCGACGAAGAGGACGTCCGCGCGGATCTCGGCGTACGCCCGCAGCGCCCAGGCGTCCACGGCGGCGCGCGTACGGTGCCGGACCCGGCCGCCGACCAGGTGGAGCTGGATGCCGGGGTGGTCGGCGAGCCGGGCGGCGATGGGGAGGCTGTGGGTGACGACGGTGAGGGACGCCTCCAGCGGTACGGCCGCGGCGAGCCGCGCCACGGTCGTACCGGCGTCGAGGATCACCGTGCCGTCGGCGGGGAGTTCGGCGAGGGCGGCTCGGGCGATGCGGTCCTTCTGGTCGGCCGCGGTGGACTCGCGCTCGGTGAGGTCGGGCTCGAAGTCGAGCCGTCCGGCGGGGATCGCCCCGCCGTGCACCCGGCGGACGAGTCCGGCGCGGTCGAGGGTGGTCAGATCGCGGCGGATCGTCTCCGCCGTCACCTGGAACTCCTCGGCCAGCGACAGCACGTCCACCCGGCCCGCGTCCCGCGCGAGCCGGAGGATCTCCTGCTGTCGCTCCGGTGCGTACATGTCCGTTCGCCTCCGACTCTGCCCGAGTGTGTGGTTTTACTTCTGTTACGTCGGAGAGTACGGCTCGATGTCCGGAAAGTAAACTGGTTCGGACGTCGATCGGTGCGGTTCGGACGTCAAACGGGCGTGAACGGACATATACGGGACGGCGGCACAGGGCGGGACCGGCCAGCCCCCAAGGGCCCGGCGTAGGTGTGGCCCCAGAACATGCCGGAAGGCCCGGCGTCCCCACGCCGGGCCCTCCGCCGCACCGCTCCCTGAACCCTCCGCTCAGGAGACCAGCTCCGGCTCCCGCTCCCGCCCGGCCTCCGGCACCCCCGCGCCCTCCGGCGCCCCCGGCACCGCTCGCCGCCCCGGCAGCGCGAACATCACCAGGAAGATCAGCACCAGCAGCCCCGCGACCCAGCCCAGCGCGTTCTGGAACCCGTCCAGGTACTCCGCGCCGAGCGCGCCGGGCGCCACCGTCTCGTCGATGACCCCGAAGAACACCACGGACACCAGCCCGAGCCCGATCGCGTTGCCCATCTGCGTCACCGTGTTCATCAGCCCGGACGCGGCGCCCGCGTGCTCACGCGGCACCTCGGAGAGCACCGCGTCGGTCAGCGGCGCCACGATCAGGCCCATGCCGACGCCCATCACGATCAGCGGCAGCGCCATCTGCCAGGACGCGATGTCCATGCCGTACCGGCCGGACTCCCAGAGGTAGAGCAGCACACCGGCCGCCATGGTCACGGCGCCCGCCTGGAGCACCTTGCGCCCGAACCGCGGGACCAGCTTCTGCACGGACACCCCCGCCGCCACCGACACGGCGACCGAGAACGGCACACCGGTCAGCCCGGCCCGCAGCGCCGACCAGCCCAGCCCGATCTGCATGTACAGCGTCCAGACCAGGAAGAACACGCCCAGCACCACACCGAACACGGTCTGGACGGCGATCCCCGCCGCGAAGCTCTTCACCTTGAACAACGACAGCTCCACCAGCGGCGACCCGTCCCGCGCCGACTTGCGCCGCTCGTACGCCACCAGCGCGGCGAACACCCCGAGCGAGCCCGCCATCGACACGAAGCCCCAGACCGGCCAGTCGTTCTCCCGGCCGTGGGTGAGCGGGTAGACCAGCATCAGCAGACCGGCCGTGACCAGGACGACCCCCACCATGTCCAGCCGCAGCGCGCGCGGCGCCTTCGACTCGGAGATGAACCGGCTGCCCAGGATCAGCGCCGCGACCCCGACCGGGAGGTTGATCAGGAAGATGGGCCGCCACTCGAGACCGAACAGGTTCCACTCCGTGAGCAGTGCGCCGAGCAGCGGCCCGGACACCGCGCCGAGCCCGACGATCGCGCCGAACAGTCCGAAGACCTTGCCGCGTTCGTGCGCCGGGAAGGTGGCGTGCACGATCGCCAGCACCTGCGGGACCATCAGCGCCGCCGTACCGCCCTGGAGTATCCGGGAGGCGACCAGCATCTCCGGGTTCGCCGCGAATCCGCACAGCGCGGAGGCCACCGTGAAGCCGGCGACACCGATCAGGAAGATCCGCTTGCGGCCGTAGATGTCGCCGAGCCGTCCGCCGGTGATCAGTCCGGCCGCGAAAGCCAGCGCGTACCCGGCGGTGATCCACTGGATCTGACTGAAGCTGGCGCCCTCGTCCCGCTGGATGGAGGGGACGGCGATATTGACGATGGTGACGTCGACGAGGTCCATGAAGGCCGCCGTCATCACGATGGCGAGCGCGAACCAGCGCCTCCGGTCCCCCACCTCGCCCTGCTGCCGCGTCTGCGTTGTCTCGCTGGAGTTCATAGGAGCACACTAGAAGCCCAGTAGGTCAGATCGTGTCCTAGTGGTACGGCATCCTCGGAGCCATGACGACGGACACTCCGGCACGGCTGCTGACCCTCCTCTCCCTCCTCCAGACGCCCCGCGAATGGCCCGGCGGCGAACTCGCCGGCCGCCTCGGGGTCTCCCGGCGTACCATCCGCCGGGACATCGACCGGCTGCGCGACCTCGGCTATCCCGTCCAGGCCAGCAAGGGCGCCGACGGCGGCTACCGGCTGGTCGCCGGAAAGGCGATGCCCCCACTCGTGCTGGACGACGAGGAGGCCGTCGCCATCGCGGTCGGGCTGCGGGCCGGGGCCGGACACGCGCTGGAGGGCGTGGACGAGGCGTCGGTACGGGCGCTCGCCAAGCTGGAGCAGGTGCTGCCCGGCCGACTGCGCCACCGGGTGGCCACGCTCCAGGCCGCCACCACCCCGCTGGTCCTCGGCGACGGCCCGCGGATCGCCCCCGAGACCCTGACCACCATGGCGTCCGCGGTGGCCGGTCATGAGCGACTGCGCTTCGCGTACCGCTCCGGCGACGGCACCGAGTCCCGCCGCCTCACCGAACCGCACCGCCTGGTCTCCACCGGCCGCCGCTGGTACCTGGTGGCGTACGACATCGACCGCGCCGACTGGCGCACCTTCCGGGTCGACCGGGTGAGCGACCCCTTCGCCACCGGCGCCCGGTTCGCCCCGCGCGAGCTGCCCACCGGCAGCGCGGCGGAGTACCTGCGGCGCTCGATCAGCCACCACCGCACGTCGTACGACTTCACCGTGACCTTCGCCGCCCCCGCCGCGGCGGTCTCCGCCCGGCTCCCGGCGTTCCTCGGCACCCCGGAGCCGCTCGACCCGGACCACTGCGAACTGCGCGGCACCACGGAGGACCCGGTGGAGTGGCTGGCGGTCCGCCTCGCGATGCTCGGCGTCGACTTCACGATCCGGGAACCGGCCGAGCTGGTGTCCCACGTACGGGAGATGGGGGCGCGGATGGTCCGCGCGGCGGGGGCTGAGGGGGCGGGGGCTGAGGGGGCGGGGGGCTGAGGGGGCGGGGGGTCAACTGGGCTCGGGCTCGCGCTCGGATTCGCGCTCGGGCTTGGGCTCGGGCTCGGGCTCGGGCTCGGATTCGGGCTCGGATTCCGACGCGGAAACTCGGGCTCCGGGCTCCAGGCGCCGACTCGGGGGCTCAGACTCGTCGGGCTCGGGCTCGGAAACTCGGGCTCAGACTCATCGGGCTCGGAGACTCGGGCTCGTCGGGCTCGGAGACTCGGGCTCAGGCTCGGGCCCGTCAGACTCGCCGCTCAGACCCGCTCCCAAGGAAACTCCCGCAGCGCCGCCAGGTTCCGGACCGCGAGCGCGGCCGGTCCGCCCGCCCCGCCCGCCGGGGCGTCCCCGGCCGCCCAGGACTCGACGGCCACACGGACGGCGGCACTGGCCACGGCGGCGGCGAAGCGCAGCGCCGGAGGTGGGGGCGGGGCGGTGTCGGGCGCGGGCTCGGCCGGAGCGGCTGGCGAAGTGGCCGGCGAACCGGCTGGTGAAGTGGCTGGCGAACCGGCTGGCGAAGCGGCTGGCGAAGTGGCCAGCACAGCGGCTGGCGGAGCGACACGGGGCAGGTCAGCCCGGAGGCCAGTCGCGGGACCCCCCGCCCCGGCAACGTTGTCGCCACCGCCCACCGACCGGGTCCGTTCCGCCAGTACCCGCGCGAGTTCCCGCTCCGAGGTCCGCCCCACCTCCGCCCACACCCGGCCCAGCGAGGGGCTCGCCTCGGCCAGCCGGACCAGGGTCCGTACCCATTCCCAGGCCGCCGACGACACCCCGGCGCCCGGGGTGAAGGTGTGCCGGACCGCGTACTCCAGCGCCTCGGGCACCGTCAGCCCGGCCGGGGCGTCCCGGACCGCCTGCGCCCAGCGCTGGGCGCCGGTGGCGTAGAGCGGGGCGACGGCCTCCTCCTTGGTCGCGAAGTACCGGTAGAAGGTGCGCGGGGCGATACCCGCGGCCTGGGCGATGTCCTCGGCCCGGGTCGCCCTGAGGCCCCGGCTGACGAAGAGACCGGCCGCCGCGCGGGCGATCTCCATCCGGGTCGCCGCCTTGCGCCGCTCGGTGAGCGAGCCGGACGGGACGGGCAGGGCGGGCGGGGTCCCCGCCGGAGCCCGCGGGGACGAGGAATCGGGGCGATTCTGTGCGGGGGTGGTGCTGCTCACGTCGGCAGGCTATGCCGCTGTGGCAGAATCTGCCATCCGGCGGGCCACCCCGGGGTTCAGGTTCGGGGTGCCCCGCCTTTCGTATGCCCGCACGGGACCGTCCGCCCGCTCAGCACACCGCCCCCGGATGACCCCGGACACGGGCAGGGAGCCGTACGCCGACCCGGAGCCGTACGCCGCCATGAAGCCGGACGCGGACATGGAGCCGGGCCCTGGCGCCAGGGGGGGGAGGCGCGCAGAGCCCGGCTCTGGGAAAGTCCCGGCGCCGGGGGGGTTGAGCGTCGGGACGTGGCTCCATTGTCAGTGCCGCCACCGCGATGGCAACCGCACTGTGCACTCGTGTGCCCTGAAGTTCTGTTCCCGATACCACCCGGTTCGAAGCAGATCACCGGATCGGCGCACAGCGGATCAGGGCTCACAAGGGTCGTGCCAGGGCTCAGGCCACCGCGTCGAACCCGGTGTCGCGAGCCAGCTTCTTCAGCTCCAGCAGCGCGTGCTTCTCGATCTGCCGGATGCGCTCACGGGTCAGCCCGTGCTCCTTGCCGACCTCGGTCAGGGTGCGCTCACGGCCGTCGTCGATGCCGTAGCGCATCTTGATGATCGAGGCTGTGCGCTGGTCGAGGCGGCCGATCAGGTCGTCCAGCTCCTCACTGCGCAGCAGGGTCAGCACCGACTGCTCCGGGGACACCGCCGAGGTGTCCTCCAGCAGATCGCCGAACTGGGTCTCGCCCTCGTCGTCCACCGACATGTTCAGCGAGACCGGGTCGCGGGCCCAGTCGAGGACGTCGCCGACCCGCTCGGGGGTGGAGCCCAGCTCCTTCGCGATCTCCTCGGGCTCCGGCTCGCGCCCCTGGTCGCGGTTGAACTCGCGCTGCACCCGGCGGATACGGCCCAGCTCCTCCACGAGGTGCACGGGCAGCCGGATCGTCCGCGACTGGTCGGCTATGGAGCGGGTGATGGCCTGGCGGATCCACCAGGTGGCATACGTGGAGAACTTGAAGCCCTTGCGGTAGTCGAACTTCTCCACCGCGCGGACCAGTCCCGCGTTGCCCTCCTGGATCAGGTCGAGCAGGGGCAGTCCGCTGCGGGGATAGCGCCGGGCGACCGCGACGACCAGCCGGAGGTTGGAGCGGATGAAGACGTCCTTGGCCCGCTCCCCGGAGGCCACCAGGGCCTCCAGCTCGGCGCGGCTGGCGTCGGTCTTCGTCTCCTCGAAGCCCTCCAGGACCTGGCGCGCGAACACACCCGCCTCGATGGTCTGCGACAGCTCGACCTCCTTGGCGGCGTCGAGCAGCGGGGTGCGCGCGATCTCGTCGAGATACATGCCGACCAGGTCGCGGTCGGCGATCTCGCCGCCAGAGGCGCGAACGCTGCGTGCCGCGTCGGAGGTCCCACCGGAGGTGGACTTACGACGGGCGACGGCACGGGTTGCCATGCGTGCTCCCTTGCGATGGTGGGGTCAGCGGGTGGTCCGTGGACACTCGACACCCTCGGTACGCTGCCGGGGCTCGCGGCCCGCTGGAGCTGTTGGCGCTCCGCGGGCTCCGCGCGCTCTCGACACGTACTCCGTGTGCCCTGCATCCGATGGAAACAACGACTGGAAACCGGACAGAATTCCCACCGTGCCCCCCAATTTTCTGATCATGCAGTACCCTGTGGCGCCGCGGCGGGGCGCGGGACACCTCCGGAACGGTCGGATGTGCGGGTCGGACAGGAACCGGGAGGGGAACCGGGAGAGGAACCGGGAGTCATCCCGGTGGTCCCGACTCCTCCGGCTTTTTTCCTGTTCGCTCTGGTAGACGGACGGCACCGGCCGAAGGTTGCCAGCGGGCCGTACTCACAGCGAATCCTTGGTCGCACCACATCCGCCTCTTACCTTCCGGCCCCGTCCCGACCCGACCCTTCCGGCCCCGTCCCGACCCGTCTCGGCCCCTCCCGACGACATCCCGGGGCCTCCCCCTATGTCACACGTCCCGGAGGGCCCGGCGGCTCAGCCGAACTGCACCGACCGCTTGGCCAGCCCCATCCAGAAGCCGTCGATCACCGACCGCCGGGCGTCCGGCCCGCCGGAGGCGTCCACCGCGCCCAGGGTGACGAACAGCGGGGCGAAGTGCTCGGTGCGCGGATGGGCGTACCGCCCGGCCGGGGCCTTGTGGAGGAAGTCCAGCAGGCTGTCCCAGTCGCCGGTGTCCAGGGCCCGGCGGCCCCAGTCGTCGAACTCCGCGGACCAGGTGGGCACCCCGGGGCCGGTGTGCCGCAGGGCGGCCAGGTTGTGGGTGAAGAAGCCGGAGCCGACGATCAGCACGCCCTCGTCCCGCAGCGGGGCCAGCCTGCGCCCCAGCTCCATCAGACGGGCGGGGTCGAGGGTGGGCATGGAGATCTGGAGGACGGGGATGTCGGCGGCCGGGAACATCTCGACCAGCGGGATATAGGCCCCGTGGTCGAGGCCGCGGTCGGGGAAGTCCTGCACGGGTGTGCCGGGGGCGCGCAGCAGTTTGCGGACGGACTCGGCGAGGGCGGGGGCGCCCGGGGCCTCGTAGCGGACCTGGTAGTAGTGCTCGGGGAAGCCCCAGAAGTCGTAGACCAGGGGGACGGTTCGCACCGCGCCGAGGGCGAGGGGGGCCTCCTCCCAGTGGGCGGAGACCATGAGGATCGCCTTGGGCCGGGGCAGACCGGCGCCCCAGGCGGCCAGCTCGCCGGGCCATATCGGATCGTCGGCCAGCGGCGGGGCGCCATGGCTGAGGTACAGCGCGGGCATCCTCGCGGGCACGGACGACCTGGGCGCGGGCGATGCGGACGCGGGCGATGCGGACTCGGTGGCCACGGCTCCCCAGCTCCCTTCCACTCATTACTTGAATCCTAAAACAACTCTGACGACCTCACCGTACGACCCCTTTGTTCAAAGTTCAAGGAGATCGGTCGTACAGTGGACCCATGAACACCTGGCTCAGCGCCGACGAACAGCGCGTCTGGCAGGCGTATCTGCACGCCACCACGTTGCTGGAGGACCATCTCGACCGGCAGCTCCAGCGGGACGCCGGGATGCCGCACATCTACTACGGGCTGCTCGTCCTGCTCTCCTCGGCGCCGGACCGCCGGCTGCGGATGACCCAGCTGGCCCGGCACGCCAAGATCACCCGCTCCCGGCTCTCGCACGCCGTCGCCCGCCTCGAACAGCACGGCTGGGTGCGCCGCGAGGACTGCCCCTCCGACAAGCGCGGCCAGCTCGCGGTCCTCACCGACGAGGGGGACGAGGTGCTGCGCCGTACCGCGCCCGGTCATGTGGACGCCGTACGGCAGGCGCTGTTCGCCCGGCTCACCCCGGAACAGCAGAAGTCCCTCGGCGAGATCATGCGGATCGTCGCCGAGGGACTTCAGCCGTGCGAAGCGGGTGCGGACCTGCCCTGGCTCCGCTGAGCCGCTCTCCCGGCGGGAGCCGGGGCAGGTCCTTCGATGCCGTACGGGGGAGGCGTCCCCTCCTCCCCCGCGGGCAGGCCCGAGGGGTACGACGGACGGTGGCCGTCCGTCAGTGGCGCGGGCGCCCGGTCAGTGGGCGATCACCGGCACCGGCGCCTCGTCCTGAGCGCCCTGACCGTCCTTGGCGCCGGAGGTCACCGTGGTGGAGCCGGGGCGGCCGGCGTTGACCATCACGAAGGCGATCAGCGCGGAGACCACCAGGATGCCGACGGCGACCCAGATGGCGCTGGTGTAGCCCTCGACCTGGCCGCGCAGCTGGACCAGTTCCTGCGCGGCGCGGTTGGTGCCCGCGCCGGCGATGTTGTCCGCGATGTACGACGTGGTCGCCGAGGCGGCGATGGTGTTCAGCAGCGCCGTACCGATCGCGCCGCCCACCTGCTGGGAGGTGTTGACCATCGCGGAGGCGACCCCGGAGTCGCGCGGGGCGACACCCTGGGTGGCCAGCGACATGGCGGGCATGAACGCCGTACCCATGCCGAGGCCGAGCAGCAGCATGCCGGGCAGCAGCAGGGCCGCGTAGGACGAGTCGACCTCCAGCTGGGTCAGGATCAGCATGCCGACGGCGGCGACCAGGAAGCCCGGTCCCATCAGCAGCCGGGGCGCGACCCGGGTCATCAGCCGGGTACCGATCTGGGTGGAGCCCACGATCATGCCCGCGATCATCGGCAGGAAGGCGAAGCCGGTACGGACCGGCGAGTACCCCTGCACGATCTGGAGGTAGTAGGTGAGGAACAGGAACAGACCGAACATGCCGATCACGGCCAGGCCCAGCGAGAGGTAGATCCCGCCGCGGCTGCGGTCGGTGACCACCCGCAGCGGCAGCAGCGGGGCCTTGACCTTGGACTCGACGAGCACGAACGCCAGCAGCAGCACACCGGAGCCGACGAACATGCCGACCGTGAGCGGGTCGCCCCAGCCCTCGGACTCGGCGCGGGTGAAGCCGTAGACCAGCGCGACCAGACCCAGGGTGGACAGGATGACGCCGGGGACGTCGAGCGGCGAGCGGTTGCGTCCGCCCTCGGGCTCCCGGATGACGTACCAGGCACCGGCGGCGGCGGCGATCGCGAACGGGATGTTCACGAAGAACGTCCAGCGCCAGTCCAGGTACTCGGTGAGGAATCCGCCGAGGATCAGACCGACGGCACCACCACCACCGGCGATGGCCCCGTAGATGCCGAACGCCTTGGCGCGCTCACGGGCGTCGGTGAACATCACGGCCAGCAGCGACAGCGCGGCGGGCGCGAGCAGGGCGCCGAAGACACCCTGGAGGGCGCGGGCGCCGAACATCATGGCCTCGTTGGTGGCGGCACCGCCGAGCGCGGACGCGACGGCGAAGCCCGCCAGACCTATGACGAAGGCGCGCTTACGGCCCCACAGGTCCGCGATCCGGCCGCCGAACAGCAGCAGACCGCCGAAGGCCAGGGCGTAGGCCGTGACGACCCACTGCCGGTTGCCGTCGGAGATGCCCAGGTCCTGCTGGGCGGAGGGCAGGGCGATATTCACGATGGTGGCGTCCAGCACCACCATCAGCTGGGCGAGCGCGATGAAGACGAGCGCTTTCCAGCGCCCGGGATCGGGGACCGGCGAGGAGACGCCGGAAGCCTTGGCGGCTGTTTCAGACATGGAGGTACCCACTTCGGAACTTCGTGACGGAATGTGGAACGAGGACGGATGACGAGTACGGACAGGGACGGTCAGCCTGAAACGAGGGAGCTACGGCTATTCACCGAGACCTGCTGAAATTTCGGGCTTGGACAGGGAAACGGGAGAGTGAACGCCGAGCGCGCTCAGCGGTACGCGGGACGGATGGGATGGGTGTCGTGAGTCTGGTGACTGCGACTGGTGACTGCGACTGGTGACTGTGGCCGGCGGGCGAACTCATCGTTGGGCCGTGCTCCGGCGCAGATCCTCCATGGTGACGGCGGCTCCGGGCAGCGGTGAGCGGGCCGGTGCCCGCATACCGTCCAGGAACAGCTGAAGATGACGGTGTACGAACGGGTCCATCCCGATGCAGACCGTGCCGGCCGGGGGCCGGCTGAGCTGGGCGACGGCGAGCATCAGATCGCCGACCCCGATGTCCGCCCGGATCTGACCGGCCGCCTTCGCCCGGTCCAGGGCCTCGCCGACCAGCGCCTCGAACCGCATACGCGCCGCTTCCAGATCCGGATGGCTGCGGTCGAAGCTGCTGGACATCATCGGGCACAGCGCGCTGATCCGTTCGTCGGCGGCGGTGTGCGCGATGCGCTCCAGCGCCGAGAACGGGTCCGCGCACTCCGCGAGCGCCTGCTCCGCGGCGTGGGCGGTGCGCTCGATGACCGAGCAGACCACCTCACGGATCAGGGAGTCGCGGTCCGGGAAGTTCCGGTACACCGTGGCGTTGCCGACTCCGGCGCGGCGGGCGATCTCGTCGAGCGGGGCCTCGGCCCCGTACTCCACGAACATCTCCCGGGCGGCGGTGACGATGCGCTCCCGGTTGCGCAGGGCGTCGGCGCGGGGCCGGGGTGCCTTGCGGCGTTCGGGGGTCGCGGTGTCCACGGTGTCTCCTCGGTCGGTGTGCGCCGGTCTGCTGCGTCGCTGGTCCGCGTCGCTGCTTCGCCGGTCGGCGTCGCTGCTCTGCTTCGCTCGGCGTCGCTGCTGTGCTTCGCTCGGCGTCGGTCTGCTTTGTGAACCGGGGAGTGGTTCCCCGGATCGTCGTACGCGTGGTTAAACGGGGACGACGTCCCCGGTTATTTCCCGACCGTGAGAAGAATCCGCGTGACCTGCGTCACAACACTCCGGCCCCGGAATTAACTCCCCCACCACACACAACCCCCCGTCCGGCTCCCTCAGCGCGCGCCCGCGAGCGGCTCCACCCAGGGTGAGCGATAGGAAGCAGCCGGTCGCCGGTGGGTCATCCGTGGGGTCGTCGTCCGTGGGGTCGCCGTCCGTGTGTCACCCGTCCGCCCCGCCCGTCCCGTGTCCGTCCGCGGCTGCCCGGAGCGAAAGGCCCCCCATGCAGCCCTCCCGCAGCCGGATACGTCCCAGCCGAGTCGCCGCCCTCGCCTCCGTGACCGCGCTGACGTTCGCCGTCAGCACCGCGGCCGGCACCGGCCGGCACACCGTCGGTTCGTCGGCCGCGGGCGCCACCGCCCTGTCCCGTTCCTCCGCGCTGGGCCCCTGCATGATCAGCGGACGCGGCGAGGTGCTGATGTCGGAGGGCGTGCCCACCGCGGACGGCTACGCGCCCTCCACCGGCACCGTGCGCGCGCTCAGCCTGATGGTCGACTTCCCCGACGCCCCCGGCCAGGGCGACGCCATGGACCGCTACCGCGAGTTCTTCCCGCAGACCACGGACTGGTTCCGCACCAGCTCCTACGGCCGTCTCGACTACCGCTCCGAGGCCCCGGTCACCCGCTGGCTGCGGATGCCCAAGACGTTCGAGGAGTACGGCATAGAGCGCGGCGCCCCCTTCGACCCGGGCTACCGGCGGCTGGTCCAGGATCTGGTGGGCGCCGCCGACCCCGATGTCGACTTCACCCGCTACGACCTGCTGAACGTGCTGGTCACCCCGAACGCCGGGCCCTCCGCCCTGGACACCGTCCTGTCGGTGACGTTCGCCGGGAACCCGGACGCGCCCACCGCCGACGGCGTCCCGGTCGCCAACGCCTCCTTCGTCTACTCCCGCCAGGACGACGGCTCCGGCTCCTACGGCCGCACCGGCTTCCGGGTCCTGCCGCATGAGAACGGCCATGTCTTCGGCCTGCCCGACCTCTACACCCAGGAGGGCGGGGCCGCGGTCGGCCACTGGGACATCATGAGCGAGGACTGGGGCGCCAACAACGATCTGCTCGGCTGGCACAAGTGGAAGCTGGGCTGGCTGGACGCCGACCAGGTGGCCTGTGTCTCCGGACCGGGCACCGCCGAGCACCGGCTGACCCCGCTCGCCCGGACCGGCGGCCCGAAACTCGTCGTCATCCCCCTTGACGCGCGCACCGGTTACGCGGTCGAGTTGCGCACCCGGGTCGGCAACGACGAGACGGTGTGCCGGGCCGGGGTGCTGATCTACAAGGTGGACGCGGACGTCGACACCGGCCAGGGCCCGGTCCAGGTGTACGACTCCCGGGGCGACAGCGGCGGCTGCACCCGCTCGCCCAATGTCCACGCCGAACTCTCCGACGCGACCTTCCTGCCCGGCGAGACCTTCAAGGACCCGAAGAACGGGGTCACCGTCGCGGTGGCATCGGCGGACCTGGACGGCAACCACGTGGTCCGCGTGACCCGCACGGACTGACGAACCGACCAGGCACCTACTTATCCCCATCCGGTCCGTTGTCCTGTCTATGTGTGCAGTGGGGACGAAGAGGAGGCGGCGCCTGCCCCGACGGGCACACCTCCCGGTGACTTCCCGGGACGGCCCCGCTTTCTTCCCGATCTCTCAGGAACGGCTCCTAACCTCCGGGACATGGCAGATCACAGCCCCCACCCCACCCGCCGTAAGGTCATCGTGGCCGGTGGCGCCGGTGTGACCGCGATCGGACTCAGCGGCGCGTACATCGCCTCCGCCGACACGGCCACCCCGACGACGACGCCTCCCCCTTCCGCCTCCCCCTCCCCCTCCCCCTCCGCCCCGGACGTCCTCCCGCTGACGAAGGAGACCACCGAGGGCCCGTACTACCTCGACTACGACAAGCACCGCGTCAACATCACCGAGGGCAGGCCCGGCACCCCGCTGGAACTGCGCATCCAGGTGCTGAACGCCGAGAACGGCGAGCCCGTGCCGGACGCGTCCGTCGACATCTGGCAGTGCGACGCGCTCGGCATCTACTCGGGGTACGCGGAGACCTCCGAGGCCATGAACGAGGGCGAGCTGGAGTTCGAGGGGGCCATCCCCAAGCTCGCCCCCGACAGCAGGACCACGTATCTGCGCGGCTTCCAGATGACCGACGGCTCCGGCTGGGTCCGCTTCAGGACCATCGTGCCCGGCTGGTACACCGGCCGGACCGTGCACATCCACACCAAGGTGCACACCCGGGGCGTTCCTGGACCAGGCGTACGCCGAGGGCCAGACCGTCCACACCGGCCAGGTCTTCTTCCCCGAGGACCTGATCACCGCCCTCGCCACGCTCAGCCCCTACAGCGGCAACGACCTGCCCCGCACCACCAACGCCACCGACTCCTTCTTCACGGGCGACACGGCGGCCGACGGCATGCTCACGGTCACCTGGGACCGGGCCGCCCCGACCCGGCAGGCCCGCGCCACCATCAAACTGGCCGTCGACCTGGAGGCGATCAACCCGGGCCGGGCCGGCAACACCCCGCCACCGCCCGTCCGCTGACACCCGACGACTCTCTGCTGATCGCCGAGGGCGACGACAGCCTCCGGGTCCTGCCGGAGTCCGTGCCGCGCCACGCCGTTCACACGGCGACGGGCACGGACTCCGGCCGGTCCGCGTCCGCGCTGCGCGAGATCGAACGCCGTCCGCCCGAGGCGATCCCGCTCGACGCCGGGCCACCCGGCCTCGCCGCCCGCGCCACAAGATCGACCGCTTCGACCCACCACTTGACCCCCACGGTCAGGGGGGTGGGCTATTACCTACGCCTCCCACGCGAGCCCCGTACCCCTTGAACCCTTACGACCCCTACGACCCCTACGGCCTAGTCCTTGCGGCCGGTGACGGCGACGGTGACCCCGAGTCCGATCATGGCGAGCCCACCGGCGCCCCCGACGGCGGAGAGCCTTCGCGGGGAGCGCGCGAACCAGTCCCGGGCGGTGGCGGCGGCCAGCCCCCACACCGTGTCGGAGGCGACGGCGATCACGCTGAACACCACCCCGAGCAGCAGCATCTGCGCGGCGACCTGCCCCTGCCCCCGGTCCACGAACTGTGGCAGCACGGCGGCGAAGAAGACGAGCGTCTTGGGGTTGGTCACCCCCACGGCGAACCCTTCCCAAAAGGTCCGCACCCCGCCGACGCCGGCCCCACCGGCCTCCCCGTCGGTGACGGCCCGCGCGAGCGCCCCGCGCTCCCGCCACGCCTTGACCCCGAGATAGACGAGGTAGGCCGCCCCGGCGAGCTTCAGCACGGTGAACACGACGACCGACCGCTCCACCACCGACCCGACCCCCAGGGCGACGGCGACGATCAGCACATAGGCCCCGACGGTGTTCCCCACCACGGAGGTCAGCGCGGCCCGCCGCCCCTGACTGAGGGCCCGCCCCACGACGAACAGCACACTGGGACCGGGCACCACGATCAACAGGAACGACATGGCACCGAAGGCGATCAACCGCTCAGGAGACACCATGCCGCCATGCAAGCACGCGCCGCCCGACCCCCTCCACCCCTTTTCCCACCGGGCCCCTCACGCCCACCCGCTACACTGACGGCGGCGGCGCGCACGGGGGCCGTTCCCCCATCCGCACCACCTACGCCTTCGCCTTCGTAGCTCAGGGGATAGAGCACCGCTCTCCTAAAGCGGGTGTCGCAGGTTCGAATCCTGCCGGGGGCACATAGTTTGACCAGGCAAAACGCATCGAACAGCCCCCTCGGAATGATCTCCGAGGGGGCTGTTTCGTGGCCCGGGGGACACGCGGGGGACAAGACGCGATCAGGCGGCGTCCGGGGCCCCGTCCCGGGGGACAGAGGACACCAGCCGCAGATGTCCTCTGCTGCGAGAGGGCTGGACCTGGCGCTCGTCCGCAGCCCGCCGCTCCGGCTCGTACGGCTCATCGGCGATCTGCGACGGCTGGCTCTCCCCCACTGCGGCGGGGACGGCTGCCGTGGGAGGCTCGGTGTCCGTCTCGGTGGCGGACTGCTGTTTGTCGTCGGGCTTGTTGACGCCGTTCCGGCGCGGCACGAGGTCGAGGGGGGCGTCTGCAGCGGCCTGCTCGAACTGGGGCATCAGGCTGGTGTAGGTGTCGGCGGTGAGCTGGTAGCTGCTGTGGCCGAGCAGGACCTGGATGGCCTTCATGGAGAGGCCGGCGGCGAGGCTCAGGGAGGCCGCGCAGTGGCGCAGGTCGTGGAGTCTGATGGGCGGGAAGCCGAGTCGCTTGATGAACCGGTCGAAGGCCTGGGAGACGTTCTTGGGGTGGTGAGGGCGGCCGTCGGGCAGGGTGAAGACCTTGCCGGAGTCGACGTACGGATGGTCGTACGCCTTCAGCGCCTGCCCCTGCCGCTCTTGCGGGGTGGCGTTCAGCCACTGCTGGTGCTTGCTCTCCCATTCGGCGCGCTGGGCCTTCTGGACGTCCCGCCAGGCGGTCAGGAGGGCGAAGGTCGCGTAGTCCAGGGCGACGGCGCGGCGCCCACTGCTGCTCTTGGGGGTGTCTTCCCAGACGGCGTTGGTGGAGTCGGTGACGATCTGTTCGCTGATGTGCGCGACGCCTTTGGTCATATCAAGTTCGGACCAGGGAAGGCCTGTTGCTTCTCCGCGGCGTGGTGCGCGGAAGGCCATGAGGTGCCACATGATGTACAGGCCTTGTTCGACGGCTGCGTCGAGGAATTCACCGGTCTGCTCGGGGGTCCAGACCATGACGGGGCTGGGCTTCTCGCCGGTTTCACGCCAGCGGGCCACGCGCTCTTCGGTCCAGACGAGCGCCTCAGGGCGCTCGTACTTGGGGATGGTGACGAGCTTGGCCCAGTTCTGGGTGATCAGCTTCTCGGTGACGGCGTCGGAGAGCGCGGCGGAGAGGCAGTCGAGGTATTTCTTCTGCCTGCCGGGGCCAGTGTCCTGGCGGGGCTTGGTGCGGGCCTCCTTGAGGGCTTCACGGGCCTGGTGCCAGGTCTGACGGAGTTCCGGGGGCCGGGGTGTTGGGGCTTTCCTCCAGGCTTGATGGGCTGCGTCGCAGGCGGCCTTGGCCTGCTGGGCGGCGATGCGGTTGGCTTCCTTGATCTTGTTGAAGGCCCAGATCTGCTTGAACATCTCCTGGACGTGGCGGTCCCGGAGCTCGCGCATGGAGAGGTGGCCGAGCGCGGGTATGAGGATGCGGTCGATGAAGTCGCGGTAGTCGCTGCGGGTGCTGCGCTTGAGGTCGACGCGCTTGTCGTGCCAGCGGTTGAGGTACTGGGCGACGGTCTCTTTGGATTCGACGTTGACGCCGCCTTGGGCTTCGTCCCACAGCTTCTGTGCTGCTTCCTTGGCTTTCGTCTGGGTGAGGAAGCCGCCCTTGCGTGGGCGTCGGCGCTGGCCGCCGACGCCGTCGGGGAGTTTGACGTAGTAGTACCAGGTTCCGTGTTCGCGCTTCTTCAGCAGAGGGCAGCTTGAGCCGAGTTCACGTGTCTTGAGTCGGTTGCGAGCGTCGAGTTCCGGCTGGCCGTTGTCGTCGAGTTTGGGCTCGGTGCACTTGCATCGCTTGTAGACGCTGCCGTCGAACACCTGGGATTCCCCCTGAATGTGCTGGGTTGTTCCTTACGTGTCCTGATCATGCTGTAGCGAAGGTGACGCTTCCTTGGACGCCGTATGCTTCCTGCCAGGTGGCGCGGGGAAGAGGGATGTGACCACCTTTGTCCTCATCTGTGATGACCGTGCAGCGCACTCGTTCCGAGGGTCGTCGCGGCGGGATGTCGGTCGAGGAAGTGCGGTCCCTGCCGGCCACGGTGAGCGTGGCGACGGCGGCTCGCGCGTTGGGGATCGGTTCGGACAAGGCGTACGAGTTGATCAGGGACGGCTCGTTCCCGGCGCAGACGATTCCGTTGGGCCAGACGCAGAAGGTGTCGACGGCGAGCTTGTGGAAGGCGCTGGGGATCACTCTGGATGTGTAGCCACCCATGAGGCCCGGACGCTGCGTCGTTTATGCACGTCCGGGCCCCTCTTCCGCCTCGCTCCGGCGTGGATGTAATCGCCAGCGATGCAGATTGCCCCGTACAGGTTGCTATGAGGCGCGTCACATGCGGTGACGGGCGATGCCTCCTGGCCTGCAAATATCGCGTTAAGGCTGGCCAGTTCACGAGGTCGTACGCACGCATGACTCCCGGGCCACATATACATTGGCCTATGTCAGGTCTAAGGGACTCCTAACGCGTTGCCGACGCGAGGGGTCGCAGATGCGAATCGTTGATCGGAGTCAGCTGCGTGGGACGGTTGTCGGGCTACGTGCGCAATGGGGTGGTGCATCCACAGGAGGCGCCGTTGCTGCGGGAGGCCGTCACGCTGCTGTTCAGTGGCGATTCGGAAGCCAAGGCGACGCGGTGGCTGACGAGCAAGGGCATGCTGACCCCGCGCGGCAACGAGTTCCGCCGCGAAGTGCTGCACCGGCTGCTGGTCAATCCGCGGCTTGCGGGTCTGGATGAGAACGGCGAGCCGATCAAGGGCTGGGACGAGCGGGTTCTGGAACCGGACGTCTTCCGCCGCCTGCAGGCGCTGTACGCGGAGCGCAGCGAACAGCGCGGCACACCGCGTGACGCCCACGAGTACCTGGCCACCGGCGGATGCGCGGTGTGCGACGAGTGCACGACGGCCATGATCGGCAGCCGCGCCCACGCTGAGGCCCCGCCGTCCTATAAGTGCGACGGCTGCGGGAGAACCCGCATCAACGCCGAGAAGCTCGAAGACTTCCTGGCCGAGCACGTTCTGGCTGAACTGCTGAAGCCGGGGGCGCGTGAGCGACTTGAGCAGTTGGAGCGTGACATCGAGGCGGAGATCGCCCGCCTGAAGGAGCACATTGCGGGCGCCGACGAACGGTTCGCCGGCATCGGTGACTTGTACGGGCGCGGCCTGATGGTGAAGGCCGCGTTCGTCGCCGCACAGAACGCCAGCAAGGACGACCTGCGGACGTCCAAGGTGCGGTTGAAGTACCTGGAGCAGATGACCGACCTGCCGATCGGTGACGTGCACGACCTGGTGGCCTGGTGGCGTACGGCCCCGTTCGCGTCGAGGCGGGCCCTGGTGCTGCTGGAGATCGAGCACGTGCGGGTCGGTCGCGCCGAGGGCAGCCAGGCCCCGGACAAGCGGGTCCTGCTCGACTGGCGGCAGCCCGTCAACTGAGCCGACATCGCAGCTTCGTTGGTGACCGGGGCGGGCCCAGCCGCGCCCCAGTCGGTGATCGCGAACGCTCCTCCGTCGCTACACGCCCGGGACGGCGGAGGGCATGGTGGCCTGCTGAGCGAGGTCTCCGGGCGCAACGATCATGAGCCGGGTGTTGTCGCCCAGCCTCTCCAGGGCCACGAACTCCACCTCGGTCTCCTCGCGCTGGTGCGGCAGATAGAGACGCCGACGGTCGCCGTCGGGGTGGGTGACGGTGGTGACGTCGTCGTCGAGGATTCGGCGGGCAACCGGATCGGCCTGCCTGATGTGGTCGCAGACCTGGCTGAGGCGCGCGTCGTCCGGGTTCGCTTTGTGCGCGAGGCGCAGTTGTGAGGCCATGGGCTTGGCCCAGGTCTCCTCCCAGTCGATGAGCTGCAGGCGCGCTTCGGGGAAGGTGAGCGCCCAGATCATGACGTTGATGCCGTGCAGCATCCACGGGTAGTCGCGGGCCGCGGCCTCGTTGAAGACGCGTACGTCCCAGCTGTGGGTGTAGGTGTACGCGGGATATATCTGGCTGTGGACGATGGCCGCGCCGACGGGGTCGATGGTGCTGGCGTCCGCGTTCGGGAGGGGTGGCGGTTCGCAGCCGTTGGCCTCCAGCCACAGGTGGGCGCGTTGCGCACTGTCCAGGCCGAGGACGCGCACGATCCTCTCCAGGAACTCGTCGCCGACGTGGTCGAGGACGCCGCGCTCCAGCTTTCCGTACCAGCCCTCGGTCACGCCGGTGAGCTCGGCCATGTCCCGTTGGGTGAGGCCTGTGCGGCGGCGCGCGCCGTAGCGGGCGGTGAACCCGGGCACGGCGTGCGGGTCGCGTGATTCGCGCCAGGACTTGAGCATGCGGGTGATCGGAGGCAGGTTCCGCGACATACAGGTGCAGGGCTCCCCTGAAGTAAAGAACAGGAAAAGTATGAGGGAACCCTAACGCAGCTTATACATGTGTCCGACTTGAGGGGCCTGTCATACAAGACGGGCATGTTCACATCCATTCCAGACATTCCGACGCCCCGGATGGGCGATAACCCGTACTCGCAGTGCCGGTTGTGCGGGTACCGGCACGCCCAGAACCGGCCTAGCGGGATGGAATCCGGGCAATGTGTGGCACCGCCGCCGAGGTCACCTTCCTCGACGGCCCTCTCGCCTCCGACCTCCGCCCCACCGGGCGACGAGCCGTGGGCGGACATTGCATCGACGACGATCCCAGAGGTGTCAGGCATGAGCGTCTTCATCACCGGCGGCAACCGAGGCATCGGCTACGCCATAGCCACCGAGCTTGCCCAGGCCGGCCACAACGTGACCGTCACCTACCGCTCCGGTGAGCCGCCCGCCCATTCCTACCTTCCGGGCCAGGAGCACACCGGGGGTCGCTTCCTTGCCGTGCGATGTGACGTGACCGACCCTGAGCAGGTCGACGTGGCGTTCAAGCAGGCCGAGGCCGAGCACGGCCCGGTCACCTCCCTCGTCTCCAACGCGGGGATCACCCGGGACGGGCTGCTCGCCCGCATGAGCGAGGACGACTTCACCGCGGTCCTCGATGCGAACCTGACCGCCGCCTACCGGGTCGCCAAGCGCGCGCTGCCGGGGATGCTGCGCGCCAAGGGAGGCCGGATGGTGTTCATTTCGTCGGCGACCGCGATGCACGGGGAGGCCGGGCAGACCAACTACGCCGCCTCCAAGGCCGGGCTGATCGGACTGGCCCGGTCCATCGCCCGCGAGTACGGCTCGCGCAGCATCACCGCGAACGTCGTCGCGCCGGGGCTGACCGCCACGGACATGGCCGCCGCTCTGCCGGAGGACCGCGTCAAGGCACTGCTTGGGCAGATCCCGCTCGGCCGCCTCGGGCAGCCCGAGGAGATCGCGCGCACCGTGCGGTTCCTCATCGACGAGGGCTCCTACATCACCGGTGCGGTGATCCCGGTCGACGGTGGCGCGGGAATGGGGCACTAACAGGTGACCGTATCGAGGCAGCCCGCCTGGGGCTGCGGGGGAAGACGGAGGCGAGGTTGTAACGCGGGACGGCGGCGCTGCGCACAAGGCCGGAAAGGGGCAGCCGGTCTACGCACTGCCGGGACGAGGGGGCAGGGGTGATCGACGTTGACCGCATTCTGACGCTGGCCGCGCAGCCTGCCCGGGCGGGGTCGGGCCGCGGCCGCGATGCGGACCGCATGGCCGCGCTGGCCGGACTCGCGGACCGGCGCGATGCGCTGGCCCGGCCCGTGGCATGGTCGGCGGCCCTGTGCACTGAGCACGGTCGGACGGAGCTTGAGGGGCCGGGCGGCGAGCGGGCGGCGGCGCGGGTGTGCAGGGCCTGCCCGATCCGCAAGGAGTGCTTCACCGTTCCCATCTCGGGGGCGCCGCCGCAGGTGCGGGCCTGGCGCAAGCATGCGGACGAGCAGTTGTAGGTGACGCTGACGGGCGCCGAGATCTCCTCGGCGCCCGCCAGTGTTTCCGCATGTCAGAGCCCCTTTGAGGGCGTGGTCGAGGTCACGTTGGCGTGGGATTCCGGGAGTGGACACCCCCTCTATGGATAGTAGAATTAACTCAAGAGATGAGGGAGAAAGAAACCTCACCAGCACCACTTGGAGCCCGAAATGCAGCGCGTCCTCAAGATGAGCCAGGTCCACCGCAACCCGCGCCAGCCGCGCGAGTACTTCAGCGAGGACGCGCTGAACGAGCTGGCCACCTCGATCGACACCTACGGCCTCATGCAGGCCATCGAGGTCCGCCCCGACAACGAGAAGGGCGGCTACGAGATCGTCTCCGGCGAGCGCCGCTTCCGCGCCCACCAGATCCTCGGCCGCACCAAGATCCGCGCCAACATCACCTCCGAGAAGAACGAACTCCAGCGGTTCAAGCGGTCCATGTCGGAGAACGTCACCCGCGAGGACATGACGCCGTTCGAGGAGGCCCACGGCTACCAGCGCATCCTTGACGAGGAGGAAGGCGCGACCATCGAGTCCGTGGCCGCCG
The DNA here is from genome assembly GCF_040652095.1 of Streptomyces sp. NPDC048290. NCBI lineage: Bacteria > Bacillati > Actinomycetota > Actinomycetes > Kitasatosporales > Streptomycetaceae > Streptomyces > Streptomyces sp. NPDC048290. Next base: position 289,120 of record NZ_JBEZLM010000009.1, read on the forward strand.
ACTTCGCGAAGACCACCACCTACGTGAAGCTGCGCCTCGCACTGCTGGACCTGCGCATAGAGGTCCAGGAGCTCGTACAGGACGGGAAGATCGGCACGCAGGCAGCCGTACAGATCGCCGCCCTCAACCTCGCCAACCAAGGCTCCGTCCTCAGCAAGTTCGTACGCGGCGAGTTCGCCTCGGACAACGAGATCGTGCACTTCGCCTACGCGATGAAGCAGCAGCAGGATCAGGCCGTCCTCATGGTCGTCGAGGAGATGACCGAGGAGCAGCGCACCGAGCGCGCGGCAGCGCAGAAGAAGACCCGCAGCACGCTCGACAAGATCGAGCAGGTGCGGGCGCTGCTCGACGAGATCGGCAAGACTGAGCCGCTGAAGCTCGCCGAGACTCTCGAGACGCAGGTCGGGGCACGCCTGGAGCAGCTCGACCGGGTCGCCGAGTCGCTGACCCGGGCCCGCTTCCAGCTCAAGCAGGCCAAGGCGCACGCCGAGGCCCGCCAGCTCGTCACGGTCAACCCGGAGGCCGAGGCCGACCACAGCACCGAACAGGCGGACGCCGCCGACGAGCGGGAGCCTGTCGCGGCCTGACCGGCTCACCTCCGGGGGTGCGGGCGACCGCGTCCGCACCCCGGCCGGCGCGGCCACAATTCCGCGCCGCTTCTTTCCCGAAACCCCGTCACTGCACAGGAGCAGGTTCGTCATGCGCTACAGCGCGCCCCTCAGCCCCGCCCAGGCCGAGCAGCTCGGCAACGACGTCGGCATGATCGTCGCCTTCGCCGCGAGGGCCCTCAACCACATGCACGGCACGAACATCGATCGCCTCATGCGGACCTTCACGTCGTCCAACGCTCTGGAGGTCACCGCGGCCCGCTACTTGAAGGCCCTCGAGGACGGCCACACCCCGGGTGAGGCGGCAGGCCGGGCCGGGACCGCGCTCGTACGGGACTGGGCGGACGCCGTCCTCGAAGCCTCCGGGACCGCCCAGCCTCACAAGGAGAGCAAGTGACCACCCGCCGGGACTGGACCGTCATGGGCCGCGCCGACTTCGACGCAGCGGCCCCCAACGAACTTCCCGTACCGGCGGGCCCCGCTCGGATCGCTGCCGTACCCGACCGGTTCGGCACCGCCGCCCTCTTCGGCGACACCGTCCCTGATCCCGGCCCGCATCGGTCCGGCCGCGAGCAGCCGGGCGACGTCGCCGGTCAAGAAGAACTGTTCTGACACCCGCACCCCTGCAAGGAGTAAGCCTGTGAGCACGAGCACCGAGGCGCTGCTCAGCGATGTCCGAAGCGCCCTGCACCGCCGCCACATAAGGTCCCATTCGCCGGACAAGGACCGCCCGGGCTGGCGCGCCCAACCCACTCTGCTGGACGACATTCCAGCCGTGATCCTGACCTGGCACGGCGCGGAGGAGCCCAACGCCCATACGCCCCAGCACAGCACCATCACCGCGGTCGCAGGCTGGCTCCTCCATCTCGAACGCCACCTGGAGCAGGAGTTCATCGTGGGACGGCTCTATGCGGAACGCCCCGGCAGCGGGGCCGACCGCACGCTCGTCGCCCTCCTCGCCTTCCACTCTGTCAAGGGCAATGCAGCACCAGGCGAGCAGAACGCCTTCTGATCTCAACCCCCGTCACCACAGGAGCTTTCATGCCGATCTACCTGCCTGCGCCTGCACCGACACGACCCGCCGACGGCAAGGGATTCAACCGCCTCACCCTGAACGCCCACATCGGGGCGGGCGGCCCGCAGTGCGCCCTGATGCCCACCTCGTACCCGACGCTCTTCGAGAGCTACGACACCCGCCGTGCCCGGTGGGGCGGCTTCGGGCCCTGCATTCAGCGCAAGCCGGACTGCGAGACCTGCCCCGTGCTGACCGAACTGGGCAGCTCCACCGAGCAGATCACCTTCAACAGCCCGCGCGTCCTGGTCCGCATCGACACGACCGTCAACCCGGACGCATCGTTCAACGCCACGCCGGTCACCACACTGTGGATGACCGACCAGCCAGAAGACCCGCGGTACCGCAGCAACGGACAGAAATGGACCTGGCGGCGCATCCTGCACGTCAAGGGCTGGGAGCTCGGCCGCCGGCACCGGGACGAGCTCGGTGACGGGTTCTGGCTTCACCGCACCGTGCACGCGGCGGCGCCGCACGTCGAGGTCCGCACCAGGGCCCGCCAGACCTCCACTCGTCACGCCTTCTTCGTGAACGGTACGCGGGCAGCTCTGCTCATCTGCTACAGCCGATGCCGCCACGACGAGACACTGCTCAACTCGGTCGGCCACCACACCCCCGAGCGCGCCGAGGACGATGCGACGGCACTGGGCTGGTCGCAGCTTCGCCTCCCGCAGGACCACAGCGGTGGCCGGTACCTGCAGCTCCAGGTGAACTGGGGCGCGTGCAGCGTCACCTTGGCGGATGGCGGAGAGGTCCTCGCCCGCCTGGAGTTCAGCGGATCCTCCTGGGCGGCCGGGCAGATCCAGAACGCGGCCGCCGCCCTGGCCGCGCAGATCGGGGACTGACACCGTGGCGACGTACACCCCGCCGCGGCCGTTCTTCCTGCCGGACGCTCATCTGCCGAACTCGGCCTCCACACCGTGGACATGCCGAACCTGCACCGGCACCTGGCCGTGCGAGACAGCCGAGCAGTACCTCACCGCAGGCCGATGCCAGTGCGGCTCGCCGATGTACTGGGAGAAGAGCAATCCGCGCCGCTGGCACACCGGCCCCCGCTGCTACAGCCACGCTGACCAGATGGCCGCGCTCGCCGAAGAGCTGCACCAGTACCACCAGGCGCACCCGCATTACCCGCCGCCCCGACCGGACCCGCCGAGACGCAGGCGCCGCCAGCGCCCTCCGTACGCTCACACGCCGAGCGGGCCCGGAGACATCCGTCCGGGCACCTGGCTGTGGGTCAAACCCGGTGGCCTGCACCCGGCCTGGGGTGACATTCACCGTCTGGCGATGCTCACGCATCTGGACAGGTCGTACTGCGAGGTGTGGCTGGACGACACCACCGTCCACCGCGTCAGACCGCACCTGTTGATCCTGGAGCGCACGCCCGTCGTGAACGCGGCCCGCGCGGCAGGCGTTACCTCCCTGGTGTGCGGCGGCAGCGGCCCTGCGCCGAGGCCGCTTCTCCCCCAGTGGCGATGGCTCGGCTGGACGCTCGCCGAGCACATCGAGCATCTGGGCGCCGATCCCGAGCCGCAGGCAGTGCCCGTGCAGGAGGGCCTGTTCGCCGCGTAGCACCGCGACGGGCGTGGCGGAGATCATTTGCGGGGAGTGGACATCCCCACCATGGATAGTAGAATTAACCCAAGAGGTGAGGGGGTAGCCCACACCGGCCCAACCATCAAAGGAGGAGCGGGTGTTCGCCACTCCGGCAATCATCGACGCGATCACTGTCACCGGCACTCACGCCCCGGAATGCGACGGGTGCGAGGGTGGCGGCACCATCACCTACTTGCACGGGCCGTACGAGCGCAACCGCGAGTGCGACACCTGTCACGGGACCGGCCGATACCTGCCCTGCCCCGCGTGCAGCGACGGCACCAGCCCCGGCACGGGCGACACCTGCCCCGTATGCGAAGGCTTCGCAGCCCTCGCCTGACCAAAAATAGGCCACTACCCAAATGGAGACTTAGTGATCTTCGGAGACTCGCTCACCGCGGAAGCCCTGGCCGCAAGCGGCAAGACCAGCGCGACCCTCAGCCCCAGCGGCACAATCCGCCTCGCCATCACCCTGCACGACGACACCATCCAGCACTTCGAGCACCCGCCCGCCGGCACCTGCACGGACTGGCGGGTCGCCGAACTCGAAGCCCCCGGCTCAGGCTTCACCTTCGATGAACCCGTCACCGAACAGTGGGGCCACGCACTCACCCTCATCGCCCGCAACTCCCTTACCTGACCAGCCAGGAGACCAGCATGGAAGACTTCGAGAAGCACACAGGCGTGACGCTCGCCCGGCCGACTCCCAAGGGCATGCTCCGGCCCTTTGGTGAAGTGCGCGGACACGCCACCGACCCCATCAGCGGACAGCGGCTCGTGATGGTGCAGTGGCCCGGCGCACCCAAGCCCCTCCCGTACGAGCCCGATGAACTCGCCATCGCGGACTGACCCAGAAATAGGTCAGTGCACATCTTTGTGTTAGGTTCTGAGTGATGTCAGGCCCTGGCACGGCCCGACCATCCACCCATACCTCCGGACGGGCAGCGACCCCCCGCGCCCCGCCCGCCCGGAACGGCTCGTCAGATACGAGCCACCCCTCCGGCCGGGACCCGCACCCCCCTGCGGGTCCCGGCCAACCCATGGAGCAACCAACATGCCTGCCCTGAACAACCACCACGACATCCAGCACACGAGCCACGACGACGCCCTGTACGAGGCCCTCATCCTGGAGCGATACGGCCGCTCCCTGCAGGAGATCCTGTGGGAGGAAACGAAGCGCCCGCTGCCCGAACTCCTCAAGGAACGCCACCGCCGACCCGCGCTCCCGGCCACACCCGCCGTCCGGCGCCAGCCGCGACCGGACCCGGACGCCGCCGCGCACCTCGCCGCCCTCCTGGAGGCCGACGTCCCGTGCCGCAGGCGGGCCGCGTGACCGAGGAACAGTTCCGCCGGCATGTCCGCAAGATCGCAGCCCTCCGCGGCTGGACACTCACGTACCACACGCACAACTCGCAGCGCAGTGACGCCGGATGGCCCGACGAGGTCTACGGACACCCCAAGGCCAAACGCATCATCTTCGCCGAGTTCAAGTCCGACACCGGACGAATACGCCCCGCCCAGCGCGACTGGCTCAAGCACCTCGCCGACTGCGGCCTCGAAACCGCACTGTGGCGGCCCAAGGACCTCGACCACATCGTGAACGTCCTCGCCCCCGACGGCCCCCGCGCCCAACTCCCCAACAACTTCTGACAAAGGAAACAGACCTCGTGCACGATCGCACCAAGCAGCACTCCGAGATTCCTCCGATGCCCGGAGCCACGTGGTGCAACTCCTGCGACAGTTGGTTCAACCCCATCACCAACACCTGCCGCTGCAACAACCGCTAACCACCCAGGGAACATCCGCCATGAACCACTCTGCTCGCGCGACCAACCACACGACGGCACCCCCCGAGCCCCTCGGCCCGGACCGCGAGCAGAGCACCCCCACGCCAGACACCGGCACCGATCTCGTCCTCGCCGAAGTCGCCCGCCTGGCCAACGATCTGTGCGAACACCTCTCCGACGACCAGTGGCGCACAGCAGCCCGCATCCGGGAACTCGCCGAGGCCGCCCTGCCGACCGCCGGAGACCGCTGAATGCACGCCCGCTTCGAACCCCTGCCTGCCCCAACCCGCAGCCAGGAGGCGTACGAAACCGCTCAGGCCCTCCGCGAACACCCGGACGAGTGGGCGCACATCGAGAACCTCGGCAACCTGAACAGGGCCACCAACCTCGCGTACCGCATCCGGACCGGCCGTCACAGCGCCTTCCGCCCGGCCGGCGCATTCGATGCCACCGCCCGCCTCGCCGACGACGGCACCGCCAGCGTCTACGCCTGCTACATCAGCACCACCCGGCAGTAGCCTCCGCCAGCGCCACCACCTCCGGAGCCAACGCCATGGACAGCGTCCTGCTCGACGGAGCAGACCTCACCGCAGCCCACGACACGTACGACGACTTCGCCGAACTCGCAGCCCACGAAACCGAAGGAGTCGACTGGACCAGAGAGCTGCGCCCCGCCCCAGGCTCCGACCTGGCCCACATAGCCATCCACGGCGGAGGCATCGAAGTCGGCACCACCGAGGCCGCGAACGCTGCCGCAGGAGACAGCCACAACTACTACTCGTTCCGCGGCAGGAAAAGGACCTCCACTAACCGAGTCCTGCACATCACCTCAAGCCACTTCGACGAGCCCCGCTGCGTCGCCCTGCAGAACAGCATGGTGCGCACCGTGTCCTGGCACGGATTCCACAGCACCACCAAGATCACCGAAGTCGGAGGTCTCGATGAGCAGCTCAAGCTGTGGGTCAAGCGATCACTTCAGCACGCGGGCTTCACCGTCATCGACGCCGCCGCCGAGCGCGCAGGACGCAACCCGACGAACATCTGCAACCGAAACCTCTCCGGGTACGGCGTCCAGCTAGAGCTGTCGACCGCGCAGCGTGCAGCCTTCTTCCGCGACGGCGACACGAGCGCCGCCAACCGGCAGCACACCACAGAGGAATTCAGCCGCTACATCGAAGCCGTACAGGTCGCCTACCGGCGGCTTCGCGCCTGACTTGTTCCGGGGATCACGCCGGACGCCCGAGAGATCCACGGAGCGAACTCCAGTCAGCGACTCGCGACGGGAGGACGCCCGGGAATGTAGCCCTTCCACTCGGACCGCTCGATGATCCCCTCCCATTCACTGCGCGGCGTGGCGCCTGGCGGAGGGACATCAGTGAACCCGGTCGCCCACAAGGTGCCGGCCGGGACTTCGAGGAGCGGCGTGAAGGGCACCTGAAGCCCGTTCGATTCGGTGGGCGGATCGAAGTGCCACCCCCAGTCGCGGTCGAACAGAAACCCTCCGAAGCTCACACGGCCGTCGCGGCCCGACGCGCAGGCCCCCATGGTCTCGAAGTCCACCCACGGCATCACGAGGTAGGGCCACGTCTTATCGGCCGTCGCAGGGCCCCACACCTCGACCGCCGCCTTGGACGTACGGGTGGCGGCCACCACCAGGCCACTCAGGACGGCCGCGCTCGGGGCTTCCTTCCCCAGCTCAGTAACGTCCACGTCGACGTCCAGCCACTCCTCGGGATGGTCGTCCGCCTGGTCGATTCCCCACCGCTCGGCGACCTGCTGCCGCGAATCGGGCTCGGTCTCCAGCGCGATCTTCATGTCGGCCAGCACTAGCGGGCCGCGGTCGATGAGATGACGGCGGTCGTCCAGCGGGGTCAGCCGGATCACCTCTCCGACGAAGTCCACGGTGGCTCCCTCTTTGGCTCTCGGATCTCTTCGTGTGCCCCGCTCTGGGGACTCGTGTCAGGCAGCTTCCCTTTTCCGGGGGCTGGCCTCGGTCGACTTCTGCCCTGCCTCGCTCATGTGCATGCCCACCCTGCGATTGCTGGTCACGGTAGGCGAGCCCATGGCGCTGCAGCGTTATGAAAGGTGTGCCTGCGCGGCGATTTCAACGACAGCCGTACCGTCGAGCGTGGTGATCGCGCAAGTTGGGATCCCGCCGTACAGCAGGTCCTCCGTCAGCGCGTCGTCGCCGAGCAGCGTACGAAGGAGGTCTACGGTGACGCCGCCGTGAGTGACAACTGCGACCGGCCCTGGTTCGCCAGCCAGGTCGGTCAAGCACGCGAGGACCCGGTCGCCGGCCTGACGTGAGGAATCCCCGGACCTGGGAACATAATCCCGATCTTGTACCGTTGCAGCCCAGTCGGCCAGGAACTCCTCAAGTGGTTCGTCATCGCTCCAGTTCATCCGCTCCCGCAGCCGGGTATCCATCCGGACCGCGAGTCCGCACGCGACCGCGATGAACTCTGCCGTCTCGCGAGCTCGCCTCAGAGGGCTACTGATCAAGGCGCCAATCCCGACGTCCTGCAGATGCTTCGCTGTTCGGGCCGCCTGCTGACGTCCGAGGAGAGTCAAGCCCGGATCGCCGAGTTGGCGCTCCTTCTCCGCGTGCTGCACCAGATAGAAGATGGTCACAGTGGAGCGTGGCGCACGGCCCGCAGCGGGCGCCACTGGAATATGGCCGGCTCAACTCCTGGTCAGGCAGTGAGGATTCGGCGGATTCTCACGAGCCGAACGGGACGCGGGCGAGGACCAGGCCACGCACCTCGGCAGCCTTCCCCTCGGTGATGAGTCGCTTACAAACGGTGTGGAATGTGGCGCCTGTTGTGAACACGTCGTCAACGAGCAGGATGCGTTTGCCCTCCACGCTCCTGTGGAACCTCAGTGCCTTGGCGTGCTCCTCTGCGGCGTGCAGTTTGTCCGCCCACTGAGCGCCGCCGCTGGCCGACTTCTTCGTCTCGTATTTCTTGGTCGCCACGGGCCTGTCGGGGGCGGCGATGGGCCACCGGTCCAGTGTGTCTTCCGTGTAGGCGGACTCCATGATCTTTTCGATGTGCTGGAGCGGCACGCGGTCAGGTGCTGTGGGGTTTCCGATGATGAGGTCGATGTCGGCGACCTGTCTGCGGTTCTCCTCAAGCCATCCGACGATGAGCCGACCGAAGACCTTGCTCCACCCCTTGCGGCCGTCGTACTTGAACCTCTTGATCGGTTGTTCCAGAGGGTGAGTGAACAGGGCAAGGGCATCGACTCGGGTGAAGTAACGCTTCTCCGGGCTCCAGCGGCAGATCTTGTTCCGGCATATGGCGTCCGGGGCATCCAGGCTCTGGCTGCAGACCACACAGTGATGCTCTGCCAGAGGGCGCATGGTTGCCGCGGCACATTCCGCGCACACGGCGGGAGTTCCGTTGATGCGGTAGGCGCATCGGCTGCAGTTGGGGAACCCCAGTGGCCGGGGCAGGCCAGAGGTTCCCGTCACAGGCCCTCCAGCGCGAGTTGGAGCCGCTGTTGGCCGGCTTGCTGGACTCGCGCTGCGCTGCCGAGGCGGGAGAGAACATCGTCGAGTTCGACGACTTCCACCGCTCGCCCTTCGGTGACCATCTTCGCGGCCCACGGCTCATTGGTGGCCAGGGAACGGATGAGGAAGACGTGCTTGCCGTGCTCGGCCGCGAGGCGCGCCTGCATCTTGGCGCCGGAGGTGGAGGACGCCTCGATGACGATGCTGCCGATCGTGCATCCGGACATGACGACGTTTCGGCGTGGGAACGTCCAAGTCGCCGGTCCGGAGGTGGGCCAGAACTGGGACAGGAGCGCGCCGCCCTGGTCGAGGATGCGTGCGGCCAACTGCTTGTTTTGGGCTGGGTAGACCTTCGCGGCAATGCCTGTGCCCATCACCGCCACGGTGCGGCCACCGGCTTCCAACGTTGCCGTGTGCGCGGCAGTGTCGATGCCCTTGGCCAGACCGCTGAACACCACAACGTCGTTTTCCACCAGACCGGCTGCCATGCGAGCGGCACGACGTACTCCGTCTGCGCTCGCGTTGCGGGTGCCGACGACGGCAGCGGACCGGGCATCCCGCTCGTCGAGATCACCGAGGTAGAACAAGAACGGTGGCAGGTTGGGGATCAGCCGCAGGTTGGCCGGATACTCCGGATCAAGCACAGTCACCAGGCGAGCTCCGACCTGGGAGGCAGCCTCAAGTTCGGCGGCGACCCGGCTCCGGGCGTCGTCGAGCTCCGGGAGCGCCTTCCGCAAGATGGTCACGCTCTTGCTGGCGATATCGGAGTCTTCAGGGATGTCGCCGCCGAGGAGCACGTGGAGTGCCTCAGGCGACTGGCACGTCCTGGCCAGCAGGTGCCAGTCGACGGACCTGTTGTCCGTTCGCAGTGCGCAAAGGGCCAGCAGGTCCAGTTGCAGGGGCGTCGTTGTGATCATGTCCTCGGGGGTCCTTCTACTCGCGGTCCAAGGTGTTCGAAGGGTGGTGCTGCTGTGCTGTGGACCGCCTCCATCATGACCTATACGCGCGGAGGCGTATAGGTAGACAAACTGTCGCAAGATCGGCGCTTGCGGGCTCCTTCATTCGAGGTTGACGTCAGTCGACTATCAGGCGCTGTTCGGACACTGCTACTCATCACGGTCCCCATCTGTTGGGACTCGCCCTTCCCGCCCCTGCCTCAGCTCAGCGACTGCATGGCGGATCGAGTCGACCGCCTGGATCCAGGCCACGACGAAAAATCTTCATATGCGCGCGAGCCGACGCACCCGATCAGAGGCGAGACTCAGCAGCCCGATACATGACAAGATCCAAAGCATCATCATGGCCACGGCCCGGCAGTCCTCGATAAGGGTCGGCCTTGGCCCGCCTTGGAGTCACGCCGCTGCCCCTTGAGAACTGCGCGCCCCGGCTGCGGGCGGCCCGGCGCCGGCCGCCCGCAGCCGAATCAAGCGACTACTGCTGCCAGGGGCCGAAACCCCAACTGGCCAGTCCGGCCGCGATAGATACACCCGTCGCAACCAGCGGCGAGACGTACACCGAAAGCAGCGTGCGTCCGCCGAGTTCGACGTGCAGGCCGTGGCCGAACTGGATCTGCAGCCCGCGGCGCGGGACCGGCGCCGCGGGCTCCAGGGCTGCTTCCGCACCCCGGTCGGCGGGGGTGGGGCTGATGGAGGGTGACTGGTCACCGTCGCGTGTGCCATGGTTGGAGCTCATGTGTGTTCCCTTCGCTGGGTGTAGCCGCCGCTTCGCTGGCCTAGGAACCTGAAGACGGCGGCGTGACGCAGGTCTCCCCGGGGGGAGGAGACACAAAAGGGCCCCACCGTGCACGGCACGGTGGGGCCCACTTTGATGTCGGAGACGCTACCGAACGTAAGCCGGGCAGGACAAGCCGATCATGCAGATCTGTGGATCTACGGCCCTCCTGCTTCAGGGTTCTGTCGGTTTATCAGGTCCTGAAGTCGCAATGCGACAGGAAGCGATCAGGGCCCCCACCCGTACGCGTCCTCGGCGGTCTCCGCGAGGAGCAGCGTGCCTTGGCACCGATCTGCGTGCTTCGCAGCGAGATCCATACGTCAGCTCCGGTTCAGCGTCATCGCCCCGCGATCAGTCCGGCAGGGCGTCGCGGGCGATCACCTAGGCTCGATGGTGGGCGTGGGGCTGGAGACCCGTGTCCTCTGCCGCCACCCGCATACCGGCCTCGCTCGCGGAGCTGGCCGTTCCGGTCGACGAACTGGCCCCATATCACCGCAACCCGCGCACTGGTGATCTCGACTCCATCGCCGAGTCGCTGGCCGTCAACGGCCAGTACCGGCCGATCGTCGTCAACCGCGGCACCCTGACTGGCCGTCCGAATGAGATCCTCGCCGGCAACCACACCTTCAAGGCAGCCAAGCAGCTCGGCTGGGACACCATCGCGGTTACCTGGCTCGACGTGCATGACGACGCCGCAGCGAAGATCGTCATCGTCGACAACCGAACCAGCGATCTCGCCGGGTACGACACGGTGCTGCTCGCGGACATCCTCACCGAGCTCCCCGACCTTCAGGGCACCGGCTACGACCAAGAGCAGCTCGACCAACTCCTGGACGAGACGGCACTCCCGGCCCCCATCGAGCTCCCCACCGATGGGGCAGACACAGGGGCCGCTGCGACGGTGGACTACCTGCAGTGGGGGTACATGCAGTGGTCGTCCACGCGTGTACGGATCACGCAGGCCGAAGTCGAGTTGCTCGACGCGCTGTACAAGCAGTTCGTCGGCGACCACGACTCCGACCTCGGGTTCGGCTGGCACGTCCTCAACGAGGAGCACCGTGCCGAAGAGGGAGCGGTCGCGTGAACCCGCTCGACGTTCGCTTCGACCCCGCCTACCCGCTGTCCAAGCTGCGGCCCGCGGACTACAACCCGCGGCGTCTGTCCGAGGAGTCGTTCGTCCGGCTGCAGGGCTCGCTACGCCGCCACGGGGTCGTGAAGCCCGTGATCCTGAATGCCGACGGAACGCTGGTCGCGGGCCACCAGAGGACCAAGGGCTTGAAGGCGATCGGCGAGACGACGACGCCGGCGATGATCCTGCCGCAGAAGGTGCGGCTGCAGGACGAGATCAAGTTCAACCTCCTGCACAACCGGGTCGAGACCGAGTCATCTGTGGTGTACGCGGAGCCCGGGCCGATCGGCCAGTGGTGCTGGATCCCGTGGCAGACCATCGAGGTTGAGGAGTCGAAGAACCTGCCGTTCCAGCAGGCGATCGGGTTCATGACCGCCGCCCACGGACCGTGGGGGTCGGTAGTCATCGACGACCAAGGCCGCATCGTGCTGAACGCCGAGTACGCGGCCGTCGCCAAGGCCCAACGCTTCGACATCCTCGCCTGGACCTGCGCCTCCTTCGACGCCGGCCAGCTCGTTGAGGACCTCACCGGCGAGTACGGCGTCTACGACTGGACCGGCCTCGAAGAACAGGCGCCCGTGTGGAACCAGCACATCGTGCAGCCCAACCGGCTGCGAGAGCACTCCTCGAAGGCCAAGGCGGACAAGGTCCGCTACAAGTCCGAAGTATGGGAGCGCCTCGTCCTGCCGTGGCTGACCACCTCCCACCGGGTGGTGGACTTCGGCGCCGGGCACGGCGACTACGCCCGACACCTCCGCGGCAAGGGCTACAAGATCCACGACTACGAGCCCTACCGCACCCTGAAGGGCAAGTACGCCGTCGACATCCGCACGATCGTCAGCCAGATCCGCACGATCGAACGCGAGTTGAGGCAGAACGGCCTCTACGAGGTGGTGGTCCTCGACTCGGTCATCAACGCCACCACATCCCTCGACTACCAGCACTGGGTGCTCACCACCGTCAACGCGCTCTGCGCAGCGGACGGGCAAGTCTGCATCGGCACACGCAACTTGGAGCGGGAGCTGGCGTACGAAAACTCCGAGCACTCCATCAGCCGCGACTCCACCCGGCTGTCCTTCCTCGACAGCGAGAACGTCGACATGCGGTTCGTGCGCGGCAAATGGCAGCGGATCCGCTACCACACGCCCGAGTCCCTCCTCGGCCTGCTGTCCCGGTACTTCGAGGACGTACAGATCAGCGACACCACCAGGGCCACCGTCAAGGCCGTCTGCAAGCGTCCCCGAGTCCTACCGATCGAGGAATACCGTCAGGCATTTTCGGAGGAATTCAATATGCCCTACCCTAACGAATTCCGACACAACAAGCACAGTGGAATTCTGGACATTTTGATAGAATTGATCGAGGGCAGGAATTCCAAGTTGGAGGGGTAGAGGAATGCATTTTAAGGCGGCCTCAGAAAGAGTCCGCATAGATATAGAAGCCAGGGCCAGCTACCGCATCATGTGGCTGGCCGGCATCCGTGAAATCGACCTGACACAGCACTGTCTGAAGACGTTCGGAGAAGCCGACCGGCCACACATCAACACTCATCAACGTCGGCAGACACTTCACCTACCCGCAGCAAACCCGCCAGTCGCCTGGTACCTGTGCGCTCTACCGATCCCCTGGGACTGGTCCCGCAACGCACACTTGGCGTTCGAGCACGCGCCCGGCGAGACCTGGCAGGGGAACGCCCTCGTGCCAGGCCTCGGAGTTCGACTGGCCAACGCTCGCCCCATCCTCGGATGGGGCGAGCACTCCATTCCGCTCGACGCCACCGGGAGGAGCTCCCGGCTGTACCGGACCTGCAGGAACTGGCAGTTCGCCTGGTGGCTGCGCCTCAACCGCGACGTACCAGACGCGCCACCGCTGCCCGGAGGTGATGCAGACGAGAACGGCCCGGAGCAACTGACGTTCGCCTGACCGACTGACCGGTGGACTCGATGGGCGGCCCTCGTGGACCGCCTACCGAGTCCACCGTGCGGGTCTCCATCTCCGACAAGACCAGTGGGGGCAGGGTCGTGCGGTCTGTGAGGAATGCGGGGGGCTGTGGGACCCTCGGGCGGCGCCTTGCCTCCAGTCAGAAATGCTCGCCGTAGACGCGGGCGTCGCTGCTAGCATCTCCGCATGATCGCGCCTTCGTTCCGAATCGAGATGATGCCCCGCCAGCGGGGCTGCTGATACCGGACGCGCGTGTTTCCGAGGCCCCGAGTCGGGGCCTCGTTCTGTTCACGGACTCGGAGCTCCGCCTCGTTACTGGAGGTTCCGATGACCGCATCACGCCACTACATCACCACAACGATCCCGTATGTCAATGCCCGCCCGCACCTCGGCTTTGCCTTGGAACTGGTGCAAGCAGACGTCCTTGCCCGGCACCATCGCCACCGCGGCGATGAGGTCCGGTTGCTCAGCGGAACCGACGACAACTCTCTCAAGAACGTCCTGGCCGCCGAGGCCGAAGGGGTCGACGTCCAGACCCTCGTCGACCGAAATGCCGAGGCCTTCGCCGCACTGCGGGAACCGTTGGCGCTCTCCTTCGACGACTTCATCCGCACCAGCTGCGACCCGCGCCATCGCATCGGCGTGGAGCGGCTGTGGCGCCAGTGCGCCTCGACCGGTGACCTGTACCGCAAGCACTACGAGGGCCTGTACTGCGTGGGCTGCGAGCAGTTCTACACTCCGGCCGATCTGGTCGACGGCCGATGCACCGAGCACGGCACCGAGCCCCAACTGGTCGCCGAGGAGAACTGGTTCTTCCGGCTGTCCCGCTATGCCGACACCCTCCACGAGTTGATCTCCAACGGGACCCTGCGGGTCGAACCGGCTGCCCGCCGCAACGAAGTCCTCGCTCTCATCACCAGCGGGCTGCACGACTTCTCCATCTCCCGCTCCCACAGCCGAGCCCGCGGCTGGGGCATTCCTGTACCGGGCGACGCCAGCCAGGTCGTCTACGTGTGGTGGGACGCGCTCGGCAACTACGTCACCAGCCTCGGCTACGGGGACAATGCCGAGGCCTATCAACGCTGGTGGGTGCAGAGCAAGCGACGCATCCACCTGGTCGGCAAGGGGGTGGTGCGCTTCCACGCCGTGTACTGGCCGGCCATGCTGCTGTCCGCGGGGCTACCACTGCCCACCGACATCCTGGTCCACGACTACCTCACCGTCGACGGACGCAAGATCAGCAAGTCCAGCGGCAACACCGTCGACCCTGCGGACCTCGTCGACGAGTTCGGCACCGATGCGGTGCGCTGGTGGCTTCTGCGGGAAGTCCCCCGGGTCGGTGACGCCGACTTCACCCGGGAGCGGCTCATCGCCCGGGCCAACGGCGACCTGGCGGGCGGCCTGGGCAATCTCGTCAACCGGGTCGTGACCATGGTTCATCGCTACCGACAGGGGCACGTGCCCCTGCGCCGCGGCGTGGCTCTGGCTACGGAACCGCTGATCGCGGCTTGTCGTAGCGTCCCGGGCGAGGTTGATACGGCCCTGTCCGACTTCGACTTGCGGAAGGCAGCCTCCTCGGTCTGGAGGATCGTGGAAGAGTCCAACCGCTGTGTCGACAACACCCGTCCCTGGGAGCTGGCCAAGGCAGAGCAGGGCGGTGATCGTGGGGCCGGGGAACGTCTCGACACGGTCCTTGCCGCCCTTGTTCAGGCATGCCGCGTACTGGGCGACCAGTTGCAGCCCTTCCTCCCGGATGCCGCCTCCCGTATCGCCGGGCAGGTTGCAGAGATCAATGGGGTTCTGCCGCCTGCGAACCCTCTGTTCCCTCGCATTGCCGAGGGCGACGCATAGGGCGAAGCTCGACCTCGCCTCGTGACGCGCTTCCGGCGGGAGTGGCTTCCGCCGCTCCCGCCACACCGCCCCTGTACAGCCGATAAGTTGGCCAGCTCACGTCATCGTGTTGGTGCTGTGGATCGGGGGACTCATGTTGCCGGAGATCGACGTGAAGCAGCATGAATGGCGGATCGAAGACCGGGAGTACGCCCGGCAGGAGGAACGCCGTGGCCGCCGGTTCGCGTTCACGCACCTTGACCCAGCCCGCACCGCCTTGGCGGTGATCGACATGGTGCCGTTCTTCGTCTCGCAGAATCCGTACTGCCGAGGCATCGTGCCGAACATCAGCCGCCTCGCGGACAGCCTTCGAGCGGCGGGCGGCACGGTCGCCTGGGTCCTGCCGGCGGTGGGTGAGCGTACGGCGGTGGGCGACGAGTTCTTCGGCCCGGAGATTGCCGAACTCTTCCGCACTTCTGGTGGCACCGGGCCTCTGGCCGACCGTCTCTGGCAAGACTTCTTGGTCCACCGCGAAGACTTGTTGGTGGAGAAGTCCGCGCCCAGCGCGTTCTTCCCTGGCCGCTGCCGCCTTCCTGACCTGTTGGAGCAGCGCGACGTGGATACGGTCCTGATCACCGGCACTGTCACCAACGTGTGCTGCGAGTCGTCGGCCCGTGATGCCAGCACGCTCGGTTTCCGGGTCATCATGGTGGCAGACGCGAATGCGGCAGGTCGCGATCAGGATCACAACGCCACGCTGCACACCGTCTACAGAACATTTGGCGACGTGCGTCCCACCCTGGATGTGCTCGACTTGTTCAAGGGGTGAGAGCCCCTGGAAGGTCTGCCGTCGTCCCCGGCCGACGCAGGGGGCAGCCGGGTAGTGCGCTTTGGAGCGCCGCCGCCGCTCCTGTCGCTGCGGGTGTCCCTGTGTCCCGGATCGTGATTTTGTGAACGCGCAGGTCACCCCGGTTCGCGGCTGAGTCAGGGATCATGGACAGTAGGCGCGGGGCCCAGGGAGTTGTGTCATGGGCCGCCCCAACCGCGCCACCCGGGCTGCCATCACTCAGCGCCGCGCCGACGCGATCGATCTCAAGCTCGCCGGCGTCGACTGGCTGACCATTGGCCGCAAGCTGGCCGCCGACCCTGCGATCAACACAGACGGCATCGCCTACCCACAGGGGTATGGCATCGACAAGTACAAACGCGGGCTGGAGCCTCCCACCGACAAGCGGCTGATCGAGCTCGCCTGCAAGGACGTCTCCAAGGCCCTCGTCGAGCGCACCACTGCTCTGGACACCAACACCGATGAGCTGCGTCAGCTCATGGTGGAGCGCCTCGAGCGACTCTTCTTCGGCGTCTACCGCGCCGCGATCCGTAACGGCGACTACCAGGCCGTGGACCGAGCGGTACGGATCATCGAGCGCAGCAGCCGCCTCCTCGGCCTGGACCGGCCGGCCCGCACCGAACTGTCCGGCCCGGACGGCGCCGCGGTCCAGGTGGAGACTGCGGGCCTGGACGAACTAGAGCGGCTGATCACCCTTGCCGGGGGCGATACGGGCGAGGATGGCAAGGGCTGACGAGGCCGCGGTCCTCCAGCTCTACCGGTCGCTTCCCGCGCAGCGACGCCGTGAGATAGCCGCAGCCTCAACCCCTGAACTGCGGGCTCGGCTTGTGCGGATCGAGCGCGAGCTGGCGATGGACCGTTCGCCGGGCGCGATGGCCTCAGTGCTCACCGACGGTCGGGAGATGCAGGCCCCCCACCTGGGGCTGATCGACGCTGCCTTTGAGCAGGTCGCGGCGGGGAAGCCGACTCGGCTGCTACTGACGATGCCGCCCCGGCACGGAAAAAGCCGCAGAGCCGCGAGGTGGGCGCCCCTCTGGTACTTGAGGCGGCGCCCGGAGCACCGGGTGATGATCGCCTCCTACTCCTCCGACCTCGCTGACGATCACGGTCGGTGGATCCGCGACGCGATCCTCACCTACGGCCCGCAGCTCGGCGTCAGCCTGCGCCCCGGCTCCAGCGCGGCGAACCGTTTCGACCTGGCCGGCACCGAGGGCGGCGCCGTCATGGCCGGTGTCGGCGGCGGCCTCACCGGCAAGGGCGCCCACCTGGCCGTGGTGGACGACCCGATCAAGGACGCCCAGGAAGCGTCCTCACCCACCATGCGCAAGCGCCTGTGGGAGTGGTGGCAGGCCGTCCTCCTGACCCGCATCGAGCCGGGCGGCTCGGTGATCTTGATTCAAACGCGCTGGGACGAGGATGATCTCGCCGGCCGTGTCCTGGCCGATGAGGGCGACCGGTGGACGGTCATTGATCTCCCTGCACTCGCCCTGTCCGAGGACGACGCCCTCAACCGTGCGATCGGTGCACCGCTGTGGCCTGAGCGGTACGACGCCGACGCACTCGCCGAGATCCGCCGCTCGGTGGGCGAGCGGGTGTGGTGGTCGCTGTACATGCAGCAACCGCGCCCACAGGACGGCGGTGTGTGGCAGTGGCCGTGGATCACCGAGAACCGGACCAGCGCAGCACAGCTGCGCGGTATCGACCTGGCCCGCATCGTCGTCGCTGTCGACCCGGCAGGCGGAGAGTCCGCTGTCGGTGACGAGACGGGCATCGTCGCGGCAGCGTCTGATCGCGACGGACACCTTTACGTCCTGGACGACCGCTCGGGAAATCGCGGTGCGGACGCTTGGGGCCGCGAAGCATGTCTGCTGGCCATCGAGTTGCGGGCCGACGCCATCGTGGTCGAGTCGAACTTCGGCGGCGACATGAGTACGCAGATCCTCCACCAGGCGTGGCAGGGACTGCAGCGTGAACAGCGCACGGAGGGCATGCTGATGCCCGCGGTACTGCCGGTGACTGCCAAGCAGGGCAAGCGACTTCGAGCGGAGCCGATTGCGCAGCTCTACGAGCAGGGTCGCGTGCACCATGTTGGTGAGTGGCCTGCGCTGGAGCAGCAGATGGTGACGTGGGTCGCCGGCATGGACTCGCCGGACCGCATGGACGCCGCTGTCCACGCTCTCACGCAACTCGCGGCCCCCAGCGAGGCCGGTAGCACTCTGACCCCGTACGGCGACAATCGCCTGTCGGGTCGGCGATGAACACAGAAGGGTCGCATCGGGGAGTTCACGCCAGCACCCCACCGCAGGCAGCAGGTTCTGGGCGAGCATCACCGCCCACTGCTGGAAGGGCTCCGCAGCGTCCTCGATCCCGAGGCGGGTCTTGAGGAAGTACTGCGCCCCGGGCGATCCGACCGACGCAGGTCCTCGATCACCTAGGGTGAAGGAGGCGCGGGGCCGACGTTACGGACCTCAACCCTGTGGGCTTGCGCACCTTCCTGACCGACGCCTGGTCGTGGCTCAACTACAAGCCGATCATGTCCGCCGCGCACGACGGACGGCCTCACCGATCTCTGGCTCCTGAGCTCCACGCGACGTGGCTGCCCGATGAAGCAGTTCGGCGTCTCGCCGCGTACAAGCTCATGGCGGCCTACGACAACAACCAGGCCGGCGAGCTCGCCGCTCTCACAGGCAACGAAGCAGCCTCCGAACGGCGGGAGTTCGGTGATGCGTCGACGTTCGTCGACACGGCACTCGCACACTTGCTGGGCAAGTCTCAGCAGATCATCGTGCCCGGCGCCGAGCACGCCACCGATGACACCCCAGCGCCCGAGGCTGTGGCAGCCGCGGAAGTGCAGCAGCGCCTGCGAACGTGGGCGGAGGCCGAGCTGCTCCCGTTGCGTATGCAGGCCGCCGAGCGCAAGGCCGTGCTCCTCGGGGACGGCCTGTATCTCCTGGCCTGGGATCCGGACAAGCAGCGAGTA
Organism: Streptomyces sp. NPDC048290; assembly: GCF_040652095.1. Lineage (NCBI taxonomy): Bacteria > Bacillati > Actinomycetota > Actinomycetes > Kitasatosporales > Streptomycetaceae > Streptomyces > Streptomyces sp. NPDC048290. The sequence continues at coordinate 308,152 of NZ_JBEZLM010000009.1, forward strand.
CGCCTCAAGACGTATGACCCTGGCTTCTACTTCCCCGTGATCGAGGACGATGCCGACCCGGGCGACTATCCGCAGCGCGTGCACCTGGCTTGGGAGCTCCCTGAAGACCCCAAGAGGGGAATGAAGGCGCGGCTTCGGCGGATCACGTACGAGCTCGGCCCCATCACACCGTCCACACGCAGTCATGAGGGAGCAGATGGGCAGGGCATACGGCCGATCAGTGATGGGCCAGGAGGGCTCGTCGTGGAGCGCGGCGATCGCTACAACCCTGGCTCCGGCAGGATCGAACGGACGTACCCCTGGGCATCTGGGCAGACGTCGGCCGTTACGTGCCATCTGACCGATGCTGAGTGGCTCTTGGACGATCTGCGGCACGGCCAGTCTCTGGACGAGCTGCCGCTGGACAAGGCCCGCTTCCGTACCCGTGGGGACGGGGAGGTTCTACACCGGCTGGATCTGCGGCTGGACTTCATCCCGATCGTCCACATCAGCAACACGGTGTCCGACGGTGAGCATTTTGGGCAGCCGATGCTCGCGAAGGTCATGCAGGCCCTCGATGAACTGGCGGAGTCCGACACGGACTCCGCTCGTGCCTCCGCCACCACGGGCGCACCCATCATCGGCCTGGCCGGTGCACGCCCCGAGGTCGACCGTGTAACCGGCAGGCCCAAGCCTCTTGCGGTCGAGCCTGGAACGATCTTCGCGCTAGCCGACGGCGGCCGCATGGACGTCCTTGACACCTCACATCAACTCGCCGCACTTCGTGCCCGTGTTGAGGAAGTACGAGACAGGGCCGCCGTCAACGCCCGACTCCCGGCCGTCAGCTTGGGCACCGTCGATCCCTCCGACGTCCCCAGCGGATACGCCCTCCAGCTGTCCCTCGGCCCTCTCGACTCTCTGGTCGACTCCATGCGGCTCGCGCGCGCCCACAAGTACACGTTGCTGTTGAAGATGGTGCAACGGATTCACCAGGCTGGCCATGCCAAGGGCTGGGCTGCCGGAGCCCCGCTGTCAGCCCAGATCGTGTTCGGCCCGCACACCCCCACCGACCGGACGGCCATCTTGGAAGAGGTGGTGCGCGGCGTTACCGCGGGGGTCCTCTCGCTTGAGACTGGCATCCGCATGCTGCAAGACGCCGGATACCCCATCGAGGACGCCCGTCAGGAAGTCGAACGGATCAGAGCCGGGCGACAGTCCCAGGCGAAGACCAAGCCGAAGCCCATCGCGTCGGCTGCAGCCGAGGCGGAGGCGGGTGATGTCAGCGAGTAGATCCGGATTCCGTGTAGTACTTCTCTGACTTCACCTCTCGTATCTCCAGAGTGAAGTCCTTGCCCGTCGGACTGTCGACGTATGTCTCCTGCTCCGACGCCCCTGGCTCCCCGCTGCGTTCCCGCTGGGTGATTTCGTACTGGCCGCGGCTCCTGCTGTCGGGCTGCACCCCGGACAGAGTTATGGCATTACTGCTGGTGCGCACAGGGGCACCCGCTCGCGACACGTCGATTCTGATCGTGTACGTCTTCGCCTCGGTGGAATCGTTGTATGCCGTCACTGAGACGTGCGGCGTGTACGTGCGGTCCCCATAGTCCGGGATGTTCGACGACGCTTTATCTACGGATTGGTAGGTGACCTCGATGCGGCCGCCGTCGACAGGGATCGTCGTCTGCTCGGCGTAGGTGAGAGAGCGATCCCAGGTGCTGGTGGAGTCCCCCTTGGAGATCATCCACCAGCCACCCGAGGCCAGTGTGGCGGCGCACACGGCGCCGACACTGATGATCAGCTTCTTGTTCTGCAGGTTGCCCACGGTCCCCCCATGATCGTCTGGTCAAAGGGTAACGAACCGTCCACAGTTGTCGATCTTGCTGTGTTATGCGCGGGGCAAGGCTTCTGCAGTGGCGTTCTTCCGGCGACGCAGGAGCGCAAGGACCGCGACAGCGCCGAGGGTCATCCAGGCCTTTCCGAGGATCTGCCCGGGCAGGTAGTCGAAGGAGCCGAAGGCCATCCTGAGGAAGATCAGGCTGTCGGCGATTAGGCCTACCGCGTTCGAGGCGAGCATGGCGACAAGGAGCCCTCGTGTGCGGAGCGGCTCGTAAACGGCGAAGTCCATCAGTTCGGCGACGACGAACGCAGCGGCTGACGCGAAGGCCAGGGCAGGGTCGGCGAGGAAGTAGGAGACGACGGTGCCGACGGCGATCGCCGCGAGGATTGCCTTGCGGCCCGCGGCCTCACGGGCGAGGTCGCGGAGCACGAGGGCCAGGCCGACCATGTAGACGCCTGCTGGGGCGTCGTAGCCGAAGCCGACGGGCAGGGCCCCGATGTGCGTGACGGCCAGGTTGGCGGCCGGGATGGTGGCGATGTAGGCGACGAGCGTGGCTATACCGGCTGGAGCGGGGACCTTCACGATCTTCTTTCTGTCTTGGTGTGGCAGGAACTCGCCGTCCTGCGTTGAGCGGAACGAAGGCGGGAGGCGCCCAGACAGTACAGCTCACGCCACTGACACTTGCCGGGAGAACTAACAAACCGCAGGTCAGCACCTCTCTCCGGTTTCGGCTCGGGCTGGGCCAGACGGCCGGGATCGCTAGACCGAGACCTTGTGGGAGCGGTCAGTGGACTCGTCGGCCTCGGCGCGAGAGCCGGGTTCAGCCAAGAGCACGGAGGATTTCGGCCATCGTCGCGTGCAGTCCCGGTTTCCTCACACCTTCCACCTGCCCGTTTTGCCTGAGCTTGCACAGTTACGCCATACATCAACTGGCCGGCCAGCAGGCACCCCACGGCCATTCTCGAATGCTTATGCGAATCCAAGTCTGCCATCTTTGACGTTGTTGTCAGTGCCTCCGTTTAGGCTCATGAGGACTGTCATACGAGCAGGTGGGGGCGACCAGAAGATGGCTTCGGGCTTCGCAGTCGGACACCTCGTCGAGTTCCAGGGTGCCCCTGGAATCGGACGAGTCGGCGCGATCACCGACGGCTCGCTGCGCGTGGACTTCTTCGAGTCCATGGCCGAGCCCAAGATCGAATCCCAGACCGTCCCCGCTGTCGCATGCGCGCGTGTGCGGTTGAAACCTGAAACACGCGTGTTTCGCCACAACCCCAGCACCGACGAGTGGATGCCTGGTCGCGTCCTGGACGCGACCTCTGAGGGCTACTTCGTCCGGTTCCCTAACGCCGGTTACGACATGCCGGTCCGAGAATCCGAACTCCGTGTGCGTTGGAACAAGCCTGTACGTGACCCTCTTGAGGTTCTCGTGTCCGGCGGCAACGAGTCCGGGCACCTCTACAACGCGCGCATTCCCATGCTGCATAGCCTGGTCGCTCAACGCGCAGCGAGCGCGAGTACACCGGCCCTCCTGGCTGCCGCCGCCGAAATCTACCCGCATCAGGTCCGCGCCGCGCTGACCGTGCTCTCGGACCCCGTCCAGCGGTACCTACTCGCAGATGAGGTCGGGCTCGGCAAGACCATCGAGGCTGCATACGTGGCCCTGCAGACCTTGATCGACAGCCCGCAGGCACGCGTGACGTTCCTCGTTCCCGAGTCTCTGCGTCGGCAGTGGGTGGCCGAACTGCGCACGAAGTTCTTTACCGATGACTTCCCGAGTCGCGTAAAGGTCATCTCCCACGACGCTCCCGAGGTGTGGGAGCAGCACATCGGACGTGATCTCCTCGTGGTCGACGAAGCCCACCAGTTGGTCCAAGACCGCGATGACACTGACCCCACCTACTGCGCACTGCGCGATCTCGCGCACTCTGCGTCGAAGCTCTTGCTCCTGTCCGCGACGCCGGTCACCTCCCGGCACACCACACATCTGGGGCTCCTGCATCTACTTGATCCCGACGTATACAAGTGGAGCGAGCGGGAGGCGTTCGAGCAGCGGTACAACGACCGGGCTGAGTTGGCCAACCACGTCCTCGGCTTGAACGCAGACTTCTATCCGCTGCTGCCGTCCACGATCGGCATCATCGAGACGCTGTTGCCCCCAGAAGACGCCCGCTTCAAGCATCTGGCGGCCCAAGTGCGCGCCCTCTTCGGCGAGGAGGAGAACCTCCTCGACGAGTCGGAGGCGGGGGTGCGGGATCTCACGGCGCGCGTCGCTACTCTTCGGACACACATTAGCGAGACGTACCGACTGCACCGGCGCGTGATCAGGAACCGCCGGTTGAACGTAACCCGCCGCGACGACGACTCAGCGACCGTCCGTTACGAGGTGCGCGGTCGCGCGGAGCCGACAAAACTGACGGCCAAGTCCCACTCCCCGGCCGCAGATAGCCTCTTGGAATGGCAGACCCGGCTGTGGGGACATCTCCTTGATGAAGAGCTTGAGGGTCAGCGCGCCGACTACGCACTGGCCCTGGCCGTGCTCGCGTCCCGTCTCGGTGGCCCTTCCGCCGACCTTCTCGACGCTCTTCGCTGGCGGGTCCGCGGTGACGAAGCCGCCGCTCAGCGTGCCGGCCTGAGTGCCCGCGAGCGGGACCACCTCTCTAACGTGCCAGTGGCACCCCACGAAGCAGAGCGTCTGGACAGCCTCGAGTCAGAGATCACAGATGAGGGCCATGCGTCTGAAGTCGACGACCTCATCAACGATCTTCTCCCTGCCCTGCGCAAGGGCGGACACATTATTGTCTTCTGTGGCCCAGGTTCACTCGCTTCGGCGCTCACCGCGCGTCTGCGCGCACGGTTCGACAAGGTCGGCTTCTTTGAGCACACCCGCAGCGCGGGCCCCGACGCATCAGAGTCGGCCACTACTGCATGGCGGCAACCCAGCGGGAAGGCTGCCGTTCTCATTGCGGATGACTCTGCCGAGGACGGGCTGAATCTCCAGACTGCCCAGACCGTAATCCATGTGCGGTTGCCATGGTCGCCCAACCAACTCGAGCAGCGTCTCGGCCGAACCGACCGCTACGTCGAGTCCCGCAGGCAGCGCCAGGCACCACTCCAGTTCGTACTCACGGATGCTGAAGCGCACACCGAGGCGTGGCTGTTGCTGCTCACCGATGGATACCGCATCTTCGGCGGTTCGGTGTCCACGCTCCAGGACGCCATCGCGGAAGGTCTCCCTGACGTCTGGGCAGAGGCACTTGAGCACGGGCCAGAAGGCCTGCCTGGCTATTCCGAGACTGTGCAGGAGACGCTCGCCAAGGCCCTCCACGAGATCAACACCATGGACACCCTTGAGGCGATCTTCAGCACGTCCCCTCACGACATCGACTTCGCCGAGCGGCTGGCAGCGTTCGAAGCTGGCTGGGACGCCACCCGCAAAGCCATGCTCGGATACACCGGCGAAGAGAGTTCTGACGGGATCAAACTTCGCCACACCACCCGGAAGATCAAGGAGTGCATGTGCGAGGTCTTCGACCTCAAATCGCGCACCCTCATCTCCCCGCACCTCTACGACCGACGGAACCTCACCGAGGACGCGGCCAAGGGCACGTTCAGTAGATCCGAGGCGCTCAAAGCCCCCGGGACACGCCTGTTCCGTATCGGGAGTCCGCTCGTCGACATGCTCGCCAACGTTGTTTGGTGCGACGACCGCGGCCAGGCCACGGCCTTCTGGCGTGCAGACCCCAGCCACCAGGGCGAGCCGGAGCCCCACTTCGGCTTCGACTTCCTAGTCCAAGCCGACATCTCCTCGGCACTCGAACTGGCAGCGCCTCTCGTGCGGAGGCCCCGCGACGCTGAAGCAGCATTGAGGCGCCAAGCTGAACAGCTCCTCCCGCCCTTCACGCTGAAGGTGTGGGTGCCGGCAGGAGCAGCCGAGGCCCTGACCGACAAGAACACCCAGAAGTGGCTGGATGCCCCATACAGGACCACTGACCACAACTACAACTCTGGCAACATCCAGGAGTTGCTGGACCTGTTCGACGGCCAGCCCGGGTACGAAGCTTCCGCACGTGCCGCTGAGAAGGTCGCCCGAGCTGAACTCAGGCGAGTGACCAACTTGGCCGAACGGTCCGACCTGGCCCAGCAACAGGGGCAGGAACGCCTCGCCGTAGCGAAAGCGCAGGCCGAAGCCCGACAAGCAGCTGGCCGCCTCCTGGGAGGCGAAGAGAGCTATCTGCTTGATGTCGACATCACCGATGCGCTCGTGCAGGCACTGAGCGAACCGACGGTTCGGCTCGTGTCTGCGACCTGCTTGGTGAAGACGGGGCTCAGGAGGGTCCGTCGTGGCAACTGACAACTGGACCGGCGCCAAAACGCTCTTCGACCACCTGTCCAAGCACCGAAACCTCCAGCAACTCCCCGAACTCACTGAAGCAAAGGGGACGTTGCGCAGGCTCCGCGATGCTCTGGCCAATACGTCCAGCGGATGGAGGGACATTGCCTCGCTGACTCGACAGATCCTGCTCGAAGCTCAAGCACGTGAGAACACAACTGGATTCACGGTCCCACTACTTCCGCGGCTGCCTAGTCGCGAGCAGTGGGAAGAAATGCGCTGCCAAACCGCGATTCGCGATGGCGGCGCCAACTTGTGGGTGAGCGCGCTGCCGTGGCATCCACCCGTGACAGATGACGTCTCCCGCCAGGCGGCTCAAGAGGATCTTCGCCAGATCCATCTCGGCGAGGACTCACCGCACCGTCGCAAGCTGGAGTCGTATCCGGCTGACCCGTTCTTCGCGACCGCCCTCGGTGACGATCACAGTCACTATGTGTCGAGCGGCCAGAGGCAGGCAGCCAGAGCTATCGCGCTTGCCGAACCGGGGAGCACCACGATCGTCTGTCTCCCCACGGGACACGGAAAGACCGCCGTTGCGATGGCTCCCGCGCTCCTGGCGAGCATGAGCAGCGGCGTATCAGTGGTGGTTGTACCTACGAGCGTTCTCGCAGCAGACCTGGAACGGCGCGCCTTCAAGATCCTTGAACGGTACGGACATCACAGCCCCACACGCCGGTACGCCTACACCAGCGGGCTGTCGGAAGAAGACCGGCAACAGATGCGGGACGACATCGCGGCCGGCCGTCAACGGCTGGTATTCACATCGCCCGAGGCTCTAGTGAAAAGCTTGAAGCAGCCTTTGGAGGACGCAGCTGAGGCCGGCTTGCTCAACTATTTCGTGATCGACGAAGCACATCTGGTCGAGCAGTGGGGCAACAGCTTCCGCACCGCATTCCAGACAATGTCGAGCTACCGCCGCATCTGGCTCAGCAAGGCACCAGAGGGGCGGCAACCAGTGACCGTTGCGATGAGCGCGACACTCACTGGGCAACAGGTGGAGACGCTCGACTCGCTGTTCGCTTCGCCGCAACGGGCGAGGATCGTCTGGGCATCCCAACTCCGTCACGAGCCGAGCTACTACATCGACGTCTTTCGGAGCGAGGCCGACCGGGAGGCCGCCGTCCTCGATGCCGTCTCGTACTTGCCGAAGCCGATGATTCTGTACACGACCAAGGTCGTAGATGCGCAGGAGTGGGCGGGCCGACTTCGTGACCACGGTCTTCGACGCGTAGCTAGCGTCACTGGTGACTCCACAGACCCAGAACGTCGCGATGTCTTGGAAGGATGGACTGGTAGGACCGCTGAAGGCGATGTGGAGCAACGGTACGACGTCGTGGTCGGCACCTCTGCCTTCGGCCTGGGCGTGGATCTCGACGACGTCAAGACGATTGTGCACGCCTGCCTGCCGGAAACGGTGGACCGCTACTACCAAGAAGTCGGCCGGGCAGGGCGCAACGGAAGCCCTTCAATCTCCTACCTGGCCACCACTCGCAAGGACGAGGCCATCGCGAACAAGATGAGCGACGAGGTGGTCATCGGCGCCCCGCGCGCATGGCAGCGGTGGGAGGCGATGTTCCACGGCCGGGAGACGGTCCAAGGGCGTCACCGAGTGAGTCTCGATGCCTACCCCCCTGACATGAACGAGGGCTTTCAACGGAACCGGCAATGGAACATTCGGATCCTGAATCTCATGATGCGATCGGGGATCGTGGCCGTCCATCCACCACAGGCTCCCGCAAAGAATGAGGGAGAGTCGGATATTTTCTGGAAAGCGCGGCTTGATCTTTTCTATGCCACGGCTGACGGCTACGCAGACGTGGAACTCCTCGACTCGGACGCAAGGAACCCCGAGAGCTTTCATGATCGCTTTGAAGCTGAGCGTCACAAGTTGCTGGATGGTCGAGCTTCGGCACTCCGTGAACTGAAAGCTACTCTGCGAGGTGATCAGTGCATCGGCGACGTACTGGGCGCGTACTACCGCATCCCGCACGATGGTGGCTATCGCCGCACCGGTATCACCTGCCGTGGTTGCCCTCACTGCAGGACCACAGCCAAGCTGCTTCCGGCAGGCTTCTACCGACTTGCCGGAGAACCACAGCCCCTGCTCCCAGCGCCCGAGAGTCACGGGCATCTGCCCTTGGCGCCGTACTTTGGGGACCGTGAATGCTTGAGCCTTTGGTGGGAAGACACCAACGACCAGGCATTGGCGGCTCGGCTCGTGGAAAGCCTTGTCCGCCGCAGGATCTGCGTGGTCGGAGGGCCAGGCCTGGACGGGCGTCTCAGAAGCCAACTAAAGGCGACAGCACGCACCCGCACCGTGATCATCGACGATGACGGAGTCCTCCTGTCGGACTGGGCTGGCCCTGTTATCTGGATGGCGGACCTGAACACAGAAGCTCCAGGGCCTCAGATCGCTAGACGCTTCACCTGGGATGCACCGACCTACCTGATCCACCCCCGGGCCATGCATCACCCAGAACGCCGAGGTACACCACTCGTCGATGTCCACCCGGCGAACTTGTCGATCCGCCGTGCCTTGGAGGAACTCTGATGACTCTTCTGAACGTAGACGCCGCCATCCCCTCCCAGACCTGGGCTGTGGTACGTCTCCTCGCCTACTTGGGGAAGAGCATCGCCTTGGACGAAGCACGGGCTCTGGTCAGTCCCTCCTCATTGCGTACAGAGGACACAACGACCAAGCCCCCCTTCGACTGCGCTATCAGTTCCCTCCAGACCCTGGGTTTGGTTCACGTCGATGACGAGCAACAGGAACTCTCGCTGGCCGGGCCGGCTAAGGCTCTCCCCAGCAGCGACGATCTAGAGACGTACACCCGCATACTGCGTCGTGCAGTCCTTGAGACGGACTACAACAAAGACCTGGGCACTAACAACGACGCGACAGGCCCCCGAGACCTCACTCGCGCGCTCGCTTGGTTCCTCATGCACGACCCGATGGAGCAACCAATCGACAGCGTCGCCGCAGAGAAACTTCTGGACTACAAGGACAGCAAGGACCGTAAGGCGCTGAGGCCCGAAGTGCTTCCTATCTTCGCTAACCCCACCCGTTGGCTTCGCTTCGGCTACTGGGCGCCCGCTCTCGGCCTCGCCGCAGCCCCTGTCATCCGCACTGAAGGCCGTGGCCCACTAGTTCCGGACTGCACCTTGGCCGTCAAACAGACAGTGCTTGAGTTGTGGCAGCCAGGCCAACGCATCAAATCCCTTGAGGCACTACAGGTTCTGCGCGAGCACCTACCGGTGCTGCCTGGCGGCGCACACTCACTCGCAGTGGGGATCCCGAGCCCGGGCGACAGTGTGGCTGGCGCCGCCCTCTCTTTTGCTCTCCTGCGTGGCCACGACGAAAAGTGGCTTCGCCTGGAGCACGACGACGATGCTCGGAAGATTCTGCTCCTGAACGATCCTGAAAGGCCCGCCAGCCCACGCCCTGTTAGCGACATCACGATCCTGGAGCCCACCGATGGCTGACTTCCGCAGGATGCTCTGCTGGGAACCAGCAGTGGCAGCCTCCACGATCAACACTGAGGCGGTCAGCCCCTCGCGGGCGGTCTTTTTGGCCACTCATGCGCCATTGCGTATCAAGCGTGCGCGGATCATGGACGGGAGAGAACTCGTCATCGGAGGCGACCCGATCGATGAGCGGGCGGTCCTCCAAGACTTCCTGGCTCTCCGGGCGGACAGCGGGACGTTGCTCATGCCTGTCGTGGGTGAGTCCGGCTCAGGTAAGTCGCATCTTGTCCGATGGGTCCGCGAGCAACTTGCTGACGTAGAGGGATCGGACAAGAGGGAGGTCATCTACCTCGAGAAATCCAAGACCAGCCTCAAGGCTGTCGTCAGCACACTCATCGCGCAGGTGCAGAGCAAAGAACTGGCCCAACTCAAAGAGGACATCGAAAGGTTCACTGAGGACATCGACGAGGAGTCCCTGGCACGGCGCATCCTCAATGAACTGAGCGAGGCACTCGAGGCCACGTCCCCGAGTTCAGAGTCACTCCCTCTTGCTCGAATGCTTGTTGGCCCCGGCAAACTGGCCGCGGTACTCCTCGACCCCCATGTCCGTGCAGAGTTGCTCGCCCCTGGAAAATTTGTCCCCGAACTGGCCCATCAACTGATTCACAATCGCCGGGACGGCCAGGCAGACCGCCCTGAAGGCTTCAGCATCAGCGACCTTCCGCTCGACATTCGAGACATCCAATCCGCGTCAGGAATGGCACAGAGGCTGCTCGGTACGATCAGTACACGCGGCGATCTTCAGGGCATCGCGGTAGACCTACTCAATAGGCACCTCGAAGCTGCCATCAAGAGCGCCGCCAACCTTGGGGCAGGTCGGCTACTCGATGCGATGAAGCAAGTACGCGAGGAGTATCACCGGCAGGGCAAAGAGATCGTCCTACTCATCGAGGACTTCGCCCTCATCCAAGGTGTCCAGCGAGACCTCCTAGATGCCGTGGTAGAAGCAGCAAACCGTGAGGGCGAGACGACTCTCGCCCCCATCCGCACGCTCATGGCCGTGACGACGGGCTATTTCCAATCATTGGAAGAGACAGTCCTAACCCGCATCCAGGCCGCCACGGGCTACGTCTACCACCTGGACGTTCCTTTCAGCCCGGAGGAGACAGGACGTTCAGAGATTGCCTCGTTCGTCGGCCGCTACCTGAATGCTGCACGTTCGGGCCGCGACGAACTCGAGCGCGCACGCGACGAGGTTCCCAATAAGTGCGCGACCTGTCCGCTACGAACGGAGTGTCATGCGACTTTCGGAGCAACAGCAGACGGCTACGGTTTGTACCCGTTCAACGAGTCGTCTCTCGTAAGAGCCGTCCACTCAACGGCAGACCAGAGTAAGCCTTGGTCCTTCAACCCCCGTGCCGTGCTGGGAAGCGTCGTACGACCGGTCTTGGTTGAACACGCCACCGCCATGCGACAGGGCGAGTTCCCTGACCCCATGTTCCGGCAACGGTTTCGGCCGACCAAACTCGACAGGCCTGTCAGCCGCGACGTACTCGGCTTCGTAGCAGCGAATGATCACGACCCCGCCTCTGCGGAGCGACGCAACCTGGTGCTCGAGTTTTGGGGAGACGCCCCCGAGCATGCCAACAGCCTCCACCCCACCATCTTGGAGGCTTTCTCCCTGGAGCCGCTGGGCAACGAAGGAGGGCAAAGCCGTTCACCTGCATCTGTGGCGGTGCCAGGGCAGTCCAATCCCGGAGGGGCGAAGTCCGAGGCAGGAGCCAGCGGCAAACACGGCGAGTTCCCCAGAGAACTTCAGCGCATGCTGGAGACCGTGGACGAATGGCTCACGCGCGAAGGTGGCCTAGATACCGCCACCGCGACACGAATCCGAGGCATCGTCTCCACCGCAGTCGTCCAGCGGTACCAATGGAACTCACCTCTGATGCGGGCGGTGGGGAGTACCGAACTGCGAAAGGCTGCCTGGCCAAGCAAGGCGACCGTCGTGTCCATCGAGGGCGCGAAGGAGAACTTGATCGGCGTCGAGAATGCCCCCATCACCTTCTCTCGTCGTCCGAAGGACAGTTGGTTCTTCGACAGCCTGCTGAAAGCTGATCGGGATCTTCCAGCGCGAGCTGAAGACATCCGACGCCTGGCGTTCTTGGCGGAAGAGCACGGCCGAGACCTCACTGCACGGCTGCAGCAGCACATGGAGGTCACTGATGATCACCTCGTCGCGGGGTTCCGTGCATCCTTGATCGGAGCGGCACTCGCCGGCCGGGCATGGCCCGGAATGCCCACCTCGCAGCTTGTCGCTGCGGCGCTTGATGACGGGCAGGAGTGGCGTCGCGAGGATAGTGCAACCCGCTCCGAGAAGTGGATGGATTTGCTCCGAGGGCACCTCAGAGCGCGTCCCGATCTTGTGAAGCAGCTCCGTCACGCCGTCGGAGTCGCCCAGGGCATGGGTGCGGTGAACATGATTGATGCCGCACGCGTTCTTCCTCTACTCGACAAGGCCGCGTCATCGTGGAACTGGGATGCCGAGACGCTGGAAATCCCTAAATGGGTGAAGCCATCCATCACTGGGTTCGCGTCGTGGACAACCATCCTCGAGGACCAGCTCAGCCGCCACGAAGAACTACTCAACTCGATTCGAAGCTGTCAACCTCGGGGCACCACTGGCGTCCAGGCCATGGCAGCCATCCGTGACGTTCTCGGAGCCGCGCGAGAAGTGGGACTGCCACTGACGGCCGCGCAAACGCGTCAGTTCGATGCCCTGCTTCAAGGTGCCCAAAACGCAGATTGGAAGACCATCTCTGCGCTCGAAGATGACCTGGCCAAGGCCAGCGACGCCAGCCGTGATGCCTCAGATCGTAACGACGCCCAACTCGTTGCCGCTATCAAGGACCGCGGTGATTCGCTCAAGCTGATTCAACAACTACTCATTGTCAGTAACGACTGGCTAGACGCTGCTCTTGCCAGTGCCGAGTCACGGTCTAGTGGCTCCGCAGGAGACAGTGCCGCGGAAGACGTGGGGCAAATCTGTGTGGAGTGGCAGGCGCTCACCGCTGACCCGTCCGCCGAAGACGACGGGGAGGACTGGTGACCAACTTGTCTGTGTACGAGAAGGCCGTACAGCTGCAGAACCGGGCCCGCCAGATTGCTGCAGGTGCCGTCGGGGAGAAAGAGGCCGCTCGAGTTCTGAGCCGCTCGAAGGAACTCCGCGCGGCCCTGGCCGAACTCAGAACCCAAGTTGAGCTGAGCCATACGCTTGCGACCTTGGGGGCGGCGCACAAGCCCGACCTATCCGGCATCGACACGGCGCGCACAGCCTTCGAGCGGAAGGCTCTCAATGGGCTCCCCAGTGATGCGGTCTTCAACACGGCCAGGAAGAAGGTTCAAGACCTCGCGGGAAACCTTAGGGGTGAGAGCAACGCGGCATGGGTCACCTGGGCAACGGCACAGATCACCCTCCTTCCCTTGGCCCGGATCCCCATGCTCGCGGGTGACGAACGTGAGGCTGCACTTAACCGGGAGAGGGAGCTTCGGCAGGCGGTGGCGGCCAAGAGCCTGTCCAAAACAGATGTCACCCTCTTCACCAGCACGTATGCCCTCCTCGCCGAGTCCCTGAATGACAAGAGTGATCCCCCCAGCGAGCTGCTAGAGCTCCTGGAGCGGCTTGAGAAGCGCCCCAGCCCCACGCTCCGCGACATCACAGACGACGACATCGCGCTGCTGCGCCAGTTCGAGATGGACATCCACATCACCCTGCAGAGGACCGGAGCGTGACAGAGCAACTCGACGTTCGCTTTGCGAACGAACTCCTGAATCACCTGGAAAACCGCGAACTGCCGCTGCTGTCCTGGGGCGTCACGGAGACTGCGCTCTCCCAAGCCGAGGTGATAGAGACCATCGACAGTCTCTTGCACAGTCACGAGGACGCCCCGGCCGGCATGTCCGCTGAATCTGTGCTGGAGGAGTTCCTGCTCCGTGCCTTGCTATTCGAGGTGCCGGTGCCTGTGACGTCGCCGCCGCGGTATCGCACCCGGCTGGCGGAGTCACTCAGACTCACGACTGGTCTTCGACAGCTCTTTGCCCGAGGTGGGTGGGCGCAGGAGGAACGGCCTGGTTGGTGGCAGCATCAGCGGCGCCTCGTCGCTGACTATCGGCTGCACGTCGCGCCGCGACGCTACCCGCGCCGAAACATCCCGGCATCCGAAGCACTCCGCGTCCTCGCACAGCTTCCCCATTGGGGTGAGGTACAAGAACACGTAGCAACAGCCCAATTGCAGGGCCGCGAACTGGCACGCTTCCAGCTGGATGCCACCCGCTCCGTATTCGCCTCGCTCAACTCTGAGCGGTCCAAGGGGATCATCGTCGGAGCTGGTACGGGTAGCGGTAAGACACTCTCGTTCTACCTGCCGGCCTTCGCAGCGATGGCGGAACACGCCCGCCCTGGTGCGGCAAAGCGCGTTCACACACTGGCGCTCTATCCGCGCAAGGAACTCCTGCGCGACCAACTGCGAGAGTCAATCCGGTCTGTTGACGACATCGAGCAGGCGTTGCACGAGAGCAGGCGACGTCCCATCCGAGTCGGTGCGCTCTACGGTGACACCCCATGGAATGCTCGGGATCAGAGGCTGGAACCGAACTCACGTCACACCACTGCCTGGAAGCGCACCCCCCGGGGCGTCGTGTGCCCGTTTCTGCCATGCCCCACCCCGGACTGCGGCACTGGGGAACTCCAGTGGACAGACGAGGACCGCCAGCGAGGCCGTGAGCAACTGAACTGCACTAAGTGCGGCTACGTCCTGAAGGACGGGCGTCTTGCTCTCACCCGGGAATCCCTCAAGAAGAACCCTCCCGATTTGCTGTTCACCACGACGGAGATGCTGAACCTCTGTAGCGGCGACAGCTATCTGGAGTGGTTGCTCGGCTGGCGCGGCAGCGACTCTGCCCCTTCCCTCGTGCTCCTCGATGAGGTCCACACCTACAGCGGGCTTCACGGCGCGCAAGTGGCGCTGCTGTTGCGCCGCTGGCGTGAGGCAGCCCGCCGTCCCATGACGTTCGTCGGTCTCTCCGCGACTCTTCGTGACGCGGACAAGTTCTTCGCTCAACTCGTCGGTCTTCGTCCCGTCGATGTCGACCCGATTGAACCGGCCGACGAGGACATGACCTTCGAGGGCCGCGAGTACGCCGTGGCACTCCGCGGTGACCCCGTGTCGGGAACAAGCTTGCTCTCTACGTCGATCCAAACGGCCATGCTCCATGGCCGCTTGCTCGACCTGGACAAGAGGCAATATCTGTACGGCTCCACGGGCTTCCTGTTCACGGACGATCTGGACGTCACCAACCGCTTCTACAACGATCTCCGCGATGCGGAAGGCGGGCAGAACCGCGCCGGCCGCCGTAACGGCCGCAGGCCAGTGCTTGCGGGCCTGCGTTCCTCGGAACGTGACGAGCATGCTGCGCGCTACCTGGACGGTCAGTCGTGGGACATTGCCGAGAAGATCGGGCATGACCTCGACCCCACCCTGCAACTGCACCACCTGCATGTTGGCCGTACGTCCTCTCAGGACGTCGGGGTCGACCACGACGCGAACCTGACCGTAGCGACGGCCTCCCTAGAAGTCGGCTTCAACGACCCACGAGTGGGCCTGGTGCTCCAGCACAAAGCACCCCGTGACGCAGCAGCGTTCATCCAGCGCCGAGGGCGCGCTGGCCGAGAGCGCGGCACCAGGCCAATGACCGTCGTTACCCTCTCGGACTACGGCCGGGACCGACTCGCATACCAGGCGTACGAGACCCTGTTCGCGCCTCAGGTGCCTGCACGAAGCCTGCCGATCGGCAACCGCTTCGTACTCAAGATCCAAGCCACCCAGGCCCTGTTGGACTGGGCAAGCCGGAAGCTCCGTTCCAAGAAACTGTGGGCCAACCCCCGAAAGATCCTCAAAGCGCCCCCAGGCCATGTCGTGCGCAACGAGGACCGGCCGGGCCACGACATGCTGGCATCCCTGCTGCAGGCGATCCTCGATAAGCCTGATCTCCAGGACGAGCTTGCCCAGCACCTGGGGAGAGCTCTGCAGGTCAGCGCAGACGAGGTACAGGCGCTGCTGTGGGAGCAGCCCCGATCACTCCTGCTGTCTGTCGTTCCCACGGCGCTGCGGCGCCTGCGCAGCGACTGGTCATTCCAGCGCATCGATCCGGGCGCGAAGGAAGGTACTCTGCTCCCCGAGTTCATCACGCGCTCACTCTTCGATCCGCTGAATCTGCCGGAGGTCGAACTGCTCCTGCCGTTCAATACGAACGACACGTTGGAGCAACTGCCGATCGCCAGGGCGCTACGCGAGGCCGTCCCAGGGCGCGTCAGCCGACGATTCGGGCACCGCCGTGATGAGCACCGCACGTGGCTCCCAGTTCCCCCCGCTGGCAGCAGCACGCTGCCACTCCCCCAGATCGTGCAGCACGCTGATCCCGAGGGAACCTGGCATCCCGATGGGCATGGCCCGGAGGGACTTCAGGTCTTCCGGCCCACACAGTTGAAACTGGAGCAGCCAGGCCAGGAAATCTCCGACCGATCGCAGGGCCTCCCCATTTGGGGTACTCAAATCGTTGTGTCCGAGGAGGCGCCTCCGGCCCCGGCGGACATTCCTAACCCGTCTCTCTGGTACGAGCGCGTGCAGGCCGTCCACTTCGCCACGCACGCTGCCGGCAATCCCATCGAGATGCGGCGAATGACCATCGGCGCCGATTGTCAGGTGGCGCTCGAGCGCGGAGAAGTCGAGACACGCAAGGTCTACTACGAACTACACGGCAAGCCGGCTGCGCTCGGCTTCCGGCTGGGTGTCGACGCTGCACAGATCCTGCTCAGGCCCCTGAACACCTCGGAAGCTGTGGTCAGGGAGTACCTGTCGTCTCCGCAGTGGCGGTCACTCGCGTTCTCGTACACCTTCGCCGAGGATCCTGCTCTCGAGGACGTCGCGAACAAGTTCCAGCGTGCGTGGCTCAGCCAGGTCTATCTCACCGCCTTCGCGCTCGAAGGCCTCAAGGGGTCTCGTACTCCTGGGGAGATCCGAGCAGCACTCGCTAACGGAGCGTGGACTGGGGAGCTGCCTCGCATCCTGAGCGTCCTCTACCGCGACAACAGCGACCCCGACCACGCTGTCGAGAATGCGCGACTGGTTCAAGGGCTCACGGACTTGCTGCGCGACGCACGGATTCTCGCCGCCGTTGACCGTGCGGCCGAACACCTCGTCGATCCGGATATTGCTGCCCAGACTGAGGACCTGGCTCAGCGCGCCTATCGCGACACGGTGGCCGCGGCGATCCTCGCCGCCGCGCAGCGAGCCTGCCCCGACTCACAGGACGGGGACTTGATCGTCGACGTGGCGCCTGGTGCCACCAGCAGCGACCCTGCTGTCGTGTGGCTCAGTGAAACCTCTGTAGGGGGACTGGGCGTTGTAGAAAGCCTGGTGCGCTTCTACGGGGAAGACCCTCGCCGCTTCTGGGCGCTTGTCACCAGTGCGTTGGCCCCAAGCGACTACGAGTATGTAGACGCCACGCTCACCCAGTTGCTCCGTCACCTGTCCGACGAGCCGGGGGGAGATGCCGCAGAAGCCATGCGCGCACTGCGAGGAGCCGAGGATGCCGAAGCGGCCCAGGAGGCCCTGAACACTCTCCTATCCGCGTGGGAACAGTTGGACGGCCGTCCGCGTGTCACTGCGGTCTCAGCGTTGTCGGCCCGCCTTCTTCGGCCAGGGTCCGGACCCGACACTGACGCGCAGGCTCTCGCCATGGTGGACGCGTGGACGGAACTCGAGCAGAGGCTCGGTGTTGAGGTCGACGCGAACGTCATTGCCTTCGCGGTCGGCGACAAGCAACTGAACGTCGGCGGGAACAAGCGGCTGACAGCCGACCAGGCCTTCAGCATGCTTTGGCCCCGCGGACGGCAGGCTCGTACGCAAGACCTCCAGCACTACCAGCCCTATGCCGACACCCCGGTGCTGGATCGCCTCCTCGTGCGCGAGGCTCACAACGACCGTCTGCCCGAGGTGGACGTCACAGCGAGCGACTGGGTCCTTGCCTATCAGAAGGCCATGACCGACAACGGTGCCGCAGAACTCGTCTGTCCGGCAGGCGAGTCGCAGGCCCTGGCGGAAGCCCTGGTCCGCGTGCCGGCGCTGCCGGTGGACCGGGATGTCCTGCGCGTCCACGGGGAGGTCCGTGGCTACGCCAGGCATCGAGATGAGCTCCGTGTACGGGTGGAGTTGCGGGAGGCAACCCAGTGAAGGATCTGACCAGAACCATGCGCACAGGTGCTCGTACAGGGCTGCGCATCGACTCGGTACTGTCCGCGGCGCTGATGGCAGAGATGCTCAGCCCGAGCCACGACTTGTGGTTGGTCTCGCCGTGGATCACGGATGTCCAGGTCATCGACAACAGCCACGGCACCTACGACGCCTTCTTTGGCGACGTCCCGCCAAGCAGTTGGCGGCTTTCAGACGCCCTTCTCCGCATCGCTGGAGCCGGAGCCCACATCCACGTGGTCACGCGCCCGGACCCTCACAACGATGCGTTCCTGCGTCGGATCGAGGCCCCAGAACTGGACCGAGTCCATGTCCAGCACGACCCCGACGTCCATGAGAAGACGCTGTGCGGGCAGGAATGGATTCTCACCGGGTCGATGAACTACACGGTGCGCGGTATGGCGAAGAACGATGAGTTGGTCACCTACAAGGTGGGCGGGCCAGATGCCAGTCAGGCGCGGCTCGACCTGGCTCAGCGGTGGAGGAGCGGCTCGTGACACAGACCCAGAATCAGCAGCGAGAAGCCCTCGAAGGGTTCTTGCACCGATTCTTCGGCCCAGGAAACGGCGTCTGGCCGAACCTCGATCCGGACTACCGCCACAAGGACCGCACGCTACCGTTCGTCGAAGCCTTTCGACGCGGCGACGACGCGCCCGTAGTCCTTCCGCGCGTCTATACGGACCGCGATCGTTTCGTCGTGTACGTCATTGCCCAGGAACCTGGCGAGCGTGCCAAAACAGCCGAGTTGATCCGCGCCTTCGCAGGCCCGACGTACATCGCGTATGACGAGCAGGTTGGCATCCAGCCCGCCTGGCTGGACCCTGATGATCCCATCGAGCAGGCCATCCGCGAATTCGCTGGTGAGCGGACCACTTTCCGTCTGGAGACAGGGCGCACGCTTGAGCACCGCCGGAACCTGGCCGGGGCCCTGGAGTTGATGCAGAGGACCGAGGCTCGACGTCCTCCCAGGATGTGGCGGGTGGCCAAACCGATCGGCCGACTCCTCGCCGAGTTCGACGCGTCGCTCTCCGCGGGCGCTGAGGCCGCCTCGAACGTGGTCCTTGAGCATCTAGTGGCGGCTGGTGGTGTCACCGCAGCCAACCTCACAAACCTGAGGATCAAGCGGCTTGACCGGCTCGGCCGCAGTGAGGAGATTCTCCAACTCCCTGAACTGCCTGACGCCATCCGGCAGGACCCTCCCCGACCGGTCAAGGAAGCAATCTTGACCGCCGTGTACGCGGCGCTGGAGGAACCTCTCACAGAGGGCGACCTCTCATCGGCACGGGCGAAGCTCCAAGAACGGGGCCGCTTCGTCCCTGCCCTGCTGGATACCGATGCTGACAAGCTCGGCGCACAGGCCGTCGCTGTTCTTCTGATGGCGGCCACCATCCTTGAGGACCTGCCTGCTCTGCGTCGTCTCGTGAGAGCCGTTCGGAACGCAGATCGCATCGGCGAACTGCCCCCGCTGGTCTGGGAGGACGCTCAACGCGTTCTTGCTGAAGGCGTTGGCGAGGCAGTGCCTCCCGTCGAGGCAGAGCCCGTGCCACAAGTTCCTGAAGACGATGCGTCGAAAACGATTCCGCCGATCGACTCCTGGCCGGCCTTCCTCGCTGCCGTAGCCGCGGGCAGCCGTGCAGGCAAGTCAGCAGTTGAACAGCGCAGTTGGACTGCGTGGGCTCCACCCGCAGTCCATGATGCGTCCCTCGCCGGATTCCTGGACGGGCTAGAGAATCAAGCTGCTGAGGAGGCTTGGCGGGCGGTTGGAGCGTTCATTGACGCCGACGGATACGTTGCTCCGGCTGGTCTGACCGCCCATGCATTCATTCGAAACGCGGTCGCCTTCGACCGGTTCGGCCCCGGCGACCTCGCCGCGCTCCAGGCCCTCACAGAGATCGCACTCCGAAGTGGCCCTTCGGCGCACACCTACGCCGAACTTCTCGACGAGATCGGCGCCTACAGCAGTCGATGGGTCTCACCTGAACGGGCATCAATTGCGCTGGACTTCGTCGACCGGCTGTTCTTGGTCGCCTGCCCAGACGTGGACGCTCGCAGCAAGCTCGCATACAACTTGCTGGAGCCGCTCTGGCGGCACCAAGGGCGCCTCAACGAAGCTGATTTGGCGTTCGCCAAGCGTCTCTCAAGGGAACTTGGTGTCGATTTCTCTTGGCAGGACCGGGTCGGCTCCGACGACGATGAGCGTGAGCTGTCGCTCTCAGACCTTCCGCCCATGAAAGTGCTGCTGTACTCCCTGGACGACGCTGTGCTCTCGCGCTGCGCCGAGGAGATCAAGCAGCTTGCCCCCGCAGTGGACGCCGCAAAGGCTAGCGATCATGTCGGCAGTGCTCAGCTTCGACAGAAGGCACGCTCCGCTGACTTGGTCGTTATCGCGACGCGCTGCGCGAAGCACGCGGCGACGGGCTTTATTACGCAGCACGCCCGTACCGAGCACATCCACTACGCGGACGGCAGCGGATCGGCGTCCATGCTGCGAGCAGCAGTGGCCGGTCTCCGAGCAGCCGCAGTAGACCACTAACGCACTGGTGGTCTCCCTGATCTTTCCGGGGAGACCACCAAGGGCAAGGCTTCGGCTACTTGCTGACCAGGGTCTGCAGGTGAGTGGTGAGAAGCCGTACGTCTTTGGCCGTGTTCTGGAGGCCGTTCCAGTTGCGTTCCTCGCCATTCGAGAACTTCCACGTGCCGCCGGGAGTCCAGGCGACGTGCTTCTCGAGTCGGCGCAGGCTGATGCGAATCTTGTCCCAGTTGACCTTGTCGTAGTGGACGCCTGTGGTGAGCTGATCCATTACATAGCCCATGGCCTGGATGCCCACGCCATGAGTCAGCCTGGAATCCTTGGGAGGCTTGATCCACGCATCCTCGAAGACGTTCTCGACTGCTGTCCAGAAGCCCAGAAGGTGCGCCAGCATCGCCTCCTCGTCCGCGGAGCCGTCCTCGGCATTCCGGTACTGGAAGAGGGCGCCCTCGTAGATGCTGTGCTCCAGCATGCTCAGAATGCTGTTGTCCTTGATGTTGCCGGTAGGCGACGTGGGGCTGCTGATCCTTCCGCAGAAGGGGCCGTCTCCCATGTTCAGCATGACCATGATCTTCGCGGCGAGCTGGCGGCGCGCGTACGAGCGCGGCAACTTGGCGGTGGTCTCTGGCAGGAGTTCGTACACGAGCCCCTTGGGCAGTGGCTTGGTCGAGTTGACCAAGATGAACTGCGACCGCTGCTCTTCCTGAGACGCAATGAAGCCCACAGCCGCGACGGGGAACTCTGCCAGGTCGGCGTCCCTGATCGCTGCGCTGCGCTGCTGACCGTCCACGAGCCAGGCCGGCTTCTCGTCGTCAGCCAGTGACTCGTCGACCGGGATGATCAACTCACCGGGGATTGAGTAGCTCACGCTGCCGCCGCGAACCGCGGGTTCGAATGTGACGCGATCGTCGAAGCCGAGAACCAAGGCGTTGGGGAGCATCGCGCCCTCGGACTCAAGGTAGCGGCGGATCGAGCGGATGTGGCTCAGGACCTCAGGCCGCTGGTACCCCTGCAGCTTCCTCTGGCTGTCGCGGCGGATGCGCGAGACGGCTGCAAAGTCTTCCAACTTCTTGCCATCGACAGCGAAGCAGTAGATCTCCTTGTCGCCTTGGAGCACCTTGAGGGCGGGAACCTTCAGAACGTAGCGGTCGGCCACATCATCTCCTGTTTGAGTTACTTTGAGTGCTGTGCGCGGTCTGGGCGATTATGTGAGCGGCAGCTTGCGCATCTTAGCTTCGAGCACAGTCATGTTATGGAACCCGCGACGCTTGTTTCTCTCTGTTCCGCGGAAGATGACCATGTCGATCTTGTGCTTCTTGCAAAGGTCACACCGGCAGCGATCCCAAGGGCGGTCGACAAGAGTTTCCCTATAGTCGTCGACCTTCTTTAGTTTCTTGGGGTCACCGATGAGGGCGTGATAGGCGCGCAAAGCATCGATGACCTCCTGCACATCAAAATCCTCATCGTCTCTATACTGGCGCAGCAGTTTGAGGCATTCACGTTCAGCTTTGATTGCCGCCGACTGCGAAACCACACCCGCCAAGATCAGCCGCTTTAGAGTAGGGTTTCCATCAACTTGGGGAACCCTAATCGCAACGTACGAACCATCGGCGGTGTGATAGTTGTTCTTCTCATCCATGAAGGCTTGCCGGAATGCCGATGTGCTATCGAAACTAGTGACGTGATAATCGGCGAAGCGTTCCATGCTGTCGATACGGGTAATTCCGAGAAGATGGAACCCGACGTCACTCTTGCGAATCTTGGAAATTTCCTTAAGGCAAGCAATGATTTCCGGCGTCTTCAGCGGAACCATGCCCCCCAAGGCGATGCGCTTGTAGCCCATTTTCTGGAGTTGCACGACACTATCCGCGTAGCTGGCCGGACTCCAGCCCTGCGCTGCGCCGACTGGCTCCAGATGCAGTTTCCCGCCAGTGATCAGTCTATTGTGACTTTTAGTGGCCTTGAAGAACTTTTGCGCATAATCGAGTGACATATCGCGACGTGTTCGCCACGCCTCATCGACCTCGTCGTCGGGAGCATCGGGCCGGTACCCGAAGATCACGTGGTCGATACTGATTCCCGCATTGAATCGACACTCAGTGTAGTAGTGGAGAACTTCAGGAGTCTCGTAAGGTGGGCGCTCTTCGTTGATGTAAGTGAAGGATCCGCAGTCGCCTAGGCTCTCCATCGGTTCAGGCAGCCCGAAAAAGGTTCTCACACCGTCGCGATAAAGCCGCGCCCTCTGAGGGGCGCTGTACTTCCCGGCTCCCTTAATCGACCCATCTACGATGGCCTTGCTGACCAGTATCCCGTCGTAGGGGGCCGGCTTCACTGCCTGATGGGCATACAAGTCGTCCCGCTGACGATGGCGCTCATCGGGGTACTCATCGTGGATAAAGTCATACCTGGGATAGATCTGGTCTTGACTATCAGGGAAGTAGAACTTCACGACGCGCTAGTCCTTGACTGGAGGTAGATGCGAATCAAAAGGTTCGTTAGGTTGCTGATATGGCGCGGCAAGTTCTGGAGTTCATTCCACGGGGTGTTGAGTTCCGGCCAGCGCCCCTTGGTCCATCGACAGTGTGGCGCGATGAACGCCAACTCGGCCTTAGCCCTCTCATAGGCTTCCGGCGAACCTGGTGCTGCGTCGGCCAGCACGCGGTCCATGACTCGGTCCATCAGTCGCCCCATCGAGCGGATGCCGACGCCGTGCATGAGGCGGCTCTTGGTAGGAGACACGCCCCAGGCGTCAGGGAAGGTGTCTCGCACAGCACTCCAGTATGTGACAAGAATGTTGCGCATTGCTTCAGTGTCGACCGTGCCGTTCGAGAGATTCTTGTACGGGAACAATGCACCCGACGGTTTCAGGGACTCCTCAATAGCCGAGATCAGGCTATTGTCCTTCACCACAGCGTTGGACCGTTTATCCGTGACGGTTGACGCCTGCTTGATCAGTCCCTTGAAGGGAGAATCAGCGTCCTGGTTCAGAGCACTCACCAAGACGGAAGGCAGCTTCTTCGCGGACAGCTTCGTCGGGAGTTTGGTATGCACCTCGGGGAGGAGTTCCGTCACCAGACTGCCGGGCAGGGGCGACACGGTGTTCACGCGAAGGAACTGATCACGCTGTACTTGAATGTCCTCAGCCACGAAGCCAGCCACTGTGACAGGCAGCTTGGACCGCCGAGTACGTGCGAGGGCAAGGCTTCGCTGCTGACCGTCCACAATGAAGGCAGGCCTGGGCGCGGTTGACGAATCCGGCAGGGGAATCTCCAACGTCCCGATCGTGGAGAGGCCGTCTGTACTGTTCGGCCCGCGGCTCCCCCGGAACCGTACCGAGGTGGGCAGAGCAAGGATGAGGCCGTTAGGGAACAGAACGTTCTCGCTGTCGAGGTATTCGAGGATCTGCTGCACATGCTGCTTCTTTTCCGCCCTCTGGTACCCGAACAGTCTGCCTGCCTCGTCCCGAGAAATCCGGGCCACGTCGGCTACGCGGTCAATCTCTCCCGCTTCGAGCGCAAACACATACAGCGGGATACCCGGATTTTGCTCGATCCGAAGTGCCCTGCGGCGGATGACGTTTTCTGTCACCGTTCCCCCATGGTCCTCTTGTATAGATTCGCAAATCTGCTTTGCTCACAGGCTTTGCCGTCATCGCGCAAGGCTCGCAGTAGCCGTGTGCGGGAGACGCCTGGCAGCTTCGCTGTCTCCCGCTTGATGAAGACGATCACGTCTTCGTCCGACATGGGCTGTCGGTTGTACTGCTCTGGCTTCGTGGTGGCTGTCGCCCAGTCGTTCCACGCCTTCTGCGTGGCCGGCGAGGTGAGAGTGCCGTCCTTGGAGTGCTGGAGCCACGACTCGGCCATGCGCACATTCAGGCTCGTCAACGTGCCCCCCAGAGCATGGCGCAGCCCAGCGTCGGAACGAACTCGGTGGATTCCAGGGATCTCGCGCAAGCCGCCAATGAGAATCGCCTCACCCCCGAGGGCTCCGAGAGCTAGGAGTTCCTCTTCCATCGCGCTTGCATAGATTTCGGACAGCGCCATGAGCACCGGCCCCCGCTGGCCGAGTTCCTGGAGTTGGGCTTGGCCGGATCCCGCTTGAAGGTGGCCCCACCACTGGGCACTCTCCGCTGCAGATGTGGCTACGGAGTCGGCGTGCCGCGTGCTGAATGTCGCCGCATAGGCAGGCGCAGTCCGCGTCTTCGGCTCCACCGGCTGCAGGCCCAGCCCGGCCGATGCCACCCACAGTTGCGTCTTGAAACCCGCAGCCGAGGCAGCCACCGTCAGTCGGCGAGCTCGGGTCCAGTGATCACCGCGGTAGAGGTCCGTGAGCGAGGGCAGGGAGGCTCCGCCGCGTGCGGTCGCTGTCTGGATGCGCTTCTGCCAGTTACTGGAGCGTTGCTTCACGCTGCCCGTCGGCAGGTTCCTGGCGCACAGAGCTGCGTCCGGCGTATCGACCTTGCGGTCAGTGCACGTAACCACCAGCGATAGTTGCCTCACGCAGCTCGACTCCTGACAGCCATAACTAGTACCTGATGGCGGTTACTCTACCTGCCAGTTATCACGCTAGGCTGCACGCGTACATGACGGTCTAACTAGGGAGTAAGGCATGGGACGTCCTGCGATCGTTTTGCTGAGCGGTGGTCTGGACTCGACCACGGTGCTAGCCATCGCGAAGGACCAGGGCTACACGCCGTATGCCCTCAGCTTCCGGTACGGCCAGCGCCACAGCGTGGAGCTTGAGGCTGCGAAGCGCGTGGTCGAGGCCCAGGGTGTGGCCCGGCACGTCATTGCTGACATTGACCTGCGAGTTTTCGGTGGCTCCGCGCTGACATCCGACATTGACGTGCCCAAGCACGACTCCCTGGACCACACCGAGGAAGGCGGCGTGCCGATCACCTACGTGCCTGCACGCAACACGATCTTCCTCTCGTTCGCTCTGGCGTACGCCGAAACTGTCAACGCCAGTGACATCTTCACTGGTGTAACTGCGGTCGACTACAGCGGTTACCCGGACTGCCGCCCCGAGTACATCGACGCCTACACCAAGATGGCCAACCTTGCGACCCGCGCCGGCGTCGAAGGCACGCAGAAGCTCACTATCCACTCGCCGCTCATGGAGATGTCGAAGGCGGACATCGTGCGCGAGGGCCTGCGTCTGGGTGTGGATTACTCCATCACCTCTAGCTGCTACGACCCCGACGAGCAGGGGCGTGCTTGCGGTCACTGCGAGACCTGCCTGCTGCGCCTGAAGGGCTTCGCCGAGGCTGGTACCACCGACCCCGTGCAGTACCAGGACGCGTGAGAATGACCTATCTGGTCAAGGAGATCTTCTACACCCTCCAAGGCGAGGGCAGCCACGCGGGCCGCCCAGCGGTCTTCTGCCGCTTCTCACGCTGCAACCTGTGGACGGGACTGGAGAAGGACCGCCACCGCGCCATCTGCCAGTTCTGCGACACCGACTTCGTGGGCACCGACGGCGAAGGCGGCGGCAGGTTCGCCACGCCCGAGGACCTCGCTGACGCCGTTGAGAAAGCCTGGCCTTCGGAGTCCGCCGAGTATCGCTTCGTCGTGTGCACGGGAGGCGAGCCGCTCCTTCAACTCGATGAAGCAGCCATCGAGGCCCTACATGCCAGGGGCTTTGAGGTTGCTGTCGAGACGAACGGCACGCGCGTGCCGCCAAAGGGCATCGACTGGCTGTGCGTAAGCCCCAAGATCGGCTCCGAACTCGTCGTCACCAAGGGCGACGAGTTGAAGCTGGTCTACCCCCAACTGGGCGGAGACCCTGCCCAGTTCGAGGAGCTGGACTTCAGGTTCTTCCGCCTTCAAGCAATGGATGGCCCCGACTTGGAGGCCAACACCCGTGCAGTGGTCGACTACTGCATGAAGAACCCGCGCTGGATCCTCTCTCTCCAGACGCACAAGTATCTGGGAATTCAGTAAATGGAAATCTTTCGCGAGTTCAAGTTCGAAGCGGCACACCGTCTGCCGAACGTCCCGGAGGGCCACAAGTGCTCCCGGCTGCACGGCCACTCCTACAAGGTGATCGTGCACGTCGAGGCGCCCGTTGATCCCGAGGCTGGCTGGGTCATGGACTTCGGTGACCTCAAGCGGACGTTCAAGCCGATCGAGGCACAGCTTGACCACTACTACCTGAACGACATCGACGGCCTGGAGAACCCGACCAGCGAGGTCCTGGCCCGCTGGATCTGGGAGCGTCTCCAGCCCGATTTGCCGGGCCTCTCGGCTCTGACGGTTCGGGAAACGTGCACGTCGGGCTGCACGTACCGGGGCGAGTGAGCATGCACGACATCCAGAACGAGACCGACGCTCGGGGTATCGAACTCGACAGGGTCGGTATCGACGGTGTCCGTTACCCCGTGAGCTTCGAGGACGGTTACCTCCGTCAGGAGGGCATCGCCGACTTCGAGGTGACGGTGAGGCTCCAGCACGATCGGCGTGGCACTCACATGAGCCGCATGGTTGCTCTCGTGCACGAGCACCTGCAGCGGTTCGATCCTCGTCAGTTGCCGACTGTCCTCAAGACCGGCGCGGATCTCCTGGATGCGCCCGCCATCACAGTAGCGATGGCGTTGCCCATCAGCACGACCGTGGTCGCCCCGGCGAGTGGCCGTGAATCGAAGCAGGTTCACGACATCCGTATCGAAGGGCATTGGGACAACGGCGATGTGACGGTGAAGACGGCCGTCACCACGGAGGTGACCAGCCTCTGCCCGTGCTCCAAGGCCATCTCCGACTATGGCGCGCACAATCAGCGCAGCCAGGTCACGCTCACCGTGACCGGCCAGGGCGACACCCCGTACCCTCTGCCGGTTCAGAGCGCCGTGCGGTTGCTTTCGTCCTGCGCTTCGGCTCCGGTGGTGCCGTTGGTGAAGCGCACCGATGAGCGCGTCCTGACCATGCAGGCGTACGACAGTCCGGTGTTCGTCGAGGACATGGCCCGCACGATCAGCGCCTCCTGCCGGGATCGGGGCCTTCGGCACGCAGTGAGCATCCGCAACCTGGAGAGCATCCACAGCCACGACGCCATCGCCTTCATCGCTGGCTAGCCCCCAAGCCCACGGTATCTAGCCCGCTGCCTCTCTGGCCCGGCCCCTGTGCACCGCACGGGGGCCGGGCCAGTTTTCGTGCGCTCTGCAGTCTTGAACGCCCGTGCCGGGGAGCATCGGCTTGCGTTCCGTAGACTCGATCTTGGCGCGGGGCCGTCTGGGGAGCAGCACTCTTGATGACCCGTAGCCTGCCCGCACCGTCAACTGTGCTCGGCTACCGCCGAGATGGCCGTCCGATCTATCCCGTGCTCGGTGCTTCCGCCGATGACTCTTCGAACGATGAGACCTCTGTCAGCCTCAGCCAGAAGCATCTGAGCACGCTGATGGCCCGGGAGAAGGACCAAGGTGGGCGGGCTGCTGTCCGTAGCCTGGTCGACAAGCTGGGCTTCTCGAGTGCATCGGCGCTGGAAGAGTTCATCATTGGCGCCCGCGAGTCGGAGCAGGAGCGGCTCACTGAGGCGCAGCGGCGTGAGCAGTTGCTCGTGGAGCGCGAAGAAGCTGCAGCCGCTCGGGAGGCTGCGGCGCTGGCACGGGAGCAGGAAGCAGTTCGTCGGACGGTTCTGGCCAGCGCCGGTGTCGCCGGGCATGACCTCGATGACGCTGTGGCTCTGCTACGCGTACCGGAGGGCGCCGATGATGCTGTCCTCAACGATGCGGTCCAGGCACTGCAGGACCGTCGGCCCGAACTGTTCGCCCACCCGCCGTTCCACACGAGGCCCGGAACAGCTGCGGCCGCGCCTGGTGGTGCCCCTGCATCGGTCCCTCCTGCCCGTCCCGGAGGCGTTGAACGCAAGGCAGGCGCGGCGGGTCTGGAGATGGCCCGCCGGCGTGGGCTGCTCTCGGCAGCCGAATGATCCAGTCTGGCCTGACAGGCCACGTTCTTGGGGACCACGCCCCATCTCCTCGTGGACGGCTCCACCATCCGGTGAGTGCGCGACCGCACCGCATCACCAGGAGGACGGCTTGAGTATCCAGCCGTACACCACCTCCGTGACCGTCACTGCCAATCGGGACTGGCTTGCGTCCCGGCACGGCACCGACTCCACGGAAACCATCACCCTCGACCTGACGAAGCTCACCAAGAACACCCACTACGTCGAGCCGACTGCCACCCAGCCGCACGGCTACATCCGCTCAGGCGTCCCCGTCGGCCGTATCACCGCCTCCGGGCTCTTCGGCGCTTACGATCCCGCGGCGAAGGACGGCCGCGAGGTGTTCGCCGGCCTCGTGTACGCCGAGGCGCCGTTCACTCCCGGTGTCACCAAGGTCCCGGCCGCACTGTTCTGGCACGGCACCGTGAACGCAGCGAAGATCCCGGGCGGTATTGACCCGGCCAAGATCGCTCCGAGCCCGGCCGGGGCGCAGATCCGCTTCCTCGGGGCGGTGAGCGCGTGAGTGTCGCCGACCTCCTGAAGAATGTCTCCGTCGCCGACCTCACGGTCTACGCACGCACCATCCCGAACCCGAGCGACTTCCTGCTCACCCAGACGGTGTTCGCCGAGACCAAGGTGCAGGACGTGAAGTGGCGCATCCGGCAGAGCAAGCGCCGCGTGAACGCCGCCTCGTACCGGGCGTACGACACGAGCGTGCCGTTCGCGAAGCGGCAGGCCGAGTCCACGCAGACCGAAGGAACCCTGCCGGCGCTCGGTCAGAAGCTCCTCGTCGGCGAGATGGAGCAGCTCCTCCTGGACGCCTCGCGTGGCGCGGACGAGGACCGTCTGGTGGAGCTGCTGTACGACGACGTGGAGCGGCACGTCGAAGCGATCCGATCCCGCCTCGAACTCGCCGCCGGTGACGTCCTGTTGGACGGAAAGTTCACCCTCGCCGGGGAGAACGGCCTCACGGTCGAGGCCGACTACGGCGTCCCGCAGGCCAACATGCCGACGGCCCCGAAGCCGTGGTCTGACCCTGCGGCGGACCCGATCGCGGACGAGCTGCGGTGGATCGACTATCTCGACTCCATCGGCGCACCGGCACCGGAGATGGTGCTCACGTCCCGCAAGGCGTGGTCGCACCTGGCGTCAAACGGCGCGTACAGGGCGGCCTACTACGGCACCCCGGCAGGCGGCCAGACTCCAACTGCGACGCTGAACCCACAGCAGATCAACTCGGTGCGCGGCAACTACGGCCTGCCGCCGGTCACGTTCTACAAGGCTCAGGTGTGGCAGGACGACGTGTCCAAGCGGGTGCTGCCGGAAGACCGGTGGATCATGCTTCCGCCCGATCGTGCGAAGTGGGGCCAGACCCAGTACGGCACCACCACCGAGTCCCTGGCCCTGTCTCGCGGGACGAACCCGCAGATCGAGCGGGAGGACGCCCCGGGCATCGTCATCACCCGCGATGTCGAGGATGACCCGGTGCAGATTTGGACCAAGGGCGCCGCCGCGGCCATGCCGGTCCTGTACTCGCCGGACTGCCACATCACCGCCACCGTCCTGTGAGCGCCGCCGTGAAGTCGCTCGGCGTACTCGCCGCGAACGTCCATGTTCTCGATCCGGTCGAGCGCATCCCCGTGGTGCTGCTCGCCGGCGAGCCTGTGACGGACCCGGCGGTGGCCGAGCAGATCACCAACCCGCGCTGCTGGGAGGGCGGACAGCCGCCCTCGCGTGACGCAGCACCCGATAAGCCGTCTGCCCGGAAGGCGAAGCCCGCCTAGGGCCGACCCGCGCGGCGGGGAGGAGCAGATGCCGTGTCTCCTCCCCGCCGCTTCTTCGAGGAACTGTGTGAACAGCGATGTACTGCGCTGGCTCCAAGCCCAGCTCGGGCCCGACACCGATGCCCGCGACCTCACTAGCCGATACGAGCGGCTGAACTCCGCCAAGGCTGTCGCCCTGGAGGTGCTCCACGAACGCCTGGCCCTACTCGTCGCCGAGCCGCTCAAGGTCACTGTCAACGGCGTCGCCACCATCGACAACTCGGCCAACGTTGCTGCTCTGGAACGCCGCGCTGCGCAGATGCTCGACGAGACAGCCCCTGACGAGGCACCCGTCGCACGGCATGACCTTCTGACGACTGTGCAGTTGAGTGCCCGGCCCAGGCGGTGAAGACTCCGTCTCGCAGCAGCGTCGGCCCCGCTCCTACCAGCCAACTTCCTTACGTACGCAGGGTGTCGGCCTACAGCCATCCGCAGCGCATACGCCCTATGGTGTGTGCTTTGTGAGGCATGCACCGCGTGGTGCGTCGGGGAGGCGGTCATGTCCGAGACGAACGAGACGCTGCACGACCGGTTCATCGAACTGGCGGACCTCCCTGCGGAGGGCTCCGTCGTAGACTTTGGCTGCGGTGCCGGCCCTGCTCTGGCCGCCTTCGCACAGCGGCATCCCAAAGCACGGATCATCGGCTTCGACCGGCAAGCCGAGTCACTGGCAAAGGCTCGGGAGCGGCTTCGCAACCACAGCGGATCCGTTCAGTTGGCGTCCGCTGACCTGCGCAAGAAGCTGCCGCTTGATGACGCGAGTGTGGACGCGGTCATTTCCTCGAACCTCCTGGAGTGCCTACCCGAACCTGGTGCGCTGCTGCGCGAGGTGTGGCGAGTGTTGCGTCCCGGTGGCCGTGCCGTGCTGTCCCACTCAGACTTCGACGCGCTAATGATCTCCGGTGCCCCTATCGCCCTGGACAGGAAGATCGTCCACGCATTCGCGGATGATGCGCCACCGTGGATGGACAGCTCGGACGGCCGGATGGGCCGAAAGCTACCTGGACTTGTGCAGACTTCTCCGCTGGAGCGGACGCATGTGGAGACGCTGGTAACGCAGTCGACAGAGCTTGCTGGTCACGCGGCACGTCGGGTGGGCGACATTCGGGGAGCTTTGCGGGCTACCGCCAGGAGGGGGCTCGGGCGGGTGGACACCGTGGAGGTCGAGGAGTGGTTCTCTGCGATTCAGCAGGCAGCGGTTGAGGGAAGATTCTTCTTCGCGGAGACAGCGGTGGTCGTTGCCGCTCACCGTGTCTGATGAGTTGTGGGCTGTGTGTCCACAGCGTCTTGGAGTGCGTCGGTGGCTAAATTCCATGGACGGCCGCCGTTCAGGCCCAATAGCTTCGCTGGATGGCGAATCTGGAAGAGTTGCTGCATCAAAGGCTGGCTCCGGCGTTCGAAACGGTGGCGGGTGTCCCCGTCGATCCGGCCATCCGCCGATCCCCACGAGCGCACTTCCAGTCCGACGCTGTTCTCGCTCTCGTTAGCAAGATCGGTGGCAACCCCCAAGACATCGCCGCCCAGGTGGTGAAGGCTGCTCAACTCGACGACCTCTGCTCGTCGGTCGAGGTCTCCGGCCCTGGTTTCATCAACCTGACGATCGCGGACACAGCCCTGGGCCGACTGCTGGCCGTGAGCTGTAGCGACGAGAGGATCGGGGTTCCTCAGACCGGAGTGCCTGAGAGGATCACGGTCGACTACTCGGCGCCGAATGCCGCTAAGGAGATGCACGTCGGGCACCTTCGGTCGACGATCATCGGCGATGCGGCGGTGCGCCTGCTGGAGTGGCTGGGGCACACCGTCATCCGGCAGAACCACATCGGCGAGTGGGGCACGCCCTTCGGCATGCTTGTCGAGCACCTTCTGGACATCGGCGAGTCCGAGGCTGCCCACGAACTGTCCGTTGGTGACTTGAACGGCTTCTACCAGGCGGCCCGGCGCAAGTTCGATGCCGACGAGCAGTTCAAGGATCGCGCTCGCAGGCGGGTGGTGTTGCTCCAGAGCGGCGACGAGACGACGCTGCGTCTCTGGCACACGCTTGTCGATGAGTCGAAGAAGTACTTCATGATCGTCTACGGCATGCTTGGCGTGCGGCTCACCGAGGACGACTTCTTCGGCGAGAGCTACTACAACGATCATCTTCAGTCGGTCGTGGACGAGCTCGATGAGCTCGGACTGTTGCGGGAGAGCGATGGCGCTCAATGTGTGTTCCCCGAGGGCTATAAGAACCGCCACGGTGACCCGCTGCCGATCATCGTGAAGAAGGGCGACGGCGGATTTGGGTACGGCGCGACGGATCTCGCTACGATCCGTCACCGCCTGCGGAACCTGAAGGCGATCCGACTGCTGTACGTCGTCGGCCTGCCGCAGAGCCAGCACCTCGAAATGATCCATGCCATGGCCCGGGACGCTGGATGGCTCGTCTCCCCGGCGCGGGCTGAGCACGTGGGCCACGGATCGATCCTCGGCGATGACGGCAAGATGCTGCGCACCCGCGCCGGCGCCTCGGTGAAGCTGATCGATCTGCTCGATGAAGCGGTCAGCAGGGCGGCCGCGGTCATCGCCGTGAAGAACCCGCGGCTCGATGAGGAGACGCGTGCCGCTGTCGCGAGGGCCGTGGGCATCGGGGCGGTCAAGTATGCGGACCTGTCGACCGACCGGCTCAAGGACTACGTCTTCGACTACGACCGGATGCTGGCGTTCGAGGGCAACACCGCCCCGTACCTGCAGTACGCGCGGGCCCGTATCTGCTCCATCTTCCGGCGGTCTGGGGCTGAGCCGCCGCAGGACATCGCGGAGCTGGTCATCACCGAGCCCGCGGAGCGGGCGCTGGCACTGGAGTTGCTCGCCTTCGGCAGCGTGGTCACCGCGGTCGCCGAGACGCTTGAGTTCCACAAGCTCGCCACGTATCTGTACTCCCTGGCCAGCGCGTTCACCACCTTCTACGAGAAGTGCCCAGTACTTCGCTCGGAGGGCGAGACCCAGCAGAGCCGCCTGGTCCTGTGTGATCTGACGGCACGGACTCTCAAGCTCGGGCTGGGGCTGCTCGGCATCGAGTCTCCCGACCAGATGTAGTCGGAAGCCGAACGAGCAATGCCGGCACGGCTACGCACGTGTGCTGGCAGGATCGTCCACCATGCCGACGCATCCGCTGCTGGACGTTGATTTCGTCGAACTGCTGGAGCCATACCTGGAAGACGTGGGCCACGTCTTCCAGGTATTCCGGGAACAGGATTCGGGCTGCGTATCGTTCGGCGTCGCGCTCGGGAGCGAGCAGTGGTTCGTGAAGAGTGCGGCCACTTCGGCCGGAGTAGTTTCACTGCGCCGCGCTCTGGATGTGCACGGTGCGGTACGGCATCCGGCGATCGTGCCTCTGCGCCACCACTTTCCGATCAAGGACGGCTTGGCGCTGATCTATCCGTGGGTTGAGGGCGAGGTCCTGTACCACCCCACGGTCGCCCACCACGGCGGTCGCTCTGCTCCGGAGAGTCCGATGGCTCGGTTCCGCAGTCTGCCTGTCGCGGAGATTCTGCAGTCCCTGAACGCGATCCTCGACGCGCACCTGGCCGTGGAGAAGGCCGGGTTCATCGCGGTCGACCTGTACGACGGCTGCCTCCTCTACGACTTTGAGGCGCAGCGCATGGCCTTGTGCGATTTGGATGAGTACAGGCCGGGGCCGTTCATCCTCGAGGCCGATCGGCTGCCGGGCTCACGACGTTTCATGGCTCCGGAGGAGTTCTCTAAAGGCTCGGCCATCGATATCCGAACGACGGTGTTCGTGCTCGGCAGGATCCTGCGCCTGCTGCTGGATGCAGGTGATGACGAGCGGAAGTGGCGCGGTTCGCCGTCTCAGATGAAGGTCATCGAGCGTGCCACTGCGAGCGATCCTGCTGACCGGTTCGCGTCGGTTGCGGCTCTCGTTCGGGCCTGGCGTGGCGCATGCAGTGGGCACTGTTGATCTCTCTACTGTCGTGGTGAGACAGAACAGCGCCTTGTCTGCCGTGCCTGCGCGAGAGAGCTTGACCGCGATCAACGGTCACAGGAGGCAACGGACAACAGTGCACCCGCACAGGGTGCAGTCGACTGTGGGGGTGGGCCAGCAGCCATCCACAGCCTGTGGAAAACTTCGGCGACCAACACCTGCGCACATCAGACATAGCACACGACTGTCACGCGAGCAACGGAACAAACCACATGCGTGAGACGTCCCGGATACGGATAGTGGCTGCATGGACCCGGTTGTCGTTGCCCGCGCCGTTGTAGAGGAACGTCATCCTGCCGCTCGTGCGGCGTTTCTGGGCGGCAGCGTGCTGACGAAGCGCCGCACGGCTTTGTCCGACTTGGACATCGTGGTGCTGTTGCCTGGTCTGCCTGCTCCGTACAGAGAGAGCCTTCAGTACGGTGACTGGCCCGTGGAGCTCTTCGTGCACACCGAAGAGTCCTGGCACCAATTCGTGAACCGGGAAATCCGCAAGCGCCGGTCCCCGCTGCTGTGGATGTGCGCGGACGGCGAGCTGCTCTTCGACGTGGATGGGCTCGGCGCGAGTGTGGCTGCCGAAGCCAGGAAGCTGGCCCTCGCGGGTCCACCTTCGGCGACAGTGGAGGAGATCGAGGACTTCCGTTACGGGATCACGGATCTCCTGGACGATCTCGCTGGATGTACCGATCAGGGTGAGCGGCTGTTTATCGTGACAGAGCTGGCGAGACGGACAGGCGAACTGGCGCTGGCACTCGGCGGGTCATGGGGCGGCGGCGGGAAGTGGCTGGCACGTCGCCTCGAAGACACGGCACCCGGCCTCAATGCGCGCCTGCACCACGCTGTCCGTGAGGCGTTGAACGGGCAGACCGAAGCCCTTGCTGGCGTCGTTGAAGCCGTCCTGGCCCCTGCTGGCGGACGACTGTGGATCGGGTACCGGCGCAGTGGAACTCCGTGACTGGCGGGGACGGGCTGCGGTGACCCCGATCGACACCGTAGGCGGCTCGTCGGCTCTACCGTGGAGCGATGGCTGAAGCTGTGCAGGGTCGCGCTGCATTCCAGGTGTTGGTGCTGCCGTACCGGCAGACTGAGGCAGGGCTGCTCTACGCCTTGTTCCGTCGCCTGGACGGCGCCTACTGGCAGGGGGTGGCTGGTGGTGGTGAGGCGGGAGAAACACCGCTCCAGGCCGCCAGGCGAGAGGCAGCCGAAGAGGCATGCCTGGCCGGCGCCCGAGAGTTCATCTCGCTTGACTCGCGGGCGACAGTCCCGGCGCTGCACGTCACGGGTGGGTTCACATGGGGGCCTGACGTCCTGGTGATTCCCGAGTACGCGTTCGGTGTCCGAGCCGACTCGAAGGAGTTGGTGTTGTCCAGCGAGCACACCGAGTACGGCTGGTTCTCCCTCGACTCGGCTATGTCGGCGGTGCGTTGGGATTCCAACCGGACAGCGTTGTGGGAACTTGACCACCGTCTCCGCCGCAGCTCGGCGGCCCGAGAGTCTTGATGGCCATGGGGACGGCGGAGTAGCTCCGCCGTCCCCATGGCCCTGACGGATGTGGTTCCACCGCCCCGATGGCGATGCCGTGATCTTCAGGCGTGCAAGCAGCCCGTGATCTTCCCGATCGCGGTGTCGATGCGGGTCAGCGTGCGGTCACGGCCAAGAATCTCGACTGACTCGAACAGTGGCAGTCCGACAGTTCGGCCTGTCACAGCGACCCGCACTGGGGCCTGCGCCTTTCCCAGCTTGAGCCCGTGCTCGGCAGCGGCCTCCTCCAGCCCTGCTTTCAGCGCGTCAGCTGTCCACTCTGTCTTGGTCCAGCGGTCGCGGGCCGAGTGCAGGATCGCGTCCGCGCCCGGCTTCATTGCCTTAGCCCAGGACGCCTCGTCGTACAGCGGCTGGTCGAGGAACAGCCAGTCCACGTATTTGGTGATCTCGCCCAGCACTGTCAGCCGGGTATGCGCCAGGCCGACCACCGACCGGAACACCGACTCGTCGAAGTCGCCCTTGCCCCAGGGGACGTGCGGAGCCTGCAGCCATGGCCCGCATGCGGTGATGAAGTCTTCCGCGGTGAGCTTGCGAAGGTACTCGCCGTTGAACGCTGCAAGTTTCTTCACGTCGAAGAACGCGGAGGACTTGGTGACGTCCTCAAGCCGGAACAGGGCTTCGAGTTCCTCATAGGGGCGGATCTCGACGTTGCCGCCCGGCCCCCAGCCGAGCAGCATCAGATAGTTGACCATCGCTTCGGGCAGGTAGCCCTCAGCCAGGTAGTCCTCGAGCGCGACCTTGTCGCGGCGCTTGGACAGCTTCTGCCGCTTCTCGTTCACGATCACCGGCAAATGCCCCCACACAGGCGGCGCGGCACCGAGTGCCTCCCACAGCAGCAGCTGCTTCGGGGTATTCGACAGGTGTTCCTCGCCGCGGATGACGTCGGTGATGCGCTCCTGGATGTCGTCCACGGTGTTGGCCAGGATGAACACGGGGGTGCCGTCACTGCGGACGATCACGAAGTCCTCGATGGCATGGTTCGGGAACTCGGTGCGTCCCCGGACCACATCGTCGACGACCGTCACGCCCTCGTCTGGCGTCTGGAAGCGCAGGGCTCGCCCTGGGGCGAATGCGATGCCACGGGTGCGGCAGAACCCGTCGTAACCCAGGTGCTGCGAGCCGGTGCGCTCGATGACCTGGTCGCGGGTGCAGTCGCAGTAGTACGCGCGGCCAGCATCACGGAGGCGGCTCGCCGCTTCCCGGTGGGCATCGGCGTTACGTGACTGGAAGTACGGGCCTTCGAAGGCGGGATCCTTGTCGCTGATGCCGATTGCTGTGAGCGCGCTGATGATGCCGTCTACCCATTCGGGCCGGTTGCGCTCGGTGTCGGTGTCCTCGATGCGCAGGACGAAGCGGCCCCCCGGCTGCTGTCGTGCCAGTGCCCAGTTGTAGAGGGCGGAGCGGGCACCGCCAACGTGGAACATACCGGTCGGCGAGGGGGCGAATCGCACACGCAGGGGGCTGGACATGCCCGGCAGCGTAATTGGGTTATTCGTCAGCTCGCTCCTAATTTTTGCGGCGCTTCACGTCGCGGCAGCGCCGCGGGCCATGCGTATGTTCGGCAATCTTCCTTTCCAGAGCTCTTGCTCGCCGGTGGGCGTGAAGCCGTATCGTTCGTAGAAGCGGACGGCCCGCTCGTTGTAGGCCGTCACCCACAGGCGTATGGGTGCGCCCTCTGCCCAGTCGAGGAACTCGCTCATCAGCTGGCTTCCATTGCCGTGGCCTTGCGCTTCGTTCAGGAGGTACATGGGTCCGAGAGTGACCCACTCGTCTCTGCGGCCGCACATGAGCCCGACGATCTCTACCGTGGAGCGAACGGTACGGCAGAAGAGCCTGTCTGGCTGGTTGCTCGCTTCCTGAATGAACTGCCGCCACTGGGCAATGCCCTCAGCGGTGGTCGTGCAGCCACGGTGGTCTCTGATCCACGCCTCGTCGACCCCGGCCTCTT
Source organism: Streptomyces sp. NPDC048290 (assembly GCF_040652095.1). Lineage (NCBI taxonomy): Bacteria > Bacillati > Actinomycetota > Actinomycetes > Kitasatosporales > Streptomycetaceae > Streptomyces > Streptomyces sp. NPDC048290. The sequence goes on from NZ_JBEZLM010000009.1 coordinate 345,892, forward strand.
TGTTGGGGTATGTCTGGAGCCAGGCTTTCAGCTGGACCTGGCTGATCGCTGCGGCGTCACCGGTGTGGGGCGATTCGATCAGGTGAGTCATGCCCTCTGCCTCTCTTCGGACGGGACCAGGAGTGGGCCCTTCGCGCATCCAGCAGCCGTGAAAGATCGATTGGAGGGGGAGCTGACAACCTAGGGCTCGGCGGTTGTCAGCGAACGTCTTCCGATCAGAGCTTCCAGCCGCGCCGGTCGGCGAGCCAGCGCAGCGTGACCTCTCCGCACCAGGTCTGGTGCTGGCGAATGTGGGGCGACCAGTCCGCCGGGGGCTGTGCGCCGGAGACGATGAAGAAGCCTGCGAGGGCGGCCAGAGCCGCGTCGATCTGCTCGCCGTCGACTCCGTGGGCGGTGGGGTGCTCTGCGAAAAGAGTGGTGGCGTCGTGGCCGTCGGCGTGTGCGGTGGCCAGGAGTAGTACGAGGTCAAACCAACTCGCTCCGAGACAGGGCCAGTTCCAGTCACAGATCCAGGCAGCGCCTCCCGTGTCGATCAGGACGTTGTCCTGACGTAGGTCATGGTGGAGGACTGCATCGCCGGCCACGGCTTGTCGCCAGTGGGATTCCAGTTCGGCCAGGGCGTCGAGCCTGTCGGTCGGCACCCATTCCGGCAGGATGCTCGGGCTGGTGGCGCCGCCGGTGAGGTCACGCCAGTCCGCGAAGTCACTGCCGTCACCAATCGCCGTGAGCCCGACCTTCTGGAGTGCCGCCGAGGGCGCGGAGAGCGCCTCGGCCTTGATCGTGCAGGCGTCGAGGGTCGAGGCAAGCTCGTCAGGCTTCCAGGGAGCGGCGGGCATGCGTCCGCCATCGACCGCGTCGAAGCCAAGGACGATCCATCCGTCTTCCGTCACCTCGGTCCACCGCAGGCGGGGGGCCGGAACCTTGATCGGCAGGGCCTGGTTGATCAATGCCTCGCGCTCGTAGCAGTCGGCGATCACCACGTTGTCGTTGGCGTTGACCGCCTTGACGAACTCGGGCTCGCCAGCTCCACGGATCACGGCGGCGAAGCCGCTGGTGAACCCGCTGCCGGCACTCGGCCCTGCGTCCACCACGCCGCCCAGGCGTCGCAAGATGAGCAGGCGGATGTGCTGCGGAAGATCGTCCCAGCGTGGGCGCACGGCCGTGGCGCTGTACTGAAGGCGCGGGGTGATGATGTTCGGCATTCGGTCAGGGTGAGGGAACTACGCGGGTCTGCGCGACGGATTTCTGACGCGCATCTGGCAAGGTCCACCCGCTGGTGGCCAGTACCTCGCTTGCGATCTGGACAACGGATCGGCCGTCCGTCATCACCCGCACGGTGTCTGCCGGTGCGTGCTCGTCCAGGAGCCGCGCCTTGTAGGCGCTGCGTTCGCTCTCCTTCACGAGCTCCGAGCCGAGTTCACGGCCAGCCAGCCGTTCGTGGGCTGTGATGTCGGATGCGGTGAGCAGGACCCGCACGAGCCTCGGTTCTGTTCCCATGATGCGCTTGAACATGGCGGCTGCCTCGGGCAGCACGCTGACGGTGTGCGTGTAGATGAGCCGGCGATAGCCCAGCTCCTCGTAGTTGCCCCAGATGGAAGCGAGGTTGCGCTCGACGATGGCCGAGCGGTGTGGGTCGCCTTCAGGCGCTGGGTGTACATGACCGAGGAAGTCTCCTTCCAAGACCACGTGGGCGACCTTCGCAGTGCGTAGCTGCGCAGAGATCTCCCATCCCACCGTCGTCTTTCCGACGCCAGCGCGTCCCCCGATCAGCAGCACCTCGCATTGCTTCATGTAGGAAGAGTGCCAGAAGCGGCGCGTCGAACCCCGCCTTCAGGCCGATATTCATTCGACAGTCGTGACCTCAACCCGCTTTCCTAGCAGGGAACTTGTCCCCCATGGCGAAGGGCAGACATGTCCATCCGAGGGCTTTCCGCAACGCAGGTAGAGGAGTTTCTCGAGCACGGCTTCATTCGGGTGGAGGGAGCTTTCCCGGCTGAGGTGGCAGCTGAATGCCGTGAGATCTGCTGGCAGGAGACGGGCTGTGACCCGAACGATCCCGCGACATGGACGGAACCGGTGATCCGGCTGGGTTCCTGCGCCCAGGAGCCCTTCCGTACTGCTGCAAACACTCCCCGGCTCCTGCGGGCATTCGACCAGCTCGTGGGAGCGGGCAATTGGCTGCCGCGCACGAGCATCGGGTCCATTCCGATTCGGTTCCCCCATCCCGACGACCCCGGTGACGTCGGGTGGCACATCGACGGCGGCTACCACCCCGAGGACCACAGGAACGGCCCTCCGTGGGTGAACCTCCGTTCCCGGGGGCGCGCGCTGCTTATGTTGTTCCTCTTCTCCGACACCGCGGAGAACGACGCTCCCACTCGGATCCGCGTGGGCTCGCACCTGGACGTCCCCTCACGCCTGGAGGCCGCCGGGGAGGACGGGATGAGCACTGATGATCTTGCTACTGCCGGCCTGTTCGAGGCGACCGCTGGCCTGCCTCAGGTGCTGGCCACGGGCGAGGCGGGCGACGTCTACCTGTGTCACCCGTTTCTGGTGCACGCTGCTCAGCCTCACCGCGGGATGCCCCCGCGGTTCCTGGCGCAGCCGCCGCTTTACCCGGCTGAGCAGTATCGGCTCGAACGCCCGGATGGACGCTATTCGCCCGTGGAGCTCGCCATCCGGCGCGGTTTGGGAAAGTGAATCGTCGGAACCGGACAGATCCCGGTTGAGTGCTACGACGTTGTGTGGGCTGCGATGTTCCGGGCGGTGGTGCTGTCTTCGCAGGCGGCGACGAAGACGACGAGGTCAGCACCGCGGGAGAGCCGTCGACGCAGAGCCACGAGGCTGGTGATTGATGCTGGGCCGCAGCATCGGTCCGGTGAGTTCTGGTGGAGCTTGCAGGCCATCAAGCAGTTGAATGATCTTGTCGATGTTGGTCAGCTTGCGGGCTCCGGACTCGAGCATCGACAGGAAGGCTTGGCTCAAGCCGGTGATTGAGGCTATGTCGTCTTGGCGGATCCCACCGTGCTGTCTGATCAGCTGGCACATGCGCCCGAATTCGCGGTTGACCAAGGCTTGCCGGACATCGGGTAACTGCCAGATGTCCGTGGGGACGCTGCGCGCGGCCCCTGCCTGGTGCCGGGTGTCGCGGCTGCAACCGGCACACAGGTCTTCTCCGTTGTACCGGCTCAGACGGCATCGGCAGAGGCTGCACAGCCGGGTGCCGCCAGCGGGTGTGGGAGTGTCCGCGACGAGGCGTTCCGCGCCTGACGGCGATAGGGCGTCCTCTGCCGAGCGTCGAGACGAGGAGTCACTGCCAGCCATCCCATCCGTGCGTGCGCTCGGGCAGCTCCTGGATGCGTCCCCCCAGGCCTTCGCGCCGGGGAGTGCCGTGCTCAATCCCTGATCGGGCACCGGTTGCCTCCGTTAGTCCGTGATGCCCTCATGCTGGCGCCGGTCACGACAAAGGACCCGGACAGACTGTCCGGGTCCAATTTCTCTTGTGTTGGGGATTATTGATGCTTCGTCAAGAGACAGCTCTGCCAGCCTCATCCAGTACGGCTTCCCACGGGTACCGGCGCCCCGGCATCCCTGCCCGCGGCTCGGCGAGCGGCCACACCTCGTCTCCGTAGATCAACCGCACCCCCGAGTCGTGAAGGGCTTTGATGTGTCCCTCCCATGCGGGGTGGCGAGCATGCGCGGCGTTCACCTGGGGCCAGACGACTACCGGGAGATCTAGTGTCCCGATGGCCTCGTTGACCTGCGTCAACGCCTGGTTGTCTGAGATCCCCAGGGCGAGCTTGGCGACGGTGTTGGCACTCGCCGGGGCGACGACGTAGCAGTCGACTGGCGGATGCGGCCGGGAGTCACCCGGCAGGCGCGGTTCGGCCCGTACGGGGAGGCCGGTCAGCCCTTCGAGCTCCGCGATCTCCCCGCTCTCGCGGAGCCACTGACCCGCAGTCGGTGTGAGCGTGACTGCGACCGTCCAGCCCCGTTCGAGCGCCGGGACCACGAGCCCTGTACGCAGTTCCTCGACCCCGCCAGCGCTCGATCCCACAACGCCCAACACCTTGCCTCGCACCGGACTCACTGCACCGCCCTGCATCGTTGGGCCATGGCCAGCAGCTCGGATGAGTGGCTGCCGCCCGTGACCGGGGACTGTTTCCTCAGGTCGCGAAGGGTCTCGCGTACGCGTGGATTGTTCCGCACCAGCTGCGGCGAGGTGCATTCGGCCTCCCGCAGCTCGCTGAAGGACTCGTCGACGCGACCCCTGAGGCAGAGGCCGCGGGCGTAGTCGATGCGATGGGACACGGCGCGTTCCGCCGGCATATGGGAGACGTCGATGTCGCCATGCTCGACGACGTACGGGATGTTCTCCAGGTCAAGCTCGATCGACAGGCGGTGCAGCTCGACGTTCGTCGGACCGAAGCACGTCTGCCAGTGGTTCTCGTCGGAGCCGAGCCGATCGGCGAGCCGCTGTGCTTTCTCCAGCAGGGAGTTGGCAGTAGGGCGGTCCTGGTGACGTGCGGCGGCCACAGCAGCTCGCAGATGAATCATGCCAAGCAGGCTCAAGGCGGCCGGGTCGTCGTCGCGAACCTGACCCGCGAGCCAGGCCGCGGCGGTATCGCCCAGTTCGAGGGCGTCCTCGTATCGCCCGTTGGCCAGCAGTGCGTGCGTACCGGATCGGGCAGCGGACACGAGCGACAGGGGGTCCTCGGATTCGTCGGCGGCCCGCATGGCGCGTTCGGCCGCGAGCCACGACAGGTCGGACTCGCCGACCTTGGCGAGGGTGGTTGCCGCCAGGTGATGCGTACGGGCCGAGACGGCGAGGCCGCGGCGGCGCTGATCGCCAGGCGGAAGGTCTTCCAGCTCCTGGGCTGTCCTGAGCAGACCGGGCAGGGCGGCGATGACATCGCCAAGAGCGCCGGCCTGGTAGTCGCCCCAGCTGCGTTCGACGAAGACGTGCGCCTGATTCGGCTGAGGCAACTGTCGGTCCGCCGTACGACCGAACAGCAGCTTGGAGAGACGCCGGGGGCTCATCAGCGCATCGCGGACGGCCGGCACGTCGTCCATGTGCCTCTCCCCGTCCTCCAACAGGACGGGTTGCCCCATCAAGTCGCCGAGTGGAACCCGTAGTACGCGGGCGAGTTCGGCGAGCTTGTCGATCCTTGGCGGCTTGCGCACACCTCGCTCGATTTTCGACAGCCAGTCGGTGCTGTGCCCGACGAGGCCGGCGAGCACAGGCTGCGTATAGCCCCGACGCTCGCGGTAGAACGCGATCCGCTCTCCGACGCTGAGGTGATCCCCAAGACCACGCATGCGCGCTGCCTCCCCGACGGTTGGTCCGTCATCCACGTTAGCGGCCGAGCAGGACCTCGAGATCAGGGAGCGATTCGGGCTGCCGTGCCGTGCTCAACATCCGCTATCGCTCCTAGAACGGGCCGGACACTCTGTCCGGCTACACCAACGAGTCCACGAGGAGCCAGAGCGTTGTACGTCTGCCGCCTGAGCCCATGCTCGATGCCGTCGGGAACTACTTGGAGATTCCTGGCTTCGTGATCATCGTGATTGCCGTCAGGGTGATCATCGGCTCGTGCACGAGGGGTGGATGACCAGCGGGGCTGGGCGACAATGGACCCGAGCCGAGCCTGGCCAACTCCACCAGCAACGGCCTGTATCAGCGGATCGGATACCGCCCAGTGACGGACTTCGCGTTGTACGACTTCTCGTAGTGCTTGCCCGGATAGGGGCGCCGAGTAGAGTCCCCAGCCATGTATCCAGTCCAGCACTCCACCCCACGACTGTCTCTTCGGGAACTCACCGTGGACGACGTCGACGGCGTCCTGGCGATCTACAGTGATCCGGAGGCGACCCGGCACCTATCCTTCGAGCCTCGAACCCGCGAGCAGGTTGAGGCTCTCGTCAGGGGGGCGATCGCCGCGTCCGGTGCTGAGCCCCGCACGGAGTTCGCGCTGGCTGTCTCTCAGGAGACTGGTGGTCTGATCGGCTTCGCCCGTCTCGCCATGGACCCGCACCAGCAGCGGGCCGCAACGCTGGGGTTTGCTTTGCGTCCCGATGTGTGGGGCCAAGGTCTGGGCGTAGAGACGGTCCGGGCTGTTCTTGCTGTCGCCTTCGGCCCACTGGATCTTCACCGAGTGTGGGCTGCGCGGTCTCCTGCGAACACGGTGTCGGAGAAGACTCTGCTGCGCGCTGGCTTCGTGGAGGAGGGGCGCATCAGGCAGCACGTATTCGTTCATGATGCGTGGCGGGACTCTGTGACCTACGGAATCATCGAGGCGGAGTGGCGTGCGACGTTGTGAGTGAGCTGCTGTGACGTCGAGGCGACGGGCGCGACGCCAACCAGAGGCCCATGCGGAAGCCGGAGGGCACGGTCAGGGCAACGTCGAGCTGCTCGACGTCCAAGCTCTCACCAGGTGCGACGCATGAACGCTGCCCGATCAAGCCGCCAGATCTGGTGCACGCCGCTCTCTCCTGGCACCTGGGGCGCCCTCGTTCGCACATGGCTCCGAGCGAAGCCCAGCCGCTCAGGGATGCCGCGGCTGGCGTGGTTCAACACGTCGTGGTCAATCTCTACCCCCTCGATGCCGGGGAGTTCGAAGGCTTGGCATGTCAGGGCGGCGACCGCAGAAGTCGCCAGACCGCGTCCTGTGTACGGAGGGGCCAGCCAGTAGCCGGAGTCCAACCAGTCGCTGTTGGCCAGGCGAACAAGGCCGCAGCTTCCTACGATCACGCCCTTCGAGGTGATGGCGTACTCATAAGGACCGCCCGATATCCAGGTTCGTTCGCAGCGGGCGGTGAACTCTTTGGTCCGTTCAAGGCTGTGCCCCGCCACCCAGGGCATCCATGGACGCAGATGATCAAGTGCATCGTGCACCAGTCGGTACAGCTCATCAGCATCTGAGGTTCGCCATCGGTGTAAGACGACCGGGCCGTACGCCAGAGTCTCAGCGGGCACAGTCGCCCTCACCAAGATCGAGTCCGGGTGCCGCTCGCCTCACTGCCTTTGAGGGCTGGCTGGCGAGGCAATGTCCAGGAGCTCCGCACGCAGCTGCCCACAGGCGGCTGCGGTTTCCCGCCCTGCGGACAGATGGTGGGAGACGATCCAGCCGTTCAGCCTGTTGGAGAGCGCGTCGATGAATTCCTCTTCCCGCGGGCTTGGCCGGAGTGGACTCCCCTGCACGGGGTTGAGGCTGGAGGTCCTCAGAAGGACGAAACGGCCGGCGTACGGGGTGAGCAGCTCAAGCAACGCTGCCTCGTCCTCCGGCCTGGTGTTGTGCTCACACAGGACATAGTTCAGCACTACCGGACGCAGTTCCGCGACGGATGCCCACAGTGGCAGTACGGCCGATGGGGCGTCCGCTCGGGGAATGACGAGCCGCCTCTGATCTGTGGTGGCACCGTGCAGGGAGAACATGAACCGGTCGGGCAGCCAGGAATCGGGCTTCAGGAGTGTCCTGACCCACGATTGCGGGGCGATGCTGGTGACTTTCACTGAGCGGGCAAGATCGCGAGCCAGGATGGTCTTCGCGGCAGTGGTTACGTGGGCCCAGTTGGCGGCGACATCTCCGACCCCTGCGAAATCGACCCAGACGAGTGGGCCTTGATGATTGCGTACGTCCTCCAGGGACTCGACTGCAGCGACGATCTCCTCCGGCTGAAGGTTCCGGACGAAAGGAGTGGTCGCGAAGGTAGTCGCGCAATGCTTGCAGCCGTAATTGCATCCCGCCTGGGCTGACATACAGACGGAATAGGCTTTGTGTTCCCCCTCCCAGAGTTGCACGGCCTCGAACGTGGCCCTGTCTGAAGTCTTGAACACATACTTGACGCTGCGATCGAGTGCTCTGCTCGTGGAGACAACCTCAATTAAGCCGCCACTGCGGGTCGAATCGCCCATCATGCAGATCCCTTCCCGTGGAGTTCGTGCGCGCCTTACCGCCATCGACGGATGTGCGATTGCGTCTCAGAATGCCAATTCTCCGGCAGGCCGGAATGCCCCTGCCGGATTCTTGCTGGTACCAGTGAGAAATCACCCCAAAAGGGGGACAGGAATTACTTACACTGCACCAATAGGTTCTGGCTCGCAGGGCAGACTACAGCCCGAGAAACCGAGCTCAAATTACAGCAGTAATATCCGGCGGCTGGGGCGGTCGTACAGCGAGACCGGCGGAGGAGCTGAGCCACTGGGTCTGATGGCTTACTGGGAAATCTTGCTGCTCTGCGCTCCTGGACCGCTATGCTCAGGTCCAACGCGTTGACGGAGACAAGTAGCGACGGGATCCGCGAGCAGAGAGAGCTGCTGGTAGCTGTGAAGGCAGTCTCGCGCCCCACGTGAAGACCCTCCCGAGCGCGGGGAGGAACGGCCGATCGACTCGGCCCAATGCCCCGCCGGCTGGCCCCCGTGACCGGGCCTGAATGAGGCCGTCGCCGTCTGGTGGCGGCAAAGGCGTGGTGGCACCGCGAGTCCCCTTCTCGCCCACGCCCCCAAGGGATCATGACGACGCCCCGGGAGGGCCCGAGATGATCCACACGACTCCCCGTGTATTGGTCTCCGACCTGCGAGAACACGTTGGCGAGACCATTTCCGTCTGCGGCTGGGTGAACACCCTTCGGCTGCAGCGCAAGATGCAGTTTGTCATCGTCCGCGACCACACCGGAATGGTGCAGGTCACCCACAGGCGTGGCGGCGAGAGCGACAGCACCGAAGTCACCCTGGAGAGCCTGACCACCGAGTCCGCGGTCAGGATCACCGGCCGCGTAGTCGACAACCCGATCGTCAACCTCGGCGGCCTGGAACTCGTGCCCGAGCAAGTGGAGGTTCTGAACCGGGCCGAGACACCGCTGCCGATCGACGAACACACCGGCCTGGAGCACCGTCTCGACTGGCGGTTCCTCGACGTGCGGATGCGTCCGCAGGCACAGCTCCTGTTCGCTGTACAGACCACTCTCGAGCAGGGCATGCGCGAGTACGCCTACAGCCAGGGCTGCACCGAGATGCACACCCCGAAGCTGATGGGAACCGCGAGCGAGTCCGGGGCCGAGGTGTTCAAGCTCGGCTACTTCGATCGCTCCGCGTTCCTCGCGCAGTCCCCGCAGTTCTATAAGCAGATGGCGATTTCCGCCGGCATCGACAAGGTCTTCGAGATCGGCCCCGTCTTCCGCGCCGAGCCGTCGTTCACGTCGAGGCATGCGACGGAGTTCACCGGCGTCGACGTGGAGCTCGCCTGGATCAACGGCGTCGAGGACGTCATGGTCTTCGAGGAGCAGATGCTCACTCACGCTATCGCCAGGGTCGCCGACGTTCATGGTGAGGCGATCCGCGAGACCTTCGGCGTCGACGTCACGGTCCCCACGATGCCATTTCCTCGGGTGACCATGGCCGAAGCCCAAGAGATCCTGCGGGCGGGCGGCTGGGACCCGGAGGGCACGAAGGAGGACCTGGACCCGGAGGGCGAGCGGGGCATCTCCGCGCACTTCAAGGAGCAGACCGGGCACGAGTGGGTGTTCGTCACTCACTACCCGACGAGCATTCGCCCCTTTTATCACATGCGCCCCGAGAGTGACCCGGGCTTGACGCTGAGCTTCGACCTGCTTTGGAAGGGCCTGGAGGTCACCACCGGCGCCCAGCGTGAGCACAGGTACGACGTACTGCTCAAGCAGGCCGCCGAGAAGGGCATGAGCACCGAGCCGTTGCAGGACTACCTGAACGCTTTCCGCTTCGGCTGTCCGCCGCACGGAGGCCTCGGTATGGGCCTGGGTCGGGTGCTGATGGTCATGCTCGGACTCGACTCCATCCGCGAGGCCGCCTTCCTGTTCCGCGGACCGAACCGGCTCACCCCGTAGGACCTCGCTTCATGTGATTGGGGCGGTCAGCACTCTGGCTGACCGCCCCAATTTGGTCGGTTCAACGTGCTTCGCGTGTACGGCGGTTCGTCGGCTTCGGTCCTGGTGGCCGAGTGCCGCGCCCCGTCTTGCCCGTCCGGGAAGGCCCGCTGCCGGCGCCCCCGAGCGGTAGCAGAGAGTCCAGGCGTGCACCGTTGTTCCAGGAGCCGAACAGGTCCCGGTTGAGCGCGACGATGTTGTGCTTGGCGGCGAGGGTTCGGGCGGCAGTGCTGTATTCGCAGGTGGCGACGAACACGGCTACGTCTGCGTGGTGTTCAGCAAAGGCCATGCCGACGAACTTCTGCATGTCCCCGCTGGGAACGGTGCGATGCGGTGCGTAGTGCTTGACCTGGACGACGAGCCGCTGGCCGTCCGGCATATGACCGAGGACGTCGGCGGCGAGGTCCCCGGAGCCGCCCACCACGCGCACCTTGGTGCAGCCGTCCCTGCGGCACAGCTCCGCGATGTAGTGCTCGAAGTCCTGCCAGCTCATCGCGTCGATTGCCGTCATGGATCTCTCCATGGCCATACGACGGTCCTGCTCGCGCCAGGCCCTGTCACCGTCACGTGCGCGGCGATCGACTCTCCGTAGGGCCCAGACCGTGGCCCCGACTGCAGTCGCTAACAGCAACCCCAGCAGTAGCCACGGCACTTCGAGGAAGACGAACACCATAGCGACGATCGCCGCGGTCGCGAGAGTGACGCGCTGCTGGATGAGGCTCCGCCGTTGCGCCTTGGTGCGTCGACGCTTCCGTTTGGCCACGCCGCCTCCCCCTTGGTGAACCTGCCCGCAGTGTGGAACGACCCGTTGCTGGGGCCAAGAGCGGCTTTCCGGCCAGTCAGTAGCGGACGTTGCGGAGATCGTGCATCCACGCTTCGTCGGGATGCTTGTCCCAGTAGGCGCGCAGCGCCAACTCTCGGTCTGAGAAGCGGCCCTGATGGCAGAGCCCGCCGTGGGCAAGGGTGACGCTCATCGCGAGTGGCGACTCGGTGGTCACCCAGTGCGGGGTCAAGGCGTGACTCCACAGCCTTTCGCCCGGCTCCATACGAACCGAGAGCCGGTCGGCCGGATCGTGCTCGGGCGGCTCCTCAGCGGTGGTCTCGCCAACAACAGCAGCCTCGGCGGACAGGACGCTGCCGGGGTCGTGGTAGCTGTGGAACGTCTTGGTGCCCTCGATCTGCCACACCAGGCCGTGGGAGTTGTCGTTGTGATACGTCGACGCGGCACCGGCTGTGGACAGAAAGAGTAGGGGCGCACATCGCTGCCACGTGTATCCCCAGCCGGACATCCGGGTGCGCCAGGGGATCATGACCTGTTCTTGGAAGCCGGCGAGTATGCCGGAGTAGAAGCGGGTGAGGTTGAAGTGCACCAGCCGGAACGGCCACGTGACGATCTCGTCGATCGGAGCAGTGCGGAAAGCGGCGGTGCGATCCATGCGGAGGGCCCAGTCGTCGTCACCGAGGATCGTGAACCGTACTTCTTCGTCCTGCCGGACCGCAGCGAGAACGTCGACGGCGGGCGGGAAGCTGTAGTCGAAGCTGATCAGTTCGCTGTCGACCGGGAAGTTCGGCGGGATGCACCAGCGGTCGAGGAACTCGTCTCGGGTGGTGATGGGGTTCGTCATGGGCTGCTCCCAGGTGGGGGTTCGGCGCGGCAGATGGCCGCGCAGGACGGGGTGGTCCACTCCTGGGGCTCGGCGTTGAGGAAGTCGCGGATGGTCGCCCTGGGGGCGGTCACGCTCACCGAGGCTGTGCCGTAGGGGCAGCGGCGGATCTCACCTCCCGCGGACACGTACAGGGACGGGCCCTGGCAGCGTTGCCTCCCAGGTGGTTCGCGGTGCAGGGCCTGGAGGTCTTGGACGTGCTGGTGGAAGCGCGACGTGAGGCGGAAGCGGGTGCCCAACAGGGCGGTGTCCTGGCTCTGCTGATCGAGATAGTCGGGCAGGCTCCACCCTGCGCGAGTTCGGTCGGCTTCATCGAGCATGACCGGACTGAATTGGACCTCCGCGTTCGCTCCGGCAACCAGATCATGCAGGGCGCGGCACTCGGCATCGGTGAGCTGCCAGTAGGTGACGTGCAAGATCCTGCCCCGTGTGGCGCTGAGCTTGTCGAGGGTGGCGATCCCCGTGGCGGCGCTGCGGTGGGTGCGACCGAGCTTCATCGCGGCAGCTGAGTCCGCGGACACGGTTACGTTGGCCAGCAGGTGCGCCACTTCCTCCAATCGTTCCACGTCCTCGGGGGCGCGGGCGGAGGTGACCACGGAGATCGGCATGCCGAACTGGTGGGCCAGACGCACGAGTTGCCGCAGCTCTGGGTGGTGGGCGGGCTCGCCACCGGTGAGGCAGATCTCTTCGGCACCTGCTTCCTTCAGTCGGGACAGGCTGCGGGTGTAGAGGGGCAGGGGGAGGTAGCCGTGGGCTCGGTCGGCGCGGAAGCAGAAGCCGCATGCGATCTTGCAATGCCCGGCGGTGCTGATCAGCGCCGACCGAAACCGCCCCCGGCCAGTCCGTGGTGCGGGCGGCCTGGTCGCGGTGTGGGTGTTCACTGCACCCCCGTGCTGTCCCACACGGCGATCTCGACCGTGCTGGTGTAGAACGCGCACATCTGCGGGTCCGGCCGCTCCCCACCGATCAGCAGCTGCTCATTGCGGGAGGGGCCACCACAGATCGCCAACGCTGGGCACGTGCCGCACTCCGGCAGAGGCGCCACCTTCTTGGCGATGCCACCCAACAGACTTGTGTCAGCGCGGATTTCATCGAGGGTGTGGAGGAACTCGGGTTCGGTGAAGTTGATGTCGCACAGACTGACCCGCTGGCCTGGCAGCAGCGCCACGTTCAGGGTGCGGTCGCTCTGCATGTGATCCAGCAGCATGGGCCGACGCCGGTCGAGTGCCTGGAAGGCGCGGTCCAGGACAGAGAACATCATCCCGCCACGCCCCAGGGCAACAAGCCGCGCCTGGTACAGCTCCTTCGACAGGTCGGCCCCGTTGACGATCCAGCGGCCTCCGGCGGGGATGGGGGTGTTGGCGTAGATGAACTTCAGCCCGAGTTCCTCGATGATCCATGTGACGGTCTCAGCCAGGCGGCCGATGTTCGCCGGTGTCGGGGTGAGATTGCAGCCCACGTGGATGCCATCGATTTCCAGGAGCCGGCGTACGTTGCGGCGGATGCGGTCATCGGCTGCTTGCCCGCCGAGGAGTCGTCGGTGCGCGGAGTTGATGGAGGGCGGCCCGTCGATGGAGATACCGACCCCGTACCGGTAGCGGGCGAAGTGCTCGGCCATATCGTCGGTGAGGCGGGCGCCGTTGGTGACGACGGTCCGCCGCACCTGCTTTACGCCGTATTCGGCTGCGAGCTTGTCGGCGAGGTCGTCGCCGTATTGCATCAGGTCGAAGCGGGTTGTTGGTTCGCCGCCGAACCACTGGATGGCTACCTCGTCTTGGCCGGCGTTGGTCTCGAACAGGTAGGTCAGGCCTGCGGCGAGGTCGTCCTCGCTCATGTCCGGCTTGCCGGTGTTCGTGTCGACGAAGCAGTAGCTGCACGCCATGTTGCAGCGGTCGGTGAGCACGACGCGAAGGCCGCTGATCCTGACCGGGGTCGCATCAAGGCCGAGGTTGCTCAGGCGGGTATGGAGTGCCTCACGCGGGTCGACCTCGGGGGTGTCGGGCGTGAAGCCGAGCTCGGAGAGAGCTGTGTGCGTCGCGGTCGGGGGAACCGCGGAGAGGTCGTTGACCTCCCCGCGGTCGAGGTACACGCTTTCCAGCGTGACCGGGTCGAGGAGAGCAGTCCGCCCGTCCCGGTCGTACTGGATGTACTTCCCCCACAGGAGCTGTGAGGAGGCCACTGTGGTTACGCGGCTTCCTCGGCGACGATCCCGCGCTCGGCCATTACCTTGCGGACCAGTTCCTCGCCCGCGGCCTGCAGTTGCGCCGAGGCCTCCGGGGAGCCGCCGTCGGCGAGGACGATGACGCCGGGCAGGGTCGGGTTCGCGGCGATGAACGTGATTCCGGCGGGCTCGGTGCTGACCATCATGATCGCGTTCTCGACCGGGACCCAGTCGGTCTTGTCCTTGACCCCTTCCAGGATCTCGGCCTGCTTGGCCTGGAAGGCGTCACGCTCCCCCATCCAGACCCCTGCCTTGCTCTTCGAGTCGACGACGTCCGCGTAGATCAGATGGTCATTCTTGGCTCGGCGAGGTGTTGGCATAGCACTCATCTCCTATAGCTGGCTCGGTCTGTCTCGGATCTGACGTTGTGCTGTGCGGCCCCGATAATTCGCTGGGCCAGTCCATGAGGGTGCTACCGAAACCCCGTGACGTCATATCCCGGAGGTGATATCACTTGAGCGATATCTCGACGGTGAAGCACCTGAGCAGCTTTGATCTGCCTACGCCTACGCGTCGTCTGGGGCCGCGTCGAAGGGTCTTAGCATCGGTCCTGTCAGCTCAGGGGGCACATCTAGCCCTTCGAGCAGAGCAATGATCTTGTCGATGTTCGTGAGCCGACGGGTTCCGGACTCCAGCATCGACAGAAACGCCTGGCTAAGGCCGACCAGGGCAGCCAGGTCTTCTTGCCTTAACCCGCCTATCTTGCGCACGAGTTGACAGAGCGTGCCGAAATCTCGTTCCACTAATGCTTTTTGGACATTGAGATCCAGCCAGACGTGCGGAGGGACTGACGGATCCACCGGCAGAGACCCCCTGGTTCTTCGGCTGCAGACCGTGCAGCGCCCCTCGTTGTTGTACCTGCTCAAGCGACACATGCACCCGCCGCAGCGTCGGACCTGCCGTACAGCAGAAGGCCGGCTACCTTGTACCGCCAACTCGCCCGGAATCGCTGACACAATCCGCTCGCCTCTCGCCCTTAGAACTCCTAACTAAATGGCACTCAACCCCTTGGAATGTGTGAGTCTGACGGCTTGTTAGCCTGGGCATGAAGAGGGGTGAGCAGCGTCCGT